>JBMDWQ010000175.1:0-12347 GCA_048594675.1 Microbacterium sp. | reverse complement strand
CGGTCGAACGCGGCCGCGTCGATCGTGGAGGAGGCCGCGGCGTCCTCGTCCGAGGCGAGCACATCGAAGCGGGCGTCCACCTGCGTGCGCACATAGGTGTCGAGCGAGGCGAGACTCGCCTGCGTCGGCTGCGTGAACTGGTCGAGATGGGCGAGCAGATCGACGGCGGTGCGGTGGTGCGGAGCGTTCTGCGCGCGCCACCCCAGCGTTCCGCGGGTCTCGTTGTTGTCCCAGGCCAGCGTGGCCCCGCCCCGCTGCGTGCCGAACGTCGCGGCGAGCAGAAGAGTGCTGGTCGTCTTGTGCGCACCGCCCTTGGGGTTCAGCACGACGATCGTGCGCGGAGCGTCGAGCCGCCGCTGCACCTTGCGCTCGCGTTCGATGCGTGACCGCTCGCTCTTGCCGGGACGCGGGGAGATCGCCCCGCCCGTCGCCCGGCGGATCGCACCCTGCCACCCCTCGGTGGCACGCGGGCGCGCCCGATCGGCGCGGGAGTTGAGGAGGTCGTCGACCGTCGGTGTGGAGCGCGCGGCGCCCTCGCGGCGCTGCACGTCGCTGCGGAGCGGACCTGCCGCAGGAGACGGTCCGGCCACCGGAGACGGGGCTGCCACCTGTTCAGCCGTGGGCTCCGCCGCGACGACCGCGGCGGCCGCCACCGGCGCGGAGGGCGGCTCGCTTGCCACCGCCGGAGCGGGCGTCTCGGTCGCGGCGACCTCGATGACCGACGCCGGCAACGGCGGCACCGCATCGATGATCTCGGGAGCAGCCGTGTCGGTCGCCGCTCCGGACGAATCCTCCTCGCCCTCCGTCGCTGCCAACGCCTTCGCCTCGAAGAAGGTGCCGTCGGGGTGGACGATCATCGGCCAGCGCGTACCGGCTTCGACCACCGTCGCCGTGACCGGCTCACCCGCGGACGCCGCCAACTGGCGGATGGCCTCGACCACCCGAGCGCGCATCCCCTCCGCCGTCGAGGCGAAGACCTCATCGATCTCGCCGCCGACGTGGATCTCGGCGCCGGTGCTCGAGGTGATGCGCACGGTCGGTTCGTAGGTCACAGTTCCCACAGGAGTCCTTTCTGGACAGGCCCCCCAAGTATCCCACCCCGGCCAGATCGTCACACGGGCGAAACAGAAACGGCCGTCGTCACGCCCCGCACGTCGAGGGCGGGTCAAGACATCAGAGCGCTCGGCAAGGTGAACGTGGCGGTTGCCGATGGCGGGAGATCAGACCGTGAAGACGGTGTGCACCGGCCCGCAGACCTCCTGGCCGCGGAGGTCGGCGAGCTCCATCAGCACGGCGGTGCCCGTCACGACATAGCCGAGCTGCTCGAGAAGCCGCTGGGCCGCGCGGAGCGTGCCGCCGGTGGCGAGCACGTCGTCGACCAGCAGCACCCTCGTACCGGTGGGGAGGTCGGCGGCCATCTCGATCGTCGCCTGCCCGTACTCCAGGTCGTAGGAGACGGCGGCGGCCGGCCGGGGGAGCTTCCCGGCCTTGCGGATCGGCACCATTCCGACACCTGCGGCCACCGCGGCCGCGCCCGCGAGGAGGAACCCGCGCGCCTCGACTCCGGCGATCACGTCGAACGCCCCGGCGAACGGCGCCACGAGAGCGTCGATTACCGTCCGCATCGCCGCACCATCGGCCAGCAGCGGCGAGATGTCTCGGAAGAGGATCCCCGGCTCCGGGAAGTCGGGGATGCGGGCGATCAGCGACTCAGCGCGGGCGAGGTCGGGGGAGGTCACCGACCCAGCGTACGCGCCGCCGTCATCGCGGTTTCACCCGCAGGGCGAGGCGAAAGTGGAGACAGTCGGAGGATCCAACTCCCTGACTAGAGTGACGACCATGTCGAGAGTCATGACGGAATCAACCCTTTCGGTGACGACGGATCGTCGCGCATGGATCCCGGGACTCCTGGCTGCGACGGCTTCCGCGGCCGGGTGGGTGCTGCTCGCGGTCGGGATGACGTGGTGGCTCAGCACAGGGTCTTTCGCCGGTGCGGTCCTGGCGGGCACCGGCGGCATGGTCACCGCGGCGGCTGTGCTCGGCCGTGGTGGTTCGGCTGCGCTCGTCACCTATGCGCTGTTGACCCTGATCTCGACGGACGCCCTGTCCGCGACGGGGTATCCCTTGCTCACCGGCTTCGACGCCGTGGGCGTCGTTCGTGTCGGCGGCTCGAGCCCCGCCGTCATGGCGGTGGGCGGAGCGCTCGTCGCCGTCTGGCTGTCGGCCCGTGGGCGGGGCCGCCACCACGGCGCACGCGGGGACAGCACCCGCTGACACCCGTCGACCGTCGGCACACCTCCATCCGAGCACCGGTGAGGCCCCGTTGGCCGCCGTGGACGCGGCGCTGCGCGCGACTGGACGAGTGATGCAGATCGCGCGGTCGCGGCTTGCGTGCGCAAGCGCTTGCCCTAGGATGGAGTCCATGACTTCGACGACGACTTCCGTCCTCTCGTCCACCGCCGCCGAGAGCGACCGCCCCGGCTCGGAGTGGTGGCGCACCGCCGTGATCTATCAGATCTACCCGCGCTCGTTCGCCGACGCCTCGGGCGACGGCATCGGCGATCTCCGTGGCATCACGTCGCGCCTCGACGACCTCGTCTCGCTCGGGGTCGACGCGGTGTGGCTGAGCCCCTTCTACCGCTCGCCCCAGCACGACGCGGGCTACGACGTCGCCGACTATCGCGACGTCGATCCGCTGTTCGGCACCCTCGCCGACTTCGACGAGATGCTCACCCAGGCCCACGCCCGCGGCATCCGCGTGATCGTCGACCTCGTGCCCAACCACAGTTCGGACCAGCACGAGTGGTTCCAGGCGGCACTGGCGGCAGCTCCGGGCAGCCCCGAGCGCGGCCGGTACATGTTCCGAGACGGCAAGGGCGAGAACGGCGAGCTGCCACCCAACAACTGGGAGTCGGTGTTCGGCGGACCGGCCTGGACGCGCACGACCGACCCCGATGGAGCCCCCGGCCAGTGGTACCTGCACCTGTTCGACGTCTCGCAGCCCGACTTCGACTGGTCCAACCCCGAGGTGCAGGAGGAGTTCCGGAGCATCCTCCGGTTCTGGCTCGACCGCGGCGTGGACGGTTTCCGCGTCGACGTCGCACACGGCCTCGTCAAGACCGATGGCCTTCCCGACCACCTCCCCTCGGTCGACGCCGACAGCATGGGAGGCGGCGAGGAGGACGTGCCGTACTGGGGTCAGGACGGCGTGCACGAGATCTACCGCGACTGGAACCGGGTGCTCGCGGAGTACGACGGCGACCGTGCCCTGTGCGCCGAAGCGTGGCTGCCCACCGTCGACAAGACGGCGCTGTGGGTTCGCTCCGACGAGATGCACCAGGCGTTCAACTTCCCGTACCTGATGACGGAGTGGAACGCGCCGGCCATCCGCACCGTCATCGCCGAGTCGCTGCGCGCCTTCCCGGCCGTGGGCGCTCCGGCGACGTGGGTGCTCTCCAACCACGACGTCGTCCGGCACGCCTCGCGCCTGGCCCTCACGGCGGAGAACCCGCAGGGCCACGGCATCGGCCCGGACTCCCCCGGACAGCCGATCCCCGAGGTGGGCCTGCGCCGCGCGCGTGCGGCCACGACGGTGATGCTGGCCCTCCCCGGCTCGGCCTACCTCTACCAGGGCGAGGAGCTCGGGCTCCCGGAGGTCATCCACCTGCCCGACGACGTGCGGCAGGATCCCACCTGGTTCCGCACCAACCGGGAGCGTTACGGGCGCGACGGCTGCCGCGTGCCGATCCCGTGGACCTCGGACGCGCCGGCCTACGGATTCAGCCCGAGCGGCGAGTCGTGGCTGCCGCAGCCGGCGGAATGGGCGGACCTGGCGCGGTCCTCGCAGGAAGACGACCCGGAGTCGACGCTCTGGCTCTATCGCACGCTGCTGGCCACGCGCCGCGCGCACGGGCTCGGATCCGGACGGCTGGAATGGCTCGACGGGTACGGCGACGACGTGCTCGCCTTCCGCGTGCACGCAGGCGACGACGCGGTGACGGTGATCGCCAACGCCGGACGCGCCGCGGTGACGCTCCCCGCCGGCACGGTGCTCCTCGCGAGCGAACGATTCGAGGGCGGCGAGCTGCCGATCGACACCGCGGTCTGGCTGTCGACGCACTGACGTGGCGAGTCTGGAGGAGGTCGCCCGTCGAGCGGGAGTCTCGACGGCGACCGTCTCTCGCGCCCTGAGCGGGCGCGGCCGACTGTCGGAGCACACCCGCGCGCGCGTGCGTGCCGCGGCCGACGAGCTCGGCTACGTGGTCTCGGCCGCCGCGTCGAGCCTCGCGACCGGCCGCACCCGGTCCATCGGGGTGATCGTTCCCCTCCTCGACCGCTGGTTCTTCGCCAATGTGCTCGACGGGATCGCATCGGTGCTGTCGCCCCGGGGATACGACATCACGCTGTACAACGCCACCGACGACCCCGGAGAGCGACGGCGATTGCTGCACACATCGCTGCGGCGCGGCCGGGTGGATGCCGTCGTCGTGCTGTCCGTCGATTTCTCCGACCCCGAGATCGACGACCTCCAGGGACTCGGCCTCCCCGTGATCGGTCTCGGCACCCCGAGCGCGCGCCTGGCGACACTGCAGGTGGACGACACGGCCGTCGCTCGACTGGCCGCTTCTCACCTGATCGAGCTCGGGCATCGCGAGATCGCCCACATCGGCCACAGCCTCGGCGACGACCGCTCCCCCGACATCCCGACTCTGCGCCGGCGGGGCTTCGACGCGGCGCTGGCCGAGGCGGGGCTGCGTCCGGCGGCCTTCGCCGCGGCGGACTTCACGATCGACGGCGGATACCGGGCTGCGCGCGACCTGCTCCGCACGACTGCTCCCACCGCGATCTTCGCGGCGTCGGACGAGATGGCCTTCGGTGCGCTCTTCGCGGCGCGGGAGGCAGGGCGCGACGTGCCGGGCGATGTCTCGGTGATCGGCGTGGACGGACACGAGATGAGCGGGTTCTTCGGGCTCACCACGATCGAGCAGTTCCCCCACGCTCAGGGACAGCGGGCCGCCGAGGCGGCGCTGGCGGCCCTGGAGGAGGACGTCGCGGCGCCCGATCCCGTCCTCCCGTTCGCGCTCGTCCCCCGCGCCAGCACCGCTCCTCCTCCTCACCGCACCCC
This sequence comes from Microbacterium sp., assembly GCA_048594675.1. GTDB lineage: Bacteria > Actinomycetota > Actinomycetes > Actinomycetales > Microbacteriaceae > Microbacterium. The sequence continues at coordinate 7,222 of JBMDWQ010000175.1, read as the reverse complement.
GGGTCGGTGAGCCCCACCCAGCGACCCAACCGCCCTGACCTCGCACAGGTGCGCCGCGTAGGCTCGAACGCATGACGATCGACCTCGAGGCCCTCTACATCGACCTGCACCGTCATCCCGAGCTCTCGTTCCAGGAGACGCGGACCGCCGGCGTGATCACGCGCGAGCTCGCGGCACTGGGGCTCGAGTACACCGAGGGCCTCGGGAAGACCGGCGTGGCCACGATCATCCGCAACGGAGAAGGCCCCGTCGTGTGGCTGCGCGCCGACATGGACGGGCTGCCCGTCCCGGAGCAGACCGGGCTCGCCTACGCCTCCACCGCACGCGGCACCGACCCGGCCGGAAACGACGTGCCCGTCATGCACGCGTGCGGGCACGACATGCACGTGACGGCTCTCCTGGGTGCTCTGGAGCGACTGGCCGCGAGCACCGACCAGTGGTCGGGAACGGTCGTGGCCGTCTTCCAGCCCGCGGAGGAGTACGGCGCCGGTGCGCAGGCGATGCTCGCCGACGGGGTGCTCGATGCCTACCCCCGACCCGACATCGTGCTCGGGCAGCACCTCACCCCTCTCCCCGCCGGCGTGATCGGCGTGCGCCCCGGCACGCAGATGGCGGCCTCCGACGGCCTCACCGTGAAGCTCCTCGGCCGCGGCGGGCACGGCTCGCGTCCGCACGCCACGATCGACCCGATCGTCATGGCGGCGGCCACGGTGATGCGCCTGCAGACGGTCGTCTCCCGCGAGGTCGACCCCCGGGAGATGGCGGTCGTCACGGTCGGCTCGCTGCACGCGGGCCTGAAGAACAACATCATCCCCGCCGAGGCGACGCTGGAACTGAGCCTCCGGTACCCCGACGACGACGCCCGTGCCGACGTGCTCGGTCGCGTGGAGCGGATCGTCCGCGCCGAGGCGCAGGCGTCGGGCGCGGAAGAGGAACCGGTCATCACGGTGGACCACTCCCTCCCTCCGACGATCAACGACGCGGCCGCCACTGCCCGGGTCACCGCCGCTTTCGACCGCGCCTTCGGTGCCGGCACGGTGATCGACCCCGGCATGTTCACCGGGAGCGAAGACGTGTCCTGGTTCGCTCGGGAGGCGGGCGTCCCCCTGGTGTTCTGGTTCTGGGGCGGCGTCGACCCGCAGACCTACGCCGCGGCCGCTGAGCGCGGGACCCTCAACGAGGACATCCCCACCAACCACTCGCCGTTCTTCGCCCCGGTCCTTCACCCGACCATCGAACGCGGTGTGGACACCCTCGTCGTCGCCGCTCGCGAGTTCCTGGGAGACCCCGCATGACCGACCCCGCCCCCGTGACCCGCGATCGCACTCCGCTCGTGCTGGGCATCGTCGCGGCCGTTCTCGCCGTGGCGGTCATCATCGCGCTCGTCCTGCTGCTGACCCGAGGCAACGGCGATCCTGAGCCGGCATCTCAGGACCCCGGAGGCTCCTCCTCGACCAGCGCCGAGGCGTCCGACCCGGCCGAGAGCCCGAGCGCACCGTCGGCACCGACCGAGAGCGATGCTCCGGCCGCCGCCGGGATCACCCTCGCCGCCACCGGGCTCTCCCTCACCGACGACGCCGGATCCTCGACGTTCACCTACGACTGGAACGGCGACATGGCAGGCGCGGTGTCCACGCTCTCCGAGGCTTTCGGCTCGGCGCCGAAAGAGCGCGTCGAGAAGGGCAACGGATCGAGCTATCCCGACTACACGGTGTACCAGTGGCCCGGCATCGCCCTCTACGACATGAAGCCGCTCGAGGGCGGCCCGAGCCGCGACGACTACTCCCAGCCGTCGTATCTGCGCCTGACGGCCAACGACGTCGATGGGGTGCCCGTCACGGCGGAGTTCGGCGTGAAGATCGGCATGCCGGTCGCCGACGTGAAGGCGCTGGAGCCGGGCGTCGAGGTCGACCGCAGCGGCAACCCGCGGTTCGTCTTCGCTCCCGACCGCTCCGGGTTCACCGACGGCAAGCCCGCCTACAGCGTGGTGGTGGACACCGACGGCGAGAAGGTCACCGCGATCCTGTATTACTACTACTCCGGCCGCTGACGCGCGGGGGCACGCTCCCCCCGGCGCCCTCACGCGCGTCGGTGAGCTCCTGGCCGCTGACGAGTCCCGGCAGGCCTCGGCCGCGCCGTGTGGTGAACACGAGCACGAGGGCGACGAAGAGGAACAGTCCCGACACCGTGGACCAGGGCGCCGGCAGCAGGTCGAGCGCGTAGTAGCCGCCCACCCCTCCGGCAAAGCGCAAGAGCCGCGCCAGCGGCACCGGGAGCGTCCCGCCGCGATAGCGCAGCTCGACGGCGAGATCACCCACCGAGCGTCCCGTGGCGAGGATCAGGGTCAGCCAGAGGGCGATGACGGCGAGCCCCGACACCAGGTCGAAGAGTCCTTCCGGGATGTCGGCGTCGGGCACCTGGAAGATGAAACGCAGCGACAGGGCGACCGTCGTCGCGACGGCCGCCGCGAAGAGCCACGCACCGAGCAGGTCGCAGAACGCGGCGAGCACGCGGCGCCCGCGCGTGACGGGATCGGGCTCGTCGGCGTCGGCCGTCCGGGAGAACCCGCGATGACGCTTCGGGACGATCAGCGACAGCACCGCCCCGATCAGGGCGCCGGTCGTGTTGGTCATCAGGTCCCCGACGTCGAAGAAGCGGTACGCGCACGGGTAGATCCCCCACACGCCCGTGAGCTGTGTGGTCTCCACCAGGAGCGAGACGGCGAAGCCGATCAGCACCGCCACGACGAAGCCGCGACCGAACAGCACCCGGACGAAGAAGCCGAGGGGGAGGAAGAGCAGCACGTTGAAGACGAGCTGCAGCAGCTCGGGACTTCGCAGCGGGTTACCGGGGCCGGCAAAGGCCGTCTGCAGGTCCCGTACGACGGACATCGGGTCGGTGATCGCCCCGACGCAGCGGATCGCGTCGGGGTCGGGGAGGGGAAGGAGCGTGTACGTCCAGATCGCGAAGAAGTACACGAGGAACGCCGCCCACCCGGCGAACCTCCAGAACCCGAGCCCGCCACGACGGCGGTAGCTGACGGCGACGAACGGCACGAACAGCACCACGCCGACGGCAGCGCCGGCGAGCATGGCGAGGATCCCCAGAGTGATGCGATCGTCCATTCGAGCGAGTCTAGGATCCCGATCCTGCTCCGCCCGAAGCCCGCGCCGACGCCCTCCCGCGATCCTCCGACGTGCACCCGGCGACCGCGTGTTGCGCGGGGGACGGCGCAGGCGTAATGTCGCCCGCCGTGACTGACGAAAGTCGCGATCCGTCCGACGAGACGACGCCGATCGCGAAGCGCATCCTCCTCGGCGAGCCACTGACCAGCGAACAGCTCGACGACCAGGCCCTCCCCAAGAAGATGGCGCTGCCGATCTTCGCCTCCGATGCGCTCTCGTCGGTGGCCTACGCCCCGCAGGAATTGGTGATGATCCTGCTCATCGGCGGCACCGCGTTCCTGGCGTTCGCGCCGTGGGTGGCGGCGGCGGTCGTGGCACTGCTGATCGTCGTCGTCCTCAGCTACCGGCAGTTGATCAAGGCCTATCCCTCGGGAGGCGGGGACTACGAGGTGGCCCGCACGAACCTGGGCGAGCGCGCCGGCGTCGTGGTGGCGGCGGCCTTGCTCGTGGACTACATCCTCACGGTCGCGGTGTCGATCGCCTCCGGCGTCGACAACATCATCTCGGCCGTGCCGGAGCTGGACCCGTGGCGGATCGAGCTGGCGGTCGGGTTCGTCATCCTCATCATCCTCGTGAACCTCCGCGGCGTTCGCGAGGCGTCGACGGCGTTCGCGATCCCGACGTACGTGTTCATCGGCTCGGTGGCCGTGATGATCGTCACCGGCCTCATCCGCTGGGCGTTCGGAGACGCCCCCGTCGCGTCGAGCGCGGCGTTCGAGGTGCACGGCGAGAGCCTCACTCAAGCCGCCGTGCTGCTGCTGATCCTGCGCGCCTTCTCCTCCGGGTGTTCGGCGCTCACCGGTGTGGAGGCCGTCTCCAACGGCGTTCCCGCCTTCCGGTCGCCGAAGGTGCGCAACGCCCAGCTCACGCTCGTGACGATGGGCACGATCGCGATCATGCTGTTCGCCGGGCTCACCGCGCTCGCGCTCATCACGGGCGTCCACTACGCGGAGAACCCGTGCCACCTGATCGGCTTCGACTGTGCCGGAACGCCGCAACCCTCGCTCATGGCCCAGGTCGCCGCGGCGACCTTCGGAGCGGGCTCAATCCCGTTCTACGTGATCCAGGCGGCGACCGCGTGCGTCCTGCTCCTCGCGGCGAACACCGCGTTCAACGGCTTCCCGCTCCTGGGCGCTGTCCTGGCCCGCGACGGCTACGCACCCAAGTCGCTGAACACCCGAGGCGACCGGCTGGTGTTCTCCAACGGCATGCTCATCCTGGGCGCCGCCGCCATCGTGGTGCTGATCGTCTTCCAGGCCCGCCTCACCACGCTCATCCAGCTCTACATCATCGGCGTCTTCGTCTCGTTCTCCCTCGGTCAGATCGGGATGGTCAAGCACTGGCGGCGGGAACTGCGGCTGCTCCCGCCCAAGCTCGTCTCGGAGCGGCGGGCGGCCGTCTCGGGGCTCATCATCAACTTCGTGGGCGCGGCCTTCACGGTCGCCGTGCTGGCGATCGTCACGATCACGAAGTTCACGCACGGGGCGTACCTGGTGTTCTTCGCCATCCCGGTGCTGGCGCTCCTCATGGTCGGTGTGCACCGGTACTACCGCGATGTCGACCACGAGACCGCCATGGACGACGACGTCCGCTTCGGCGCCTCGGGAGACGTCGCCCTCGTCCTCGTGGGGCGCCTGCAGAAGCCGGTCGCGAAGGCGGTCGACTACGCGCTGGCCGCCCGGCACGACAAGACGATCGCGGTGCACGTGGCGATCAACGAACAGGACGCGGTGGAGCTGCAGGCCGACTGGGAGGCCCACCACATGCCGGTGCCGCTCGTGATCATCGAGTCGCCGTTCCGGCACTACGCGGCGCCGGTCGCGCAGTTCATCAAGGCCTACCGCGAGAAGCACGGGTCGACCGTCGTGACGGTGTATCTGCCGCAGTACATCGTGGGGCACTGGTGGGAGTCGCTCCTGCACAACCGTCGCGCGCGCCGCATCGCGCAGCAGTTGATGCTCGTACACGGGGTGTCCATCACCCTGGTGCCGTGGCTGCTGGACTCCACCGAGCTCATCTACGGACGCCGTTCGCGGCCGCTGCCCGGCGATGACCGTGCGGGGCGGATCACGTCGTACGGACTCGTCTCGCACACCGACGACACCCCGTAGCCCGCGCGCGGCAAGAAGGGCGCCTCAGCCGGCGGTGAGGATCTCCTCGCGCCGTGCCGTGAGGGCGGCCATCACTCCCGCCGCTCGGGCAGCGCGGCCATCCAGCTCGGCGGCCAGCCCGGCAAGCAGCGACCGGAGACGATACGCCCGGTCCCGCGCTTCGGCGATGCGCGATTGCACCATCCAGTCGCTGAAGATGTTGTCGAAGAGCACGTCGAACACCGCGAGCCCCTGCGAGATCTCTGCTCCCCGAACGGCCGGGAGGTCGAGGTCGGCGAGTTCCACGCTGAGGCGTTCCAGGGCCCGGTTGACCGCGACGAACGCTCGCGTCGCCTCATCGATGCGACTGTGCTTGACGAGGTCGGCCACCATGCCGCCGCCGAAGAAGGTGTCGTACGTCGCCCAGCCACCGGCGCTCTCCAGGCGATCCACGGCGTGGTCGAGCGCCACGGTCGCCTGCCGGAGCGCGAGGGCCGCCTCGTCGATCTCCTTCTGCTCGGCCGCGACACGTCCGAGGTTCTCGGCGACGTGGGCGAGCTCGGTCGCCGGGGCACCGCCGGCGTCTGCGAGACCGGCCTCATAGGCATCGAGCGACCGCGCGTAGGCGCCCTCGACATCGCCGAGGCCGTCGCGTTCGGCGCGCACGCGCGTCGCACTGGCCTTCGCGTCGTCGAGTCGCGCCCGAGCAGCCACGGTCGCGCGCGCCGCGGTGTCCGCTTCCGCCTGCTCGACGGCGACGCGTTCCTCGACATCTCCGCGAATCGTCGCCCAGAGGCGCGCCGGCGACAGCCGCTCCAGCCGACGGACGTCGGCCTCCTCGGCCGCCTGGGCCTGTTCGAGGGGACGGAGCTCGTCGCGCCGCGTCGCCACGAGCTCCTCGGCGACGCGCAGTTGGGCGTCGAGCTGGGCGCGGCGCGCGCGGCGGTCGGCCGCGTCGCGCACCGCGTCGGCGAGCGCGGTCAGGGACGGGGAGACGGTCATGCGCCCAGCCTGTCACAGCGGGCCGAGCCCGCCTTCGACCTCGAAGCCGCCGGAGCCCGCGGGGGTACCGGGGCGTAGCCTAGATGGGTGACTTCCGCGACCGACCTCACCCACCCCGATGCCGCTGCTCCGACGGCGGCTCTCGACGTGGCGGCCCTGCGCGCGGACTTCCCGATCCTGTCCCAGACGGTGTCGGGGAAGCCGCTCGTCTACCTCGATTCGGGAGCCACGAGCCAGAAGCCGCGTCAGGTGCTGCAGGCGGAGTACGACTTCCTCACCCACTCCAACGCCGCGGTCCATCGCGGCGCGCACACCCTCGCGGCCGAGGCGACCGATCTGTTCGAGGACGCCCGGGCGACCGTGGCGGGCTTCGTCGGGGCAGCTCCCGAGCAGCTCGTGTGGATCAGCGGCGCCACCATGGGGCTGAACCTCCTCGCCTACGCGATCGGCAACGCCACGCTCGGCCGAGGGGCGCCGGCGTCGGCGCGGTTCGCGCTGCAACCGGGCGACGAGATCGTGACGACGGCGATCGAGCACCACGCGAACCTGATCCCGTGGCAGGAGCTGGCCGCCCGCACCGGCGCTGTGCTGCGCCACATCCCCGTCCGCGACGACGGCACGCTCGATCTCGACGCGGCCGCAGAGATCATCGGTGACCGGACGCGCCTGGTCGCCTTCACGCACGTCTCGAACGTCCTGGGCATCGTGAACCCGGTCGCCGAGCTCGTGGCGCTCGCCCAGCGCGTCGGGGCCGTCACCGTGATGGACGCTTGCCAGTCTGCGCCCCACCTGACGCTGGACCTTCCCGCCCTGGGTGTCGACTTCGCCGTGTTCAGCGGCCACAAGATGCTCGGCCCGTACGGGGTCGGCGGACTGTACGGGCGGTCGGAGATGCTCGACGCACTGCCTCCGTTCCTCACCGGCGGGTCGATGATCACGACCGTC
>JBMDWQ010000174.1:0-20277 GCA_048594675.1 Microbacterium sp. | reverse complement strand
TTGTCGCTGCCGCGGAAGGTCGAGGCGGCCGCCCACGCCGTGGAGACGAGCTCGGCGACGCTGAGCCCGGAATCGAGGATCCGCGCCTTCAGCGCTGCCGCCGCCGCGTCGTCGATGAGCGGGTGGTCCACCGGGGGAACCCGGTCCTGCCAGATGAGCTCCTCGCTGGGCACCTCGGGACCGAGGTAGCGCTCGATGGGACCCATGTCGCGGTGGGTCAGCTTGAACCACGCGCGCGCGAACGCGTCGGCGAACGCGTCGGGGTCGTCCTTGAAGCGTCGCGAGATCTTGTCGTACTCGGGATCGGCACGCAGAGCCAGGTCGCTCGTGAGCATGCGCGGCTCACGCCGGCCCGACGAGTGCGCCATCGGCACCATGTCGGCTCCCCCGCCGTTGACGGGGCGCCACTGGTGCGCGCCGGCCGGGCTCTGGAAGAGCTCCCACTCGTACGCGTAGAGGATGTGGAAGAACTCGTTGTCCCACCGCGTGGGGTGGTAGGTCCAGGTGACCTCGAGGCCCGACGTGATCGTGTCGTCACCCTTGCCGGAGGCGTAGTCGTTCTTCCATCCGAGTCCCTGTTCCTCGATCGGCGAGGCTTCGGGGTTGTCGTGAAGGTGCGAGTCGGGCGCGGCGCCGTGCGTCTTCCCGAACGTGTGGCCCCCCGCGATGAGCGCGACGGTCTCCTCGTCGTTCATCGCCATCCGGCCGAAGGTCTCGCGGATGTCACGCGCCGACGCGAGCGGGTCGGGCTGTCCGCCCGGCCCCTCCGGGTTGACGTAGATGAGCCCCATCTGAACCGCCGCGAGCGGCTTCTCGAGGTCGCGCTCCCCCGTGTAGCGCTCGTCGCCGAGCCACGTGGTCTCCGGGCCCCAGTACACATCATCGTCCGGCTCCCAGACATCGGGGCGTCCGCCGGCGAAGCCGAAGGTGGAGAATCCCATCGACTCCAGGGCGACATTGCCCGCCAGGATCATGAGGTCTCCCCAGGAGATGCTCTGTCCGTACTTCTTCTTGACCGGCCAGAGGAGGCGCCGCGCCTTGTCGAGGTTGACGTTGTCGGGCCAGCTGTTCAGCGGCGCGAAGCGCTGCTGTCCCGTGCCCCCTCCCCCGCGACCGTCCATCACGCGGTAGGTGCCGGCGGAATGCCAGGCCATGCGGATCATGAGGGGGCCGTAGTTGCCGAAGTCGGCGGGCCACCAGTCCTGCGAGGTGGTCAGCACCTCGGCGATGTCCTTCTTGACGGCATCCAGGTCGAGCGCCGAGAAGGCCGCCCGGTAGTCGAAGTCCTCGCCGAGCGGGTTCGCCACCGCCGGGTTCTTCTTCAGGATGCGAAGGTTCAGCTGATTCGGCCACCACACGTTGTTCGCCGAGCCCGTGGTCGGGTGCGGCTGGGCGTGGATGACGGGGCAGGAACCGGCTTGATCGGTCTGCTCCTGCTCGGCGCGGGCCTCGTCGGTGTCGGTCACGGTGACGGACTGGTCGATGCCCGTCGGGTTCTCACCGATCGGCGCGGCGCTGTCGTCGTGTGCGCTCATTTTCTTCCTTCCTGAAGGGTCGAGGGGGCGGGAGATCCGGGCCGCGGCGGGACCGCGATGAAGGGTCGGGTCACGGGCGCGTTCCCTCCGCGCAGGCGGGGCACGTGCCCCAGAAGGTGACCTCGGCGGCCTGGAGGCGATATCCGTGGGAGTCGGAGGGGGTGAGGCAGGGCGCGTGTCCGACGACGCACTCCACGTCCTCGACGGCGCCGCACTGGATGCACACGAGGTGGTGATGATTGTCATCGACGCGCAGCTCGAAGAGCATCGGGCGGCCCGCCGGCTCGATGCGGCGAACCAGTCCGGCATCGGCGAAGTCGCTCAAGGCGTTGTAGACCGACTGCCTGCTGGTGCGCGGCACCCGGTCGCTGATCGAGGCGAAGAGGGCGTCGGCACTCGCATGCGGCCGCGACGCGAGCGCGTGGTAGACGGCGGTCCGCGACTCCGTGACGCGCAGACCTGCCTCGCGCAGGGCGCGCGCGGCAGCGGCCTCGCCCACGGCGGATGCGGTCTCGGTCACACCTTCAGCGTAGCGGTTTGTTTTGACAAGTTCAAAAGAAAGACTCACCCCGAGACGAGCCGGGTCGTCCCCGCCTCATACTCGGTGAGATCGCCCGTCTCCCCCTGTCGCACCGCGCGACGTCCGACGACGAGCATCGTGACGAGCAGGGCCGCGAGGGCGAGAGTGCCGATTCCGATCTTGACGGGCCACGGCCAGGGCTGCGCCGTCACGAATCCCTCGACGAGACCGGCGAGAGCGAGGGCGAACACGAGACCGATCGCGACGGTGACCAGGGAGCGGCCTGCCTCGGCGACCGCCTCCCCGCGAGGTCGCGGCCCCGGCGCGACCCATGCCCAGAAGATGTGGAGTCCGGCGGCGGCCGCGACGAAGATGCACGTGAGCTCCAGCTGGCCGTGCGGGGCGATGTAGAGGAAGAACACGTCACCGCGTCCGTGCGCGAACAGCACGGCGGCGGCGGTCCCCACCCCGACGGCGTTCTGGATGACGACCATGACCGGCCAGAAGCCGGTGATCCCGAAGAGCACGCACTGCGCGGCGATCCAGGCGTTGTTCGTCCACACCGTGCCCGCAAACACCGCGGCGGGGTTCTCGCTGTAGTAGTCGGTGAACGAGCTCTCGGCGTACTGCTCAAGCTGCGCCGCGTTGCCGAGCGCAGCGAGCACCTGTGGGTCGCGGGCGATCCAGCTGCCGGCGAGCGTGGCGACCGCGAGGAAGAAGACGGCGACGGCGAGTGTCGTCCACCGCAAGCGGTAGAGCGCGGCAGGCAGCTGACGGACGAAGAACCGCGGCACCTGCTGCAGGACGTTGTCCGGCGCACCGGTCAGTCGCAGCCGCGCCCGTGCGAGAAGGGTCGAGAGGTGATCGCCTTCGGTGCTGCGGCCGGCGGATGTCTTGATCTCGGCGAGATCGGCCGACGCGGAGCGATAGCGCGAGACGAGCTCATCGACCTCCGCTCCCCGGGGGCGGCGCAGTCGGCCGAGCTCGTCCAGACGCTCCCACTCGGCCCGTCGAGCAGCCGTGATCGCGTCGAGGTCCATGTGTTTCACTGTAGTCATGACGTCCCCGGGTGCTGCCGCCGAGATCCGACAGGACGAGGTGCTCACCGGCGAGGCCGTCGCTCTGGACGTGCAGGCGGTGGGTTTCTTCCTGCGGGCCCTGGGAGCACTGATCGACGCCGTCGCCTCGGTCGCCGTCCTCGTCGCGTTCTGGACCGTGGCCGGCCTCGTCACGGGAGCAGGGGGCGACCTCCTGACGATGTCTCCCGTTCTCACGATCACCACGATCGTGATCGTGCTGGTGGTCATCCCGACCGCCGTGGAGACGGCGACGCGCGGCCGGAGCCTGGGGAAGCTGGCGGTCGGGGGGCGGATCGTGCGCAGCGACGGTGGCGCGATCGGCTTTCGCCACGCGTTCATCCGCGCCCTGACCGGGGTTCTGGAGATCTGGTTCACCGCGGGGGCGGTCGCGGGGCTCGTCGGCGTGTTCACCCCGCGCGCGCAACGCCTCGGCGATCTCCTCGCCGGCACCTACAGCGAGCGCACCCGCGCACCGCGCCTTCCGGCTCCCGCGGGAGACGTGCCGCCGGCCTTGGCGGAGTGGGCTCGGGTCGCCGATGTCGCCCGGCTCCCCTACCGGGTCGCCCGGCGGGCGGCGCAGTTCGTCCGCGGCGCAGAAGGCCTGGATCCCGCGGCGCGCTCGCGTGCCGCGTTCCACCTCGCGGCGGAGGTCAGCGCGTTCGTGTCACCGGTTCCCGTCGCAGATCCCGAGACGTTCGTCCGCGCCGTCGTGGCCGTGCGGCGCGACCGCGAGTATCGCGCGCTCCGCGGCGCCTCCGAACGCGTCGACGTGCTGACATCGACCACCGCCGACGCGCCCCGCGGGTTCCCGGTGCGTCACGATTCGTCGGTGGGGGCGGCCTCGCCGGTGCGTCCGGCCGGCTGACCGGGTCGAGGCCGGACGACAGCCGGTCAGTAGCGGTAGTGCTCCAGCTTGTAGGGCCCTTCCACGGGGACCCCGATGTAGGCCGCCTGGTGGGGCGTCAGCTCGGTCAACTCCACGCCCAGGGCCGACAGGTGCAGACGCGCGACCTTCTCGTCGAGGAGCTTGGGGAGCACATAGACACCCGTCGGATACGCGTCGCGCCGTTCCCACAGCTCGAGCTGAGCGAGCACCTGGTTGGTGAAGGACGCGCTCATCACGAACGACGGGTGACCGGTCGCGTTCCCGAGGTTCATCAGGCGCCCCTCGGAGAGCACGAGGATGCTCCGGCCGGTGGGCAGACGCCACTCGTGGACCTGCGGCTTGATCTCCACGCGTTCGGCGCCGGGAAGGGCCTCCAGCCCCGCCATGTCGATCTCGTCGTCGAAGTGACCGACGTTTCCGACGATCGCGAGGTGCTTGAGCCCGAGCAGGTGGTCGACGGTCACGACGTGGGTGTTGCCGGTCCCCGTGATGAGGAGGTCGATCTCTCCGATCACCGACTCGAGGCGGGCCACCTGGAATCCGTCCATCGCGGCCTGCAGCGCGCAGATCGGGTCGATCTCCCCGATGATGACGCGAGCGCCCTGCCCACGAAGCGCCTCGGCTGCCCCCTTGCCGACGTCGCCGTAGCCGACGACGAAGGCCACCTTGCCGCCCATGAGGACGTCGGTGGCGCGATTGATGCCATCGGGGAGCGAGTGGCGGATGCCGTACTTGTTGTCGAACTTCGACTTGGTGACGGAATCGTTGACGTTGATGCCGGGGAAAAGCAGACGCCCCGCCGCGTGGAGCTCGTACAGCCGGTGGACACCGGTGGTGGTCTCCTCTGTGACCCCGAGGATGCCGGCGGCCATGCGGGTGAACCGCTGCGGGTCGCGTGCCAGCGACGCGCGCAACGTCTCGAGCACGATGCGGTACTCCGCCGAGTCGCCGTCCTGCGCGTCGGGCACCACGCCCGCCGCCTCGAACTCCACGCCCTTGTGCACGAGGAGCGTCGCGTCACCACCGTCGTCGAGGATCAGATTGGGTCCGTCGAAACCCTCGGCCGACCAATCGAAGATGCGGTCGGCGAAGTCCCAGTACTCCTCCAGCGTCTCGCCCTTGAAGGCGAAGACGGGGACACCGGCGGGCTCGTCGACGGTGCCCGTGGGCCCCACCGCGACCGCGGCGGCCGCCTCGTCCTGAGTGGAGAAGATGTTGCAGCTGGCCCAGCGCACCTGTGCGCCGAGGGCCACGAGCGTCTCGATCAGCACCGCTGTCTGCACCGTCATGTGGAGCGAGCCGGCGATCCGAGCTCCGGCGAGCGGACGCGTGTCGGCGAACTCTGCACGCAGGGCCATGAGACCGGGCATCTCGTTCTCGGCGAGGCGGATCTGATGACGGCCCGCCTCGGCGAGCGAGAGGTCGGCGACGACGAAGTCGAGAGATGTCACGGAAGTCGGCATCCGCCCATTCTCCCACCCCGGGGCCGGACCCGGTCACCGCGTGTCACGGGCCTGCGCGGCGGGCGAGATCCGCCCCGCCGGTTTCAGACGCGGAGAGTCTCGTGCCGCACGACCACCCACCCCTTGGGCACCGACAACCGGTCGGTGTGGATCGCGCAGAGGTCGTGGGCGTGCGGGTCGTCACCGCCGCCGAGAGGCCCGAGGGCTGCCATCTGGTCGCCGTAGTCGAACGTCAACGTCGTGACCGCCTCACGGGCGCATGCCACCTTGGAGCAGAGTCTGTCACGCATCGCCTCTACGGTACCCAGGCCACCGCCGGCGCGGACCGCGCCGCGCCGGGACGATCCGATCGACGGGCCGGCCGCATAGGATGATCGGCATGATGAGGCGCCGACGCACCGCTTCGCCCGCCCGCCCGAATCGTCACGGCCGACACGGACGCCTCGATCGCAGCTCCGTCGTGAGGCCGCCGCTGCCGCCCCTGGAGACACGGGCGGACAAGTTCGATCTCGCCGTCGGAACGGCCGCCGAGTTCCTGCGCAGCGCGTGGTCGGAGCTTCGTGACGTTCGTTTCGAAGTGGCGGCGATGCCGTCGGCGACCGACGACGACGGGATTCCGCGGTGGAGCGCCCTTCCGGACGAGAAGCGGATCATCCTGTACCGCTTCCCGATCGAGCGGCTGAGCCACCTGCACCGCGACGATGACCTCCACCGCCGCATGATGATCGAGAGCTGCGTGTTCCGGGCGGCCGCGGAGTACCTCGACCGAGACCCGTGGGACCTCGGCCCCGAACGGTTCCGCTTCTTCTGATCGCCCGCGGATCGACGGCACGCTACTGCGTGAAGACCACGACCGGCTCCGACGCCGCATCGGCGGGAACGACGTCGTACGCGGCGAGCGCGCCGGAACCGACGTAGGTGACGTTGGCCCGCACACTCGCCGCGCCCGCGTCGATGCGGTACACCGCATCGGCCTTCACCGGGATGCGTGTGGCCGAGCGCGCGGGGACGGTGACCTCCCTCTCACCGTCCGGGCCGGTCACTCGCACGCGCACCGCTGCGTCCGAATCGCTCGACAACGTCAAGGTCGGTGCCGGGCCGGGCGCCACCGCGACGAGACTGGGGACCGTCACCGGCGAGGGAGCGGTGAACCAGGCGAAGTCCGCCCCTTCTCCGAACCCGTTCGTCGTCCACGCTGCGGCGACGATCGGTTCGTCCGCGACGACCTCGACACGGTAGGCGTTCTGAGGCAGAGTCGCCAGTTCCAGCTCGGCCGGAACTCCGGCCGTCAACGGCAACGTCTCCGAGATCGCCGCCCCACCGCGCAGCGGTGTGAGGACGACACGCGCCTGCGTGTCGGCAGACGCTGACAGGACTCGCAGGACGGTCGCCGCGTCGGATGCGCCCGCCAGTCCCGGCGCCATGACGACCGTGACCGCCGGAATGACCTGCCGATTCGCGGGAGCCGCCGTCAACCCAACCTGATCGACACCACCGGGAAGGAGCGCGCGAGTGATGCTCGCCTGCAGGCTCACCTGCACCGGAGCTCCGGATGCGGTGACGCGGACGACGGGACTCTCCTCCCCCAGCGCGATCGCCGCGAGAGGCAGGACACGTTGCGAGCGAGGTGGCACAACGATCCCCGTCGCCGCCGCCGGTTCTGCTGCCCCTCCCGCACCGTAGACGGTCATGCTCACCTCGGCTGCGACGGCGGACGGATTGGCGATCAGGACGAGGTCGGCGGCCCCGGTCGTGCCGCTTCCTCCGACCAGCCACGACTCCAAGCGGGCCGGTGCGCACGAGGATGCCGCGAAGCCGCGAAGATCCTCGGCCGCAACGACGCTCGACCCCGCGGCGGCGAGATCGGTGCGCACGCCTCCGACGGGGAGCGCCTCGAACGCCGTCGGCCCCGCACCTGCGGAGACATCCGGAGCGGCCAGACGAGCCGAGGTCGCCTTGACATCGCTCGTGCCCGTCGAAGCCGCGATGTCCGACTGGGCCGCGTCGGTGAGCTGCCCGGCGTCGGCGGCGTTTCGTCCTGCCGCCAACACCGGACCGACGCACGACAGGGTGGATGCTGTCGGCTGCGGCTGCGCGGTGACCGAGACCGGCTCCCGCTCCACGTTCGGCCAGGGCAGGGCGACGGCGGCGGCGAGGCCGACCACGAGCGCAGCGGAGACCACCGCACCGATGCCGACCCGAGTCCCGAATCCGCGAGAACCTATGGGCGTCACCTCTCACCTCCCACGACACGCGGCCGGCGACGGGCTTGCCGGACGCTCGCCGCGGTGGGAACAGCGAGAAGGAGCGTCACGACGACGATGCCCACCTGAGCGGCCGCCACGCTCCACGCCGTGGCTCGCTCCGACATGTCCGGCACTCGCGGTGTCACCTCGTCGCGCACGAACCAGAGCTGCCCCTTGCCGGTCTCGCCCACCGCCTCCAGGCCGTCCCGGCGGTCGAGCGCGGCCTGCGCCGCCAAACGCGTCGCCCGCGCGTCGTCGCTGCGCCCCCCGCTGCCGCCCGGGGTGTCGAGGAGGATGTAGGCGATCCCGTGGGCGGCGAGCCGAGACACGACATCACCCGCAGAGCCGGTGACGAGGTCGGCGGTGACGGAGGCGGTCGCCTGGTCAGCCGTCGTCGCGTGCTGCCTCGATGACTGGAGCGTCGTCTGGCCGCCGAGCGTGGCGCTTCCTCCCCAGACCACCGTGCTCACGACACCGCCCTCGCGCAGCGGCGTGATGACGAGAGTGGCCGTCCCCGGACCACCCCGCCCCTCGGCGCTGACGTAGGCGGGAAGGGTGCTGTCGGGTCCGTTGTCGATCTGAGCCTGGTCGCGGTGGAATGCGGTCATGGCCGGCACGGCGAGCACCACGAGAGCCACCAGCGGCACCGCGGCAACCACCCCTCGCCAGGCCTGCGCGGGGAGGGCGGCCAGCGCGAGCGCGGCGGACCCCAGCAGGCCCGCCCACGCCAGACTGAGGCCGGCGCCGGGCCAGAGCGCCACGGGGGTCGCACCGGCGGCGGACAACTGGACGCTCGAGGCGACGAGGGCCGTCACGATACCGACACCGACGCTGACGTAACAGACCACCACCGGCGCCGTCCGCGAGAGCCCCGGCGCGGCCAGTGCCAGCAGGAGGATCGGGACGATCAGCAGCGCCACCCATCCGGTTCCCTCCCCGATGATCCCCGCCCATCCGGCGAAGTCATCGGTCGGAAAGCCGGCGGCGAGCAACAGGCGCCCCCACAGATCGTCGTGCGGCATGACGAACGGCGCCGGCACCCCGGGATCGGCGAACAGTGCCCAACCTTCCCCCGCCCGGACACGGTGCCAGACGAGCGGCGCGACGGCGACGGCCGCGGGGATCACGAGCCAGATCACCCGGGCGGCACCGCGGCCTTCGCGACGGGTCAGGACGAGGATGAGGACGAGGAGCCAGAGGACGAGGATCGCCGGTGCGAGCGAGGGAGCGCAGGCTACGACCGCGGCGAGGATCAACGACGCCCACGCCGCCGCCGTCCACGAACGATGGGCGACGGCCGCCGTCGTGAAAAGCCACGGTAGAAGGAGATGGACGATCACCGCGGTCGGCCGGCCGTGCACGAGAGCCGTCAGGAACGTCGGGGCCAGCGCCCATCCGATGGCCACGAGCGCGCGCGGAAGAGACTTCTCCGTGAGGCGGGTCGCGGCGAACCACCCTCCGAGCGCCGCGAGCGGCAAGGCCAGGATCCACAACGCCACGAGCGCCCGCGACGGCTCCCACGGACTCAGCGTCCCCAGAGCGGCCACGACGGCCGAAAAGGGATCGGCGGGGCCGACGGTGTCCCAACCGAGGGGCCGGGGGCCCGCGAGCGCGTCGGCCCACAGCGCTGACACGGTCGTCCGCAGCGGCGCCAGTGCCCCTCCGCCCAAAGCGGGCCAGGCCAACAGGGCCGGAAAGGCCGCGAGCGAGGCACCCAACGCCACGACGACGATCCACACCCCGCCGTCACCGCGGAAGAACCCGAGTTCCGATCGCATCTGACCGGTAGCACCCTCGTCGTCGAGTCGATGCCGCAGCTGTCGCCCGCCGATGCGCAGCGGGGCCAACTGGGACCAGGAGACGCGCTGCACGCGGCGGATGCCGGCGCGGGCGCGGACGATCGAGGGGATCCGCAGCGCAGCGACGATCGTCGCCGCCAGCTCCGGCGCGATGCGGCCCGGTCTCTTGGCGAGCAGGTGCGCGGCACTTCGCAGGACGGCGAGCGGACCGAAGGCGAGCCAGTGGAGGATCAACAACGGCCCGGCCGCGTACACCAGGCGGCGGTGGAGGTGCGCGAGACGGCTGTGATAAGCCGATCGTCGCCGCGCCGCCGACCCCGAGTCGGCGTCGCGCTCCTCGGCACCGCCCACCGCGACCACGGCCGCGGGCGCGAGGGCGACGCGGCTGCCGGACAGCCGAGCGCGCACGCTCAGGTCCAGCCCCTCGTCCGACCCGCGCAATGCCGGGTCCACCCCGTCGAGCAGACGCCACATCTCAGCGCGCACGAGAAGGCCGCGCACGTCGGCACCCAGGACGTCCTCGCGGGCGTCGTGCTGGCCCTGATCGTGCTCGTCGTCGGCCAGGCCCACCGTGCGCCCGAACCGAGTCATCGATACTCCGAGCGAGACGATGTGGGCACGATCCTCCCACCGGACGAGCTTCGGCGCGGCTACGGCGACCGAGGGAGCCGTCTCCAGTCCGGCTGCGAGAGCCGCCAAGGCGTCCGGCTCGGGCGCGCAGTCGTGGCCGAGCAACCAGACCGCGTCACCGGCGAGCCGGTGGGAGGCCATCCGCAGGCCCTCCGCGAACGTCGTCGAGCGGCCCGCCGTGATGACCGCTTCGGCCCCCGAGGCGGCAGCGACCTCCGCCGACGCGCGATCGTCGCCACAGAGGACGATCGTGATCGCGTCGACGGCGCGCGTCTGGTTCGCCACGGCGGTGAGCGTGCGGCGCAGACGGATGTCCGCGGCGACACGCCCCTCGGGGCGCACGATCAGGAGGGCGTGAACACGGGCGGGCATGACGAGGTCAGCCTAGACGCGGCAGCGAACGTGCTCGGCGGCCGCGGCGGCGATTCCCGGGATGGAGAGTCCCACCACCGCGGGTTCAGACCGCGCGGCGCTTGATCTTGCGGCGCTCCCGTTCGCTGAGACCTCCCCAGATACCGAAACGCTCGTCGTTCTGGAGGGCGTACTCGAGGCACTCGCCACGAACGTCGCACGACGTGCAGATCCGCTTGGCATCGCGAGTCGATCCGCCCTTCTCGGGGAAGAAGGCCTCTGGATCGGTCTGAGCGCACAACGCATCGGACTGCCAGGCGAGAGCGCCGTCCTCCTCCGTGTCGGACACCCGACGAACGCCGGGGACGCCGAGGTTGACGGGGTCGACGAACCAATTCTCGGGGACGCCGGAACGGTAAGCCGCCATATCGCTCTCCCACCTGTGTCGCCTTGCGCTGTTGCGCGTGTGGGATTAATTACACCCGTGTCATTCGGTCAGGTCAAGTCGCAGATCGTAAACCCTCAATGCGTGATTGAAGCTTCTTGACACGCCCGGGCGTGTCGCAACGGTCACTCCGCGCCGGGCTCGGCCACGTAGAGGTCGCCGTCCCCCGACACCGTGAGAGCCGTCTCGTCGGCGCTGGCGAACACGGCTCCTCCGGGCGGCACGTCGACGGGCGCCGACCCGTCGTCGGCGGAGGCCACTCGGACGGTGCCCCGCGTCACGAGCGCGACCGCCGGCCCGGCCACCTCCACTCGACGCTCGACGCCCCCGCTCACCGTCACGCGCGTCAGCGTGAAGTCAGAGACCCCCACGTCGTAGCGGGCCAGGCCGTCGACCAGCTCGGGCTCGAGCACCGGAGCCTCGGCGGGACGGGTGTCGAGGATCCGGAGGAGCTCGTCGACGTCGACGTGCTTGGGGGTGAGCCCCCCTCGCAGCACATTGTCGCTGGCGGCCATCAGCTCGACGCCGAGGCCGTCCTGATACGCATGCAAGACGCCCGCCGGCGCGAACAGGGCCTGCCCGGGCCGGAGGACGACGAGATTCATCAGCAGCGCGACGACGATGCCCCCGTCACCGGGGAAGTCGTCGCAGATCCGGCGCAGCACGTCGAGTTCCTCCGCGAACTCCTCCGACGTCGCCGCACGGACAGCGCGGACGATGTCGGCCACCGCATCACCGGCGTCTCCCGACAGCGCCCAGGCGATCGTGTCGCGCAGGGCCAGCGGCTCGTCCACGCCCTGCAGGCGACGACGAAGCGCCTCGGGACCGGGCCCGTCGCCGAGCGCGTCGAGCAACCGGCGGGTCCCCGTCAGCGGCCGAAGCCCCACGAGGGCGCGGAAGCGGTCGCTCAGCGCCACGATGATCTCGGGCTTGTGGTTCGCGTCGCGGTAGGTGCGCTCGGGAGCGTCGCGCGCGATCCCGGCCTCCTCTTCCCGCGCGAACCCCTCGGCGGCTTGAGCGCGGGAGGGATGCGCCTGGATCGACAGTGACTGCCCGGCGGCCAGCACCTTGAGCAGGAACGGCAGAGCCGGCTCCCCACGCCCCTTCAGCAGCACGTCCAAGGTCACTCCCTCGGGCGTGCGCGACGGGGAACCGGGATGATCGCCGTACCAGATCTCCGCCTCGGTGGTTCCGGCGGGCACTCGGCCCTCCAGTTCGGGGATCAGGGTCGTGGAGCCCCAGGCGTACTCGCGCGGGGCGTTGGAGATCGGGATCAGCACCCTCTCAGCCTAGAGTCGCGCGCGATAGCCTGAGAGCAGATGACCTCTCACACCCAGCACCCGATCACCGCCCCGCCCGCCGCGCCGATCCGAGAGACGACGGGTCAGCTGTTGTTGCGCGGATGGTGCATCTTCGTGCTGGCCGGGGGCCTGGCGGGGACCGGATGGCTGATGGTTCTCGGCACGGTGGGCACGGGAGTGGCGGTGTTCGGTTCCGCGCTGCTCTCCCTCGTGCTGTGGGGCATCCTGCGTCCCCCTGTGCAGTGGCGGCGCCTGCCGTGGTTCGCGGTCGGATACGTCGTGCTCGCGACACTGTCGCTCCTCTGGTCGCACTGGCCGGGGGCGAGCGCGCTGACCCTTGCGGTCCTGGTGAGCACGACCGTCCTGGGCTTCTTCGTCGCCTCCGTCCTCACCTGGCGCGAGATCGTTCGGGCGCTCGCCTCGGCACTGAAGTGGATCCTCGCCCTCTCGCTCCTCTTCGAGCTGTGGGTCTCACTGATCTGGCAGGGGCCGATCCTGCCGCAGTTCGTGCGTCCCGACGGCGGTGTGGACGATCCGATCGTCCTCTGGAGCCGCGACAACCTGTTCGACGGGGGTCGCATCCAGGGCCTGTTTGGCAACTCCAACGCGTTGGCCTACGTCGCCCTTCTCGGCATGGTGGTGTTCGCGATCCGTTTCGCCGCCCGAGCGCCTCGGCGCGTTCTGCTGGCGGGCTGGTTCGCCCTCGCCGCCTTCCTCTTCGTCCGCGCCGGATCGGCGACGGCGTATCTGGCGGCCGCGATGACCGTTGTCGTCCTGGTCACCGTCCTCCTCATGCGCACGACCCGCCGTCCGGGCGAGCGCACACGCTTCTACGTGCTCTACGCGGTCGTGGCGATCGGGGGGCTGGCCGCGCTCTGGTATGCCCGCGACGCCATCTTCGCGATCCTCGGGCGCTCATCCGACCTGACGGGGCGCGAGTCGATCTGGGCCGCCGTGGCCGCGCGCGCTGCCGAGCGCCCGGTCTGGGGGTGGGGGTTCTCGTCGCCCTGGGTGCCGACCGAGCCCGCGTTCGACCGATGGATCGTCGACCACGGCCAGACGGTCATGCAGGCCCACAACATGTGGCTCGACGTCTTCCTGCAGCTGGGCGCCGTCGGGGTCGCCGTGATGGCCCTCACCTACCTCGCCTTCATCTGGCGCTCGTGGTTCTTCGCCATCGACCGCCCCCGCTGGGACCTCGTGGCCGACCGGCCGTACTCCCCCCTGACGCTCCTACCCACCCTCGTGGCTGCGCAGCTGCTCGTCCAGGGACTGGCGGAGTCGACCCCGTTGCTCAACTGGGGGTGGATGCTTCTCGTCCTCCTGGCGTTCAAGATCAAGCAGGCCCCGCTCGTGGGGCGCGGTCCGACCGAGCAACGCCTCGTCGGCGAGCAGGGTGAGCGGCTGACGAGCCCATGAAGCCGGTCTCCTCCGACGCGTTGAGCTTCCTGCGCTCCTCAGCCTTGGCCGCCGCGTTCGCGACGACCACGATCGGCGCCCTGTTCTCGACGCACCTCATCCGGCAGCTGATGGGCGACGCCGGCTACGGAGCGGTGATCTCGGGACTGTGCGTGCTGGGAGCGGCCATGCTGGTCGCTCGCCGACGCGAGCTCCGTCCGTTCGAGATCATGCCCACGACCCTGTTGCTGCTGCTGGTCTGGCTGCTACTGACCGTGTTCTGGTCGAGGTCGGTCAGCGCGACCCTCGGCGGCTGGCTGCAGCTGGCGGCACCGACCTTCCTCGCCGTCGTCGTCGCGCAGTTCCGCGACACGCTTCAGACCGTCCGCTCCACCGGCGACGCGCTACGGTTCCTCCTCACCGCTTCCCTCGCCATGGAGATCCTGAGCGGGATCCTGCTCGACGTGCCCGTCCCTTTCCTCGGGATCGCCGGCAACCTCGCCGAGGGCGGTCCGATCCAGGGGCTGTTCGGCACCCGGACGATGCTCGGGCTCGTGACGATCATCGCGCTGGTCACCTTCGTCGTGGAATGGCGCACGCGGTCAGTCGCTCCGGGCCTTTCCGCCTACTCGGTGTCGCTGGCCGCGGTGCTCGCCGTCTTCACGGGCTCCCCCATCGTGCTCGGCATGGCCGTGATCGCGGGGCTCGCCATCGGGATCCTCGCCGTCGTGCGACACACGCGACCGGCGGGGCGGACGGCCCTGCAATGGAGCATCGCCGGAGCGCTCGCGATCGGTGGGATCCTCGTCTACACGTTCCGTCGACCGCTCGTGTACTGGCTGAACGCCGAACCCGACTTCCTCACCCGGTCAAAGCTCTGGAACGAGGTCCTCGACATGTCGGCGGACCGGCCCGTCCAGGGATGGGGCTGGGTGGGCACGTGGCCGGACCATCAGCTGCCGTACACGATCATCCGCTTCGCCACCGGCACCAACCACACCTCGGCGCTCAACGCGTGGATGGACATGCTGCTGCAGGCCGGCGCGGCCGGAGTCGTCCTCTTCGTCGGATTCGCGGGGCTGGGGCTCGCCCGCGCGTGGGTGACGGCATCGGAACGACGCTCGACCGTCTACACGTGGCCGGCGCTGGTGATCATCACGCTGTTGGCCGATTCGGTGGTCACCAGCTCCCTGCTGGGCGGGTTCGGCTGGTTCCTCCTGGTCGTGTGCGCGACCCGGGCCTCGCTCGTACGGGGCTGGCGGAGCAGACTGGACACCGGACCGGAATCACCGGCGTGGCGCTCGCCGCGACCGGCCGAGTGACACCGGCGTCAGCGGAGCGGTCCCGTGCGCGTGGCGAGGAGGGCGCGCACGATGCCCTCCGCCCCGTCCGCCGGGGGAACGAGCACGATCTGCCCGGGGAACAAGGCTGATTCCTCGCGCAGGCGAGCCTGGGTGTCCGCGTCGTCGGTGAGGACGAGGTCCGCGCCCAACGCGTCGATTCCCACGCGCTGGGCGGCGTCGATCGCGCCCCGCACCAGCAGCACCCGCCGCGCGCTCGTCGCCGGCACAGACGCCGCGGCGGCGACGGATGTCGCCAGGACCACGCCGCTGCGAACCTCCCCGAGGAGGCCTCGCGCCCGGGCACGCAGGCCGCGGCGTGCCCGACCGCCGCGCGTGGGAATGAGGCGGACACGGACGCCGTGCTCTTCGGCGCGCTCGCGGATCCCCCGGCCGAGGTCCGGCTCGTCGGCGACGACCGTCCACACGGCGGGAGATCGGGGCGCGTACCGATCGAGGAACGCCTTTCCCACCCGGAGATCATGCCGAGCGCGCGCCGCCAGCACCATGACGTTCTCCCGGGCATTCAGTCGCACCGGGCCTCGCCACCGCACCTTTCGGAACTTCCAGACGCGTACGGCGCCCGGCTGGCTGGGCACCGACTGGATCGCTTGTCCGGTGACGGCTCGACGATGGCGTTCGGCGGCTTGCACCCAGGTCTCGCCCGCACGGGCGACCACGACCGGGCGCAGCAGATCGCCGTCCTGAACGGCGTCGACGGACGACGGCACGCGCAGCGCCCGCTCGTACAGCCTGGTCTGTCCGAAGTAGTCGAGGGGGCGGATCTTGACCTCCTGCGCTTCGCGGAGCCGTCCGCCGGCGAGCGCCAGCACCCGCTCCTCGGGCTCGGTGGTGTAACCGCGGAGGATCACCCGACGCTGCCCGGGGCGGGGGCGCTCGGCGTAGTACCCCACCCAGTTCCATACGCGTCGTCCCGACAGAGCCAGGACGACCAGCCGCGACTCGAGCGGAAGCGCCGTCGCGTCGTAGCGCAGCACCCGGTCGGTGTCGACGTAGGCCAGACACGCGCTCACCGCGTCGCGCGCGTCACGTCGCTGCTGCTCGTCCAGTCCCGCCGCGTAGGTCTGAGGGTCCAGCTGACGCGGCAGGAGCCACTGGCATTCATAGAGCAGGATCGACTGCAGCCATGCCGGCACCCCACCCGAGGCCGCGGCCTCCTCGAGGATCGGGAGGTAGCCGTCGCGGAACCGGTCGATGTAGGCGCTCGGGTCGTCCTGGTACGAGTCGACCGCAGAGTCGCGGGTGGCGCGCTTGCGGTAGCCGTACCGTGCCTCGGCCACCAGTCCGATCCGCGCCTGCGGGCGTGAGAGGAGGAACCGGGTGACGAACAGGGCGTCCTCGGACGCGTGCAGTCCGGACTGGAAGGTGACGCCGGTCTCGACCAAGCGGTCCCTGCGGAACAGGGCGGTGGCGACATTGAGCTGGAAGATGTCGGGCTCGTCCTCGAGCGAGACGACGCGCGACCCCTGGAAGAACCGGAACCGCAGCGCGTGCACGTCCTGGAACTGCGGTTCCGGATCGAACACGCGGTAGATGTTCGCGCTCACGACATCGACGTCGTCAGCGACGGTCGGGAGGAACTGCGCCAACGCCGCGAAGTAGCCGGGGTCGAGGAGGTCGTCGGGGTCGGGGAAGGTGACCCACTGCCCACGGGCGCGGGAGAGACCGTGATTGCGCGCTGCGCTCACCCCCCCGTGGGGCTGGCGCAGGAGCACTGTGCGATGCGCCGTGGTCTGCATCCAGTCCGCCACGATCCGTGCGGTCGAATCGGGCGACGCGTCGTCGACGAAGACGAGGTCGAGATCGTAGTCGCCGGGTCGTTGGCGGTCGAGCGAGCGGAGGAAATCGCCCACGAACGCCTCGACATCGTGCAGAGGCACGATCGCGGTGATCGTCACCGGAGCGTCGGACGGCATACGTCGAGTCTACGGTTCGGCGCGCGCCGGCACGGTCCGCGCCCTGGGCGGCGAACCAGGCGCGGACGCTAGAATCGTCGGCGGTGCCCGACCGCGCAGCGCCGTCGACGACGGCGGCCTCTCCCGGGCCGTCGACCATCAGTAAGGGGCCCCCGTGCACGCTCTCCGCCGGTTTCTGAGGCGAAGCGCGCTTCTGCACCGGTGGCGTTTCGCCCCGTACGCGACGGCGTACGCCATCGCGAAACGGATCGTGCCGGTACGCCGCGACCGGACGGTCTTCCTCTCGGACTCCCGGGCCGGATTCTCGGGCAACTTCGGCTTCCTCGTCGACGAACTGCGACGACAGCGCCCCGATGCAGAGATCTTCGGATTGTTCAAGCCGAACCTCGGCGCGCGGCGGCGGCTGTGGGACACCCTGCGCCTTCCGTGGCTGATCGCGAGCGCCCAGACCGTCGTGCTGGACGACTTCTATCCGTTGATCTACCCGTTCCGGCTGCGACCGGAGACGCGGCTCCTGCAGGTGTGGCACGCCTCCGGCGCGTTCAAGAAGGTCGGCTGGAGTCGCGTCGACCTGCCGGGTGGACCGGTGCAGGGCTCGCTCACCCACCGCAACTACACCGACGCGCTGGTGGGGGCCGAGACCACGCGCGCCAACTACGCCGAAGCGTTCGGCATCGATGTCGCCAAGGTCCACGCCCTCGGCATCCCTCGCACCGACGTCTTCTTCGACGCCGAGGTGATCGAACGGACGGCGGCACGTATCCGCGACCGCTACGGCATCGCCGCCGATCGTCGCATCGCGGTGTTCGCTCCCACTTTCCGCGGGAACGGACAGCTCACGGCCTACTACGACCTGGAGCAGATCCCGTGGGAGCAGGTGCTCGCAGAGCTCGGCGACGAGTGGGTCGTCCTGGTCAAGATGCACCCGTTCGTCCGCGACGCCGTCATCCCTCCCGGGGTGATCGATGCCTCCGACGAACGCGAGCTGAACGACCTGCTGATGGCCTCGGACGTCCTGATCACGGACTACTCCTCGGCCATCTTCGAATACGCGTTGCTGGACCGCCCCGTCGTCTTCTTCTGCCCGGACATCGACGACTACACCGCCTCCCGCGACTTCTATTACCCGTTCAGCGACTTCCTCATGGGGCCGCTCGTCAAGCGCGGTGAGGACCTGGCCGGGGCCATCCTCTCGGCGCGTACGGGACCGGCGACGGCCGCATTCCGCGAGCGGTTTCTCTCGGCGTGCGACGGGCACGCCAGTGAACGAGTCGTGCGTGAGATCCTGCTCCGTCCCGCCGTCACGGTGGACCGTGCCGCGCTCGCGCCAGGAGGCACTCCGGAGCCCACCCGCGTCACCGGGGGGATGCGCCGTCAGCTGATCACCGCGTGGGCGGCCCGGACGGGCCTCAACCTCGTGTACGCGCCCCTGAAACTGCTCCCGAGCAGGCGCAAGGTCGTGATGATCAGCCGGGAGCACCCGACCGAGCCCGAGGACTTCGCCGATCTGCGCGCGGCGCTGGCGGCACTGGACCCCGGTATCCGCGTCGTCTCCCTCGTCCGAATGGTCCCGCCGGGGCTCATGGGCAAGGTGCGGTACTCGATCCACATGCTCGCCCAGCTGTATCACGTCGCCACGGCGCGGGTGCTGGTCGTGGACACCTACGCCATCGTCGCCAGCGTGCTGCGCCACAAGAGCGACCTCACCGTCGTGCAGATCTGGCACGCGCTGGGCGCGTTCAAGAAGTTCGGCCTGAGCATTTTGGGACAGCAGGAGGGCCGCGATTCCCGGCTGGCCGCTGCCATGCGCATGCACCAGGGATACGACCTCGTGCTGACCAGCTCCGAGCAGTGCCGCCCCGCGTACGCCGAGGCGTTCGGGACGGACATCTCGCGCGTCGCGGTGGCCCCACTCCCCCGCGTCGATCGCCTCCGCGACCCGGCCCGCCACGCCCGGGTGCGCGAGCGCATCTACGCACGCCACCCGCACCTCCGCGATGCCCGCATCGCACTGTTCGCGCCGACGTTCCGGCTCGACGGCACCATGACCGTCGATGTCGCCGCTCTGTCCGAGTCGCTCTCGACACTCGGTGTGCACACCGTGGTCAAGCTCCACCCCCTGATGCACGGCGCCTTCGGCGACGAGGTCGACACGGCCGACGGATTCTCGACGCAGGAGATGCTGCACGTCGCCGACCTCTTCATCACCGACTACTCCTCCGCGTTGTACGAAGCGGCCGTCGTCGGCGTCCCCAGCTACGTCCTCGCCCCTGACCTCGACGAGTACCTGTCCTCGCGGAACTTCTACCTCGATTACCGCACCGACCTCCCCGGTCCCATCGTGCGCACGATCGAGGAGCTGACTTCGGCCGTCTCGGCCGAGGCCGCGACGGAGAAGGATGCCCGCGCCTTCGCTCGGCGCTGGGTGGAGGTACCGGGCGACCCCTCTCCGGAAGCCGGAGCCACCCCGTGCGGGGACGCCATCGCACAGCGCCTGCGCGACGCCATCGAGGCCCCGCGCACCCGCCGTCTACCCTGACGTTGCCATTCGGCAACCTGCGCCCTCTACGATCGCGGCCGCGTGGTCGGCCCATCGTTTTCCGTCCCGCAGGAGGGACGTGCCCGTGAGGCCCACTGTCCAGACGCCGGTCCTGCTCCGCGCAGAAGAGCTGCCGGAAGACCCCGCCGATGTCGTCTATCTGACGAAGTACGTAGGCCGACTCGATTCCGGGATCGCCTTCACCGACACCTTCTATCTGGACGGACTGGCTCGTTCGGCGCTCTCCACGCTGGTGATGGCCAACCGCGTCCCGGTCGACCTCGGCGAGCGACTTCTCACCGTCTCCTCGTCCGACGCGGTGTACCGCCGCCAGAGACCTCTCCTGCAGCTGAGCAACGGCCTGGGCTCGTTCGGCCACCATGCGCCGGGCGGGCCTCTCCCCGAGCACGCGGGCGCGCTGCGGGTCGTGGTGGTCCATGACGAGCCCGCCGCCTACGACCACTACGGGACCGACGTGTGGAACCGCGACAACGTGGTCGGCCGCCTCATGCCCGCCCACGACGCCTACATCTTCGTGTCGGAGAACTGCCGTGCGGCTTGGAACGCATACCCCCACATCGCCGCCAAGCCGCAGTTCTTCCTCCCCAACACGTGCGCGGAGGAACCCCTCATCTCCACGCTGATGTCCTCTCGGCGCCGCGAGGAGGTGCGCCGCGAACTCGGCTATCGGGACGACGAGGTGAACATCTGCGTCGTCGCCACGGTGCAGCCCCGCAAGGCACAGCGCACGGCGATCGAGGCGATCGCCCGCCTTCGCACCGAAGATCCCGACCGGCGCTATCGCCTG
>JBMDWQ010000173.1:0-3594 GCA_048594675.1 Microbacterium sp. | reverse complement strand
ACACCCGCCGCGATCATGGTCCACACCCACGGCGCCCACGAGAACTTCTCGCCCTCCTGCAGGCCGAAGACGATGAGGAACAGCGCCACGGCGCTCAGGACCACTCCCACCACGTCGAAGCGGTGCGGATGGGTCTCCAGGGCGGGCACGAAGATCCACGCCAGGACGAAGCCGATCACACCGACCGGGAGGTTGATGAAGAAGATCCAATCCCAGCCGAACCCGTCGACGAGGAGGCCTCCCGCGAGCGGGCCCACGAGGGTCGCCATCCCGGCCGTGGCTCCCCATAGGCCCATTGCGGCACCACGCCGGTCGGGCGGGAAGGTGCGGGTGATGACAGCCATCGTCTGCGGCGTCATGAGCGCGGCACCCAGCCCCTGCACCGCGCGCATCGCGATGAGCATCTCGAGCGACCCCGACAGGCCGCAGCCGAGCGAGGCGAGGGTGAAGATCGCGAGCCCGATCAGGTAGATGTTCTTGGGTCCGAACCGGTCACCCAGGCGGCCCGTGATCAGCAGCGGCACCGCGTAGGCGAGCAGGTACGCGGAGGTCACCCACACGACGTTGTCGAGGTTGTTCGTGTCGGGGTCGAGGGCGGCCTTGATGGCGGGGTTCGCGACGGAGACGATCGTCGTGTCGACGAGGATCATGAAGAACCCGATCACCAGCGCCCAGAGCGCCGGCCACGGGCTTCGGCCGGGAGTGTCGGGAACGGGGCGGCCGGGCGCCGCGCCGCCGGAACGAGTCGATGGTGCGGTGGGTACGGATGCGGTGGTCGGATCGGTCATGAGACGACGCTTTCTCTGAAGGCCTCGAGGCGGGCCATCGTGTCGGACGGCAGTTCGTGCACGCCCCAGGGTGTGGCGGGATCGGCGAGCGCGGTCAGGACCGCGTCGAGCCAGGCGAGGTCGGCGTCGAGCAGATGCAGCTCGCGCTGGGCCTCCACCAGGAACTGGAAGGGCACGCCGCGGGAACGGGCCGCGGCGAGTCCGGCGCGGTGCTCCGCGCGGAAGTCGGCAAGAACGGCACGACGGCGGCCGAGGAGCTCGGCGACCTCTTCGCGCGGCAGGTCGTGCGCCGACGAGAGGGCCACCCGGAACTCCAGGATGCGCTCGACCTGGGGGAGGTGACGTCGCACCCAGTCGGCAGCCGCTTCGCCGCCCTCGGGCGTGATCTCGTACGTGGTGCGCTCGGGGCGGTTGCCGTCGCGGTCCACTCCCACTTCGGCGATGAGTCCCGCCCTCTCGAGGCGCGCGACGGTGTGGTAGAGCGTGCCGCGAGAGCCGCCGACCAGCCGGTCGTCGCGCCGCTGGTGCAGGAGCCGGAGCATCTCGTACGGGTGCATCGGACGCTCGCGAAGGAGCCCGAGCACCACGACGGCGAGGGGGGTGAGCGCGCGTGCGTCGCCGGTCATCCGCTGTCCCTCCCGCCCCTTCGAGTGTTCGCCCGAGAAATAGTCCATCTGGACTATATACCCTCTTTCCCTCTGTCGAGAGCACATGCTCTGGTCGAGCGCATACGTCGTTCACGTCATCAAGGCGTGCGCTCGGTGGGAGCATGTGCTCTCGACGGCCCAGTTGGGGCGGGCGTACGCTGACCGCGTGTCCCGGGAACGCGCGAGAGAGGTGTTCGACGAGATCGCGGCGGACTACCTCGTGCGCGACGGCGTCGACCTCGGCCGCATCTTCTCGGCCACCGGGCTGCGAGTGCGGGGCAAGGCCTTCGCGTTCCCCATCGCCAGCGGCCTGCTGGCCAAGCTCCCCGAGGACCGCGTCACGCAGCTCGAGGCGGAGGGACGCGGCGAACGGATGGTGATGCGCGGCCGAGCGATGCGCGAGTGGATCCTCGTCGACAACGGCGAGCTCGACCTCTGGCCCGACGTCATCGAAGAGGCCCTCGCCTTCGTGGACGGCATCACCCCCTGACGCCCGCCGCGCTGCCCGCCCCGCCGTCCACCCCGGGGTGCCCCTCCCCTTTGTCGAGAGCACATGCTCGGGTCGAGCGCATACCTCGTTGACGTCATCAGGGTGTGCGCTCGATGGGAGCATGTGCTCTCGCACGGTCACCACGGGCACGGGCGGGCACGGGCGGGGACGGGCACGGGCACGGGCGGGGACGGGCACGGGCGGGCGCGAGCAGGGGGACGGGGACGGGCTCGGAGCCTCGATAATGGGGAGGTGACGGATGCGCCTGCGACCCTCCCCGGCTGGACCCACGTGTACTCGGGAAAGGTCCGTGACCTCTACCGACCCGACAGCGGGCGGGACGGGACGATGCTCGTCGTCGCCAGCGACCGCGTGAGCGCGTTCGATCACGCGCTCGACCCAGGGATCCCCGGCAAGGGCGCCCTGCTGACGACACTCAGCCTCTGGTGGTTCGACCAGCTCGGCGGCGCCGACGGTGGCCGCCCGATCCCGAACCACCTGGTTCCGGGAGCCACCGCGCCGGAAGCGGTGGCCGATCGCGCGATGGTCGTCAAGGCTCTCGCGATGCAGCCGATCGAGTGCGTCGTGCGCGGCTACCTCACCGGGTCCGGATGGGCCGAGTACCAGCAGTCCCGGACGGTGTGCGGCGTCGCCCTGCCCGAGGGGCTGGAGAACGGCGACCGCCTTCCCGAACCCATCTTCACGCCCGCCTACAAGGCGCCGCTCGGCGAGCACGACGAGAACATCACGTTCGAGGAGACCGTCGACATCGTCGGCGCCGACCGCGCGGCCGAGCTGCGCGACGCGTCGATCGAGGCGTACACGCGGGCCTCGGCGATCGCGGAGGCCAAGGGGCTCATCCTCGCCGACACGAAATTCGAGTTCGGACTGGACGCCGACGACGTGCTCACCCTGGCCGACGAGGTGCTGACGAGCGACTCGTCACGCTACTGGGACGCCGAGGCGTGGCGCACGGGGGCCACCCCGGCGGAGCGGATGGCGAGCTTCGACAAGCAGATCGTCCGCGACTGGCTCGCCGCGAACTGGGACAAGACCGGCACCCCGCCCACGCTCCCTGCGGAGATCGTCGACCGGACGGCAGCCACCTACCGCGAGCTGGTCGGGCGCCTCAGCAACTGATCGAGCCGGGAACTCCCGGCCTGTCACAACCACGCTCCCAGGGTTCTCCCAGGTAGCCTGACCCCAGGCACCCCACACCCTTTCGAGGAGCACACTCATGCCCATCTGGACCCTCCACGGTGACGGCCGCCGCATCGCCGCCGGCGCCGTCGTCAAGCCGCACGAACGCCTCTCCTGGGGCGGCACGATCGCGATCGGCGCGCAGCACGTCGTCGCCATGTTCGGCGCGACCTTCCTGGTCCCGCTGCTCACGGGCTTTCCCGTCAGCACGACCCTGCTGTTCTCCGGGATCGGCACCCTTTTCTTCCTCCTGATCACGCGCAACCGCCTTCCCAGCTATCTCGGTTCCTCCTTCGCCTTCCTGGCGCCGATCTGGGCGCTCGGTCCCGGCAATCAGCAGCCGCTGAACACCCCCGAGCAGTACGGACAGGCCCTGCTCGGCGTGTTCGCCGCGGGCGTGCTCCTGGCCGGCGTCGGCTTCCTCGTGCAGGCCACCGGCACTCGCTGGCTCGAGAAGCTCATGCCCCCG
>JBMDWQ010000172.1:0-3957 GCA_048594675.1 Microbacterium sp. | reverse complement strand
TCGTCGCGACTGCGGTGTGGATGGGCATGCTCACCATTCTCCCACCTGTCAACCCCTGGCGTGTCGCCAGTGGTCTGGCAAGATAAGGAACACGGGATATCAGTTCGTATGGACAACCGTTCATTGACGCACCCAGACGAGACCCAGACGAGGGAGGGCTCCGTGAGCCTCAGCCGCAAGCGCAAGAAGCAACTCCGCAAGCTGCAGAAGGACGCCAACACCCTGTGGGAGTCACAGCAGGTCCTTTTGGGCCAGGCCGGCGACGTCGCGCGTGAAGCCGGCCGTCAGCTCGGGAACTACAGCCGCGAGCAGGTCGTTCCGACCGTGCAGCACGGCTATGAGAAGTACGCCGCCCCAGTTGTCTCGCGTGGCCTCCGTACCTCCGCGAAGGTCTACAACGAGCGCCTCGCCCCGGCCGCGGGTGCCGTGATCGGCTCGGCCCTGTCGGTGTGGGACGCGGCGAACGAGAAGCGCGATGCCCTCGCCTCGGGCCGCGGCTTCGGAGCGATCGACGTCGACAAGCTGCAGAAGAAGGCACAGAAGTACGGCAAGAACGCCACCAAGCGCCTGACCGTCACCGCACCTCCCGCGAAGAAGAAGATGGGCGCCGGCGGTGTGCTGGCGATCATCTTCGGGATCGCCGCCGCTGCGGGTGTCGTCTACGCCGCCTGGCAGACGCTGCGCGCCGACGACGAGCTGTGGGTGGCAGACGACCCGCTGCGCGCGCCCGACGCCTGAGCCCGCGCCGTTGGTCCGGGCGAGGCGTTACGGGAGCGAGGTCGGTCGTTGAGCGAAGAGCCGGACGACGAGACGAAGCGCGTCCGTGACGCGGCCGCCGCTCGCGGGCTCGACATCGAGCTGCGTGAACGACCGGCGGCGCGCAGTCTCGAGGAAGCCGCTGACCTCCTCGGGATCGCCCCTGCGAGCATCGTGAAGACCCTCGTGGTCAAACGCGCCGACGACACGTACCTCTTCGCGCTCATCCCGGGCGATCGGGCGATTTCGTGGCCGAAGCTGCGTGCCGTCGTGGGCGTGAACAAACTCCAGCTTCCCGATCCGCAGCGCGCGCTGCAGGCGACGGGGTATGAGCGCGGCACGATCGTGCCGATCGGGAGCACGACTGACTGGCCGGTGTTCGCCGACGAGGCCATCGTGGGCCAGCGGATCGCGATGGGAGCCGGCGCTCACGGCTACAGCCTCTTCGTCGACGCCGACGAACTGATCGCCGCCTACGGGGCCACCGTCGCCGACATCTCACAGCCCCTCGCGGGGGAGTGAGCTCAGGCCGTCAGACCGGCCAGGTGCAGTCCGACGTCGATCAGCTTCACATGCTGCAGCGCCGTGAACGCGTCGAGCGGGAACCACTCGGCGCGGTCGGTGGAACCGTCGATCTCGTTGCGGAGCCGCCCGCCCACGACGTGTGCCCGGTAGACGATGCGGAGTGCGTGCAGGGGCCGATCGTGTCCGGCCTGAATCCGCTCCCGTACCGGGATGACGCGCGAGTCGATCCCGAGCAGCCCGTCCAGCTCGACGCGGTACCCCGTCTCTTCGAGCACCTCGCGGCGTGCAGCGCTCTCTGGATCCTCCCCGGCCTCCAGTCCTCCACCCGGCAGCGTCCACGCCGCGCGGTGACCCTGGTTCCAGTGGGCGAGCAGAACCCGTCCGTCGCCGTCGGTGATGACGGCGTACGCGGCGACGCGGAGGTCCATCCCGTCACCCTAGACGACGCGGCCGTGCACGGCGATTGCTAGCGTGGCGGCATGACGAGCATCCTCCCTCTCACCGCATCCGATCGTGACGATTGGGAGGTGCTGTGGGACGCCTATCTCGCCTTCTACGAGGAGGACCTCGATCCGCAGGTCACCGACGCCACGTTCCGACGCCTCGTCGATGGGAAGGGAGACCTGCACGGGGCGATCGCCCGTGACGCGGAGGGCCGCGCCGTCGGCCTCGTGCACTGGCTCGTCCATCCGAGCACCTGGAGCACGCAGGGCTACTGCTACCTCGAAGACCTCTTCGTCTCACCCGATGCGCGCGCAGGAGGCGTGGGACGAGCGCTGATCGATCACGTGCGTACCTGGGCGAGCGCAGCGGGAGCAGAGAAGGTGTATTGGCTCACCGCCGAGACGAACACGACCGCGCGCGCACTCTACGATCGCGTCGCCACCCGCACCGGCTTCCTCCACTACGAGCTCCCCCTCTAGCCCCGTCCCCGCCTCCACCCAGGAGGTGAGACGCGCGCGGCGTTCGGGACGCTATGCTTCGCGCATGAATCCCCGCGTCCCCCCCGCGGGCGAATCGGCGACCGCTCCTCCGCCGCCCCCGCCCCTCGTCCACCGCCGGAGCTTCCTCGCTGGCATCGCGACAGCCTCCGCCGGCGCCGTCGCGGCACCCCTGCTCGACGCCCCGAGCGCTCAGGCCGCCGACAACTATGCGCCGGTTCCCTACCCGGCGACACCCGCAGCCACGAGGGCGGAACTGCACGTCATCCGGCGGTGGACGTACGGGTTCCAGCCTGCTGCCCTCGTCGCCGTGCGCGAGGCGGGAGGGCCCCGAGACTGGCTCGAGGCCCAGCTCACCCCCCAGGACATCACCGAGTCACCGAAGGTCGCGGCCCTCGACTCCTGGTGGCGCTGTATCACCTCGACGCCCGATGAGATCGTCGCCCGCGATCGCAGCGGCGAGGAGGAGGGGTGGCAAGCGATGGCGGCCTACGCCTCCTATGCCCTCGTGAGGCGACAAGAGTCGAACCATCAGGTGCTCGAGCTCATGACGGAGTTCTGGGAGGACCACTTCTACATCCCCATCCACGACGACGGGGTATTCCCGTTCCGCATCTCGTTCGGGCATCGCATGCGCGAGCTCGCGCTGACGAGCTTCGAAGAACTGCTGCAGGCCGCCACCGTCCATCCGGCGATGGGATGCTCGCTCGACAACGCGCGCTCGACCAAGAGATCCGTCAACGAGAACCTCGGGCGCGAGCTGCTCGAGCTCCACACCGTGGGCAAGGGCGCCGGGTACGACGAGGACGACGTCAAGGCGTCGGCTCGGCTCCTCACCGGATATCGCGTGGACATGTGGACGACGTGGGAGTCGTTCTACGATCCGACGTGGCACGACACCCAGCCCGTGAGGGTGATGGGCTTCTCCCACGCCAACGCGAGCGCCGACGGCCGTCCGGCCGTCCGGCAGTACCTGTCCTACCTCGCCCGGCATCCGTCCACCGCGCAGCGGGTGGCGCGGAAGCTGGCGCGGCGCTTCGTGAGCGACAGTCCGTCGACGCAGCTCGTCGATCACCTGGCCACCGTCTACCTCCGAAACGGCACCCGGATCGTGCCCGTGCTGCGCGCGCTGTTCGACCACGACGAGTTCTGGGCCTCCGCGGGGGCGAAGGTGAAGACGCCCACGGACGAGCTGGTCTCGATGAACCGCGCGCTGGGCGTGTCGTTCCAGAAGCCAACCACGAGGGACACCGGAGCGCTGCATGCGCACTACATGGCGAGTGGCATCGGCGCGTCCCCCTGGTCGCATCCGCGCCCAGACGGCCCGCCGCTGGACAACGACGCCTGGAACACGCCGTCCCGCTTCCTCGCCTCGTGGGATGCGCATTGGACGCTCTCGGGCGGCTGGTGGCCGACCAAGGACACGACCCACGTGCCCCCGGCAGCACGTCTGCCCAAGGCGCAACTGACGCTGGCGGAGCTCGTGGACCACCTCTCACGTCAGCTGACCGGAGTGGCATCCACGGCGAGCCTCCTCCGCGCGATCTGCACCGCGACGCAGCTGGCCCCCGGCACGGTCGTGACCGCTCAGCACTCCATCGTCCGGTGGCAGATGCCGTGGGTGCTCGCCCTCGTCCTCAATCAACCGCTCTTCTACCTCCGATAGGAACGGCGCCGTGCTCGAATCCTCCCCGCCCGGTCTCGCCGCCGACCCCCTGGACGCCGGCTGCGACGA
>JBMDWQ010000171.1:0-4988 GCA_048594675.1 Microbacterium sp. | reverse complement strand
GTCGGCGAGGCCTGCCGCGACGGCATTCTTGGCCACCCAGCGCATCGCGTACGCGGCGGAACGGTCGACCTTCGAGGGGTCCTTGCCGCTGAAGGCTCCCCCGCCGTGCCGGGCCGCACCGCCGTAGGTGTCGATGATGATCTTCCGCCCGGTGAGCCCGGCGTCGCCCTTGGGCCCCCCGATGACGAAGGGTCCGGCGGGATTGATGACGTACTCGACATCGCCGATGTCGAGGCCCGTGCGCGCGAGGACGGGGTCGATGACCTCCGCACGCACGGCAGCGCGGAGCGCCGTCAGAGAGATGTCGGGCTGGTGCTGCGTGGAGACGACGACCGTCTCGACCGTCCGCGGAACGTTGCCGTCGTAGCCGAGGGTGACCTGTGTCTTCCCATCGGGGCGGAGGAACGGCAGCGCACCGGAACGCCGCGCGTCGGTGAGGCTCTCGGCCAGACGGTGCGCCGTCCAGATCGCCATCGGCATGAGCTGCGGGGTCTCGTTGGTCGCATACCCGAACATGATCCCCTGGTCGCCCGCTCCGAGCGCGTCGGTCGGATCGACCGACCCCTCCTCGCGGTGCTCGAGGGCATTGTCGACTCCGGCTGCGATGTCGCCCGACTGCTCTCCGATGGACACCGTCACCCCGCACGAGTCGCCGTCGAAGCCGGTCTCGCTCGAGGTGTATCCGATCCGATTGACCACGCCTCGGACGATTCCCGGGATGTCGACGTAGCCGTCGGTGCGGACCTCCCCCGCGACGTGCACGAGGCCGGTGGTCACGAGCGTCTCGACGGCGACGCGGCTTCCGGGATCGACCGTCAGCAGGGCATCCAGCACGCTGTCGGAGATCTGGTCGCAGATCTTGTCGGGGTGTCCCTCGGTGACGGATTCGGACGTGAACAGACGCAGCTGTGTCATCGGTGCTCCAGAGGACGGGCGCGAACAGGGGTGAAAACCATCATGCCCGCGATCCCCGACACGTCGGGTCTCGCGGGCACGGTGACGCCACACGGCGTCATGGTCAGTCCAGCGACCGCAGGCGGAGCTTGTCCTCGTGGATCTAGTGCAGCGCGATCGTGAGCGGCTTGTCCTCGACCGTCGAGTCGACCAGAGGGCCCACGTTGTCGAAGAGGTTCCCCTCGTGCAGGTCGGAGTAGTAGTCGTTGATCTGGCGAGCGCGCTTGGACGCGTAGATCACCAGCTGGTACTTGGAGTCGACCTTGTCGAGCAGCGCGTCGATCGGCGGATCGATGATGCCCTTGTCGCGAGTGGCCATGAGGGACCTCCTGAATCGGATGGCGGCGGAAGTTCGAGGGCGCACGCTCGTCGACGACGAAACGGCGGCATCGGACCATTCTACAGGTGGACGACCCCTCAGCGTGCGAGGGCTGCCACCTCTTCGGCGGCACGCGCCACGTCGTCGTTGACGACGTGGTGGTCGAACTCGCCCTGCGAGGCCAGCTCGACCCGTGCCGTCCGCAGGCGCCTGGCGCGTTCCTCGGCGTCCTCGGTGCCGCGTCCGACGAGCCTGTCGACGAGTTCGTCCCAACTGGGCGGCAGGAGGAACACGAGGTTGGCGTCGGGAGCGGCCGCTCGAACCTGTCGGGCGCCTTGGAGATCGATCTCGAGGAGCACCGTGCGTCCTTGCTCCAGCGCCGCCGTGATCGGGGCCTTCGGCGTCCCGTAGCGGTACTTGTTGTGGACCGTCGCATGCTCCAGGAGCTCGCCATCCCGGATCAGACGGTCGAACTCCGCGTCGTCGACGAAGTAGTAGTGCTCGCCGTTCACTTCGCCCGGGCGCGGGGAACGGGTGGTCGCCGATACGGAGAGGAGGATGTCCGGATGATGGTCCTTGATGTGGGCCGCGACGGTCCCCTTCCCCACGGCGGTCGGCCCCGCCAACACCAGCAGCCGGCTGCGACCGGACCGCGGCTGCGGCTCGGGCCACCGCGAATCCAGGAACGCGCGGAGGGCGTCGCGCTGACGGCTGCCGAGGCCGCCCAGGCGTTTGACCGGAGAGATTCCGAGATCTGCGAGGATGCGGTCCCGCTTGCTCTCGCCCACGGCGGGAATGGCGGTGAGGAACTCGGTGACGCGCATGGCTCCCGCTGCCGACGACGGCTCGGCGAGGGCGCGACGCAACAGCTCCTGCGGACTGATGACCCGCGTGGTGACATCGCGCTTGAGCGAGGCCCGCTCGCGTCGGGCCGCCACGGCGCGGCGGGAGGCGGCTGCGCGGTCGACCTCCGGGGGGTGGCGGGCGTCAGACATCGAGTGCTCCTTCGAGCTCGCGGACGTGGTCGTCGATGGCCTGTTCGATCCCCGTCGGGCCGGTACGCAGGACGCTGCGGCTGACGCTGGCCAGAACGTGGGGCGAATGGCGACCGAAGAGGGTAGTGATATCGGACAGGTGCGCCCCCTGTGCGCCGAAGCCCGGCGCGAGGATGGGGCTGGCGATGGGCCGCGGTTCCCCAGCCGGGTCGCCGAGGCCGTACTCCTCGGCGGCGACCGTCGCGCCGATGACGAGCCCGACCGTTCCGAGTCGACCGCCGAAGGAGCGGTTGACCGAATCGACCTCCGCGGCGACCTGCGCGGCGACGGAGCGACCGACGGCGCCGGGGGCGATCGCTCGCTGCAGGGAGGCACCCTCCGGGTTGCTCGTCGCCGCCAGTACGAACACCCCCTTGCCGGCTTCGTGCGCCCGCTCGAACGTCGAGGTCAGCGCGCCGACGCCGAGGTAGGGGCTCACGGTGAGAGCGTCGGCCTCGAGTGGGGCCCCGGGAGTGAGCCAGGCGGCGGCGTAGGCGTCCATCGTCGTGCCGATGTCGCCGCGCTTGGCGTCCGCGACGACGAGGAGTCCCGCGGAGCGAGCCCGTCCCATGACCTCTTCCAGGGCGGCGATCCCTGCCGACCCGTGACGCTCGAAGAACGCGACCTGCGGCTTGACGATCCCGACGCGACCCACGGCGGCTTCGACGACCCGGAGGCCGAAGGCGCGCACTCCCGACGCGTCGGCGGAGAGTCCCCATGACCGCAGGAGCTCCTCGTGCGGGTCGATGCCCACACACAGTCGCCCTCGCGTGTCGAACGCCCGCTGGAGCGTGTCGCCGAATCCCGTCATGCCGTCGTCTTCCG
Organism: Microbacterium sp.; assembly: GCA_048594675.1. GTDB lineage: Bacteria > Actinomycetota > Actinomycetes > Actinomycetales > Microbacteriaceae > Microbacterium. Next base: position 1,856 of record JBMDWQ010000171.1, on the reverse strand, counting down.
GTCCTCCGCGAACTCCTGCAGGCTCCGTACGGCAAATCCCTCCCGGAGGACCGGCAACGCGCTGACGGCGGCGCCCAGGACGGCCATCGTCGTGAAGAGTGCCTTGTCGGCGGCGACCGCGGCCGCGCGGATCTCGTAGCCGTCGGCTCGGGCGATCCCGCCCGACGGGGTGTTGACGACGATGTCGATCTCGCCGGCGTTGATGAGGTCGACGACGTTGCGTTCGCCGGACTCCTGGGTCGCCGAGTACTTCGCGACGACGTCGACGCGGATGCCGTTGCGGGCGAGGATCTCCGCCGTGCCCTCGGTGGCGGTCAGCCGGAAACCGAGCTCCTGCAGACGGTGAGCGGGCAGGATGACCGCACGCTTGTCGTCGTCTGCCACCGAGAGGAACACCGTGCCGGACGTGGGCATCCCGCCGTAGGCCGCCGCCTGGCTCTTGGCGAAGGCCGTCGGGAAGTCGCGGTCGATTCCCATGACCTCCCCCGTGGAGCGCATTTCGGGGCCGAGCACCGAGTCGACGGTGTGCCCGTCGGCGGTGCGGAATCGCTTGAAGGGCAGGACCGCCTCCTTCACCGCGACGGGAGCATCCAGCGGTACCCGTGAACCGTCCTCGACCGGGAGAAGGCCCTCTTCCTTCAGCTCGGCGATGCGGGCCCCGGCCATGATGCGGCTGGCTGCCTTGGCCAGGGGGATCCCCAGCGCCTTGGAGACGAACGGCACGGTCCGAGAGGCCCGGGGGTTGGCTTCGATGACGTACAGGACTCCCGCCGAGACGGCGAACTGCACGTTGAGGAGTCCTCGCACGCCGACACCTTCCGCGATCGCGAGGGTCGCGGTGCGGACGCGGTCGATCTCGGTACGTCCGAGGGAGATCGGCGGGAGCGTGCAGCTGGAGTCGCCGGAATGGATGCCGGCCTCCTCCAGGTGCTCCATCACGCCGCCGATGTAGAGCTCCTCGCCGTCGAACAGGGCGTCGACGTCGATCTCCACCGCGTCGTCGAGGAAGCGGTCCACGAGCAGGGGCGCGCCCTCGCCGATGATGGCCTGGTCCGCGATGCGCGCGAAGTAATCGTGGAGACTCGGCGTGTCGTAGACGATCTCCATGCCTCGGCCCCCGAGGACGAAGCTCGGCCGGACGAGGACGGGGTACCCGATCTCCTCCGCGATCCGAACGGCACCGGCCTCGTCGATGGCCGTGCCGTTGCGGGGGGCGACCAGTCCCGCGCGGTCCAGCAGACGCGAGAACAGCTCGCGCTCCTCGGCGAGGTCGATCGCCTCGGGCTGGGTTCCGAGGATGCGGTAGCCCGCTTCCGCGATCCCCTTGGCCAGGCCCAGCGGCGTCTGACCGCCGAGCTGGCAGATGACCCCGAGGATCTCCCCCGAGGCAGCCTCCGCGTGGAGCACCTCCAGCACGTCCTCCAGGGTCAGCGGCTCGAAGTAGAGACGATCGCTCGTGTCGTAGTCGGTGGAGACCGTCTCGGGGTTGCAGTTGACCATGACGGTCTCGAACCCGGCCTCGGCGAGGGCGAACGACGCGTGGACGCACGAGTAGTCGAACTCGACGCCCTGACCGATGCGGTTGGGGCCCGAGCCGATGATGACGACCTTCTGCCGATCGCTCGGGGTGACCTCGGTCTCGACGTCGTACGACGAGTAGTGGTACGGCGTGAGGGCCGGGAACTCCCCCGCGCACGTGTCGACCGTCTTGTATACGGGGCGCAGGCCCCACGCGTGACGGATTCCGCGGATCTCCCGCTCGTCGTCACCGCGAAGCTGGGCGATCTGCGCGTCGCTGAAGCCGTGCTCCTTGGCGACACGAAGCGTCGCGGCGTCCAGCTCGGCGGCGTCGCGGA
>JBMDWQ010000170.1:0-5754 GCA_048594675.1 Microbacterium sp. | reverse complement strand
AGAGAGGTGAGCGCCGCCTCTTTCGCGACGAACCCCACCGTGGGGGCGACGCCCACCATCGAGGCGATCGCGATGATCGAGAAGACGGCGAGCGTCGGCGCCTGGCGCCCGACCCCCGACAGCTCACCGATGTCGCGGGTGCTGAGCTGGCGGTCGATCACCCCGACCACGAGGAAGAGCGAGGACTTGAACAGCGCGTGTCCCACCAGCAGGGCCAGTCCCGCCAGGGCAGAGTTGCGCTCTCCGTAGCCGAGCACGACCGTCAGCATGCCGAGCTGGCTGACGGTGCCGAACGCGAGGATGCGCTTGAGGTCGGATTCACGCAGCGCTTGGAGACCGCCCAGCAGCATCGTGAAGATGCCGAGCGTGATGATGATCGGCCGCCACGGCTCCGAGTCGGCGAAGGCCGGAGCGAGCCGAGCGATGAGGTAGATCCCGGCCTTGACCATCGCCGCCGCGTGCAGATACGCGCTGACGGGCGTGGGGGCGGCCATGGCTCCCGGCAGCCAGAAGTGGAAGGGGAAGATCGCCGACTTGCTGAGCGCGCCGACGAGCATGAGGACGATCGCGACGTTCAGGAGCGCCCCCGCATCGCCCGCGGGAAGGGGCGCGGCAAGGATCGTCGTCAGGCTCGTCGTGCCGTAGAGCACCACGAGCATCACGGCGCCGACGAACATGACGAGGCCCCCGAGCGTCGTCACGAGCAGCGCCTGCAGCGCGGCCCTCCGGCTCGCTCCGCGCGCGTGGTAGAAGCCGATGAGCAGGTAGGAGAGAACGCTCGTGACCTCCCACAGCATCACGAGCACGATCAGATCGTCGGTGAGGACGAGGCCGTACATCGCCCCCGCGAAGGCGAGGAGGACGGCGGAGAAGAGCCCGACCCCTGCTTTCTTGCCGTCGAAGTACCAGCGGCAGTACAGCATGACGAGCGCACCGACACCGGTGACGATCAGCGTCATCACCCAGCCGAGCGTGTCCATCTTCATCGAGAGGTCGACGCCGAGGGCGGGGATCCACGAGAAGGACTCCGTCGGACCGTCGCCGGCAAAGACGGCGGGGGCCTGGATCGCGGCGTGGACGAATGCCACGATCGGAACGATCGCCGCGACGAAGAAGGCCCGGGAACCGATGCGCGCCACCATCCACGGCAGCGTCAACGGGATCACCGCGAACGCAGCCAGGAGCAGCAGCATCTGGCCTCCAGACAGGTCGCGGGGGTCGGATGTCCAGTCTACGGGGTCAACGGGGCCCCGGTGCGGCCGATGGCGGAATCGGTCCCGTCGTATTCCCGGATCGGAACACACTCGTGAACCGCACGGAGGCGGGCTGTTCTCCGGCGAGCATCGCGACGATCGCCGCCCCGGCGGCACGGCCCTTGTCGACGGCGGGCTGGACCATCGTGGTCAGCTCGTATGGTGCGAGGCCGTCCACCCGCACGCCGTCGAAGCCCGCGACGCTCACGTCACCGGGGACCGAGAGACCGGCCTCCTCCGCCGCCCGGATCACCCCGGCGGCCAGCAGATCGCTCTGCGCGAGCACCGCCGTGGGGCGTCCCCGCGAGAAGACGTCCCGGCCGACTCGCAGGCCCTCGTCGATCGAGCTGCCGAGCGTCGGGTAGGCGGGGGCGTCGGGGAAGACCCGGCGGACGCCCTCCAGACGCTCGTGCGTGACGTTGAGGTCCGTCGGCAGCGCGACGACCGCGACGTCGGTGTGACCGAGCCGACGGATGTGGTCGGCGAGGCAGTGCTCGGCGTCCTGGTTGTCGAGCGCCATGCGCGGAACGCCGTCACCGGCATCGCCCTCGATCACGACGACGGGCACGCCACGGGCCCGCAGCAGCACGACGTCGCCGGACGCCTCGGGGATCGTCCCGATGAGCACGGCGGCGTCCAGCGGCACCGTCGCGAGGGTCGCGGCGGGCGCTGGGGCCGGCGCGGTCTCGCCCGCCGCCGTGCGGCGCGTGAGCGGCGGGAGGAGGAGCAGGCTCGCATCGATCGCCGATACCGCGTCGGCGAGCCCGTCCATCGTCGCGCGCTGCACGGGATCGGTGAAGACGGTGCCCAACCGGCCGCGTTGCAGCACGCCCACGATCCCGCTCCGCCCGCGCCGGAGCGAGGCTGCGAGCGGGTCCGGACCCGAATACCCGAGAGCGGCGGCGGCCTCGAGCACGCGGGCCCGCGTCTCGTCGGAGACCGGCGTCTTGCCGCTGAAGACGACCGACGCGGTCGACGGCGAGACGCCCGCCGCACGTGCGACGTCCGCGATCGTTGCTCGGCGGCTGCTCATCGCCTCTGATCGTAACCCGCGGCCTGCGGGCGGTCGAATCGATTCGGTAGGGTGTATCCGTGCATTCCGCCCTCACCCGTGCTCAGCTCGTCCACTGGCGGACGGCCATCTTCACCATCTTCTTCGTCACCGGAATCGGCTTCGCGTCGTGGGCGTCGCGCCTTCCGGCCGTCAAGATCGCGCTCGGGATCGACGATCCGGGCGTCGGCGCCCTCCTGTTCGTGATGGGTGCCACCTCGCTCGTCGGCCTGTCGCTGGCCAACATCATCGTGGCGCGCTGGGGAGCCCGACGGGGGATGGTGGCGACCATCTCCTGCTTCGCGTTCGGGCTCCTGCTCGCGGGGATCGGCGTGGAGGTCGCGCACTCCTATGTCCTCACCGCTGTCGGACTGGGCTTCCTGGGCCTCGGCCTCAGCTCCACCGACGTCATGATGAACGTCGAGGCCGCCGCCGTCGAACAGCGGTTCGGGCGCACGCTCATGCCCCTCTTCCACGCCTTCTTCAGCCTGGGCACGGTCGCCGGCGCCGGCATCGGCGTGGGGATGGCCGCGTGGGGCATCGGCGTCGGCTGGCACCTCGGCGCGATCGCGGGTGTCGCGATCGTCGCCGGGCTCGTCTCCCTCGTCTACGTCCCCCGCCACGAGGCGCCCACCGCCGACGGCGAGGCGCTCAGCCGCCGCGAGCGCTTCGCCGCTCTCCTGACGGTCTGGCGCGATCCGCGCACCTACGCGATCGGCGTCATCATGCTGGGTATGGCCTTCGCGGAGGGGAGCGCGAGCGACTGGCTGACCATCGCGGTGGTCGACGGCCACGGCGAGAAGCAGGAGGTCGGCGCGATCGCGCTCACCGTCTTCTCGATCGCGATGACCGTGTTCCGCGTGCTCGGCGGCCCCCTCGTCGACCGCATCGGGCGCGTCTGGACCCTGCGCGTGCTCGCCGTGGCCGCGGCGGGCGGCCTCGTGCTGTTCATCGTCGCGCCGACCTTCCCGATCGCGCTCGTGGGCGTGGCCCTGTGGGGCGCCGGCGCGTCGCTCGGGTTCCCCCTCGGCATGTCGGCGGCCGCCGACGACCCGCAGAAGGCCGCCGCCTCGGTGTCTGCCGCAGCGACCATCGGCTACCTCGCGTTCCTCTGCGGGCCCCCCGTCCTCGGCTGGATCAGCCACCAGATCGGCATCCTGTCGACGCTGTGGATCATCGTCGGACTCATCGTCATGTCGGGGCTGGCGTCGGGCGCCGCCAAGCCGATCGCCGGATCGAAGATCGGCACCGGACACCACTGAGGCGGTGGGCAGGCTCGACGGGTGCGTCTCGTCATCGCCCGCTGCTCCGCGGTCGTCTACCCGGAGGTGCTGGCCGTTTTTCGCGCCGTCTCCGCGTAGCGCTTCGAGAGTGTCGCGAACGCGTCGACGAGCTCGGCCGGCCCGACGACCTCCATCGGCACCTCGAATCTCCCGAACGAGGCCGCGAGCGAACCCCACGACCACGAGCCCGATTCCAGGATGCACCTGTCATCCCCGAGCGGGCGGACTGTTCCATCCCCGGCGAAGGGCAGGACATCTCTCATCGGCGCGTCGAGAATCACCGAACCGCGGCACGACCACTCGTTCACGTCGGCTCCCTTGAACCGCGCGGAGACGAACTCGTCGACGTCACCGCCTGGCACCGAGCGCGGCGCGAAGCGTGGCCCCGTCGGTGTGCGAGGAGTAAGGCGGTCCGCGCTGAACAGACGCCAGTCTCCACGCTCGAGGTCCCACGCGAGGAGGTACCACTTTCCCCGTGCGGTGACGATGTGATGCGGTTCGACGCGGCGCGGCGGGCGCGTGGTCGCGTCCCCCGCCCTCTCGCCGCGTGCCGCGTAGTCGAAGCGGAGCACCTCCTTCGCGCGGATCGTGCGGACAAGGCTGATCAAGACATCGGCGGAGACGTTCACCCGTTCGGCCTCTCCGGGTGCCGCCGCGACAGAGACCACGTCGAGCGATTCGAGACGATGCCGCAGTCGAGAGGGCATGACCTGGCGAATCGTGGCGAGGGCTCGAATCGCGGCCTCCTCGATACCGACTCCGGAGACGGACACGGTCTGCAACGCGACGGCCAACGCCACCGCCTGATCATCGTCGAACAGCAACGGGGGAAGTTCGCTTCCCGCCCGGAGGCGGTAGCCACCGCTCGGCCCCAGGGTGGCCTGGATGCTGTATCCCATCTCCCGCAGCCGGTCGATGTCGCGCCTGACGGTCCTGGCGCTGACGCCCAACCGACTCGCGAGGAGCGATCCTGGCCAGTCCCGCTGGGTCTGCAGAAGCGACAACAGGGTGAGCAGCCGCGTCGTCGTCGTGGGCACGCATCCGAGACTAGGTGACAACGAGGACAGAAACTGACCTATACGGATGTGACCCTTGTTCCGTCAGGCCGACGGGGCCGGACCCGATCAAGGAGCAAGAGATGACCATTCAGACAACGACCCACCTGAACTTCCGTGGCAATGCGCGCGAGGCACTCGAGTTCTACACCGCGGTGTTCGGCGGGCACCTCGTCATCCGGACGTACGCGGACTTCGGCATGCCGGCCGGCGTGCCCGGTTCCGACAAGGTCGTCTTCGGCCTGGTCGCCGCCGGGAACGGTTTCCGCGTCATGGGATACGACATCCCGGGTGAGAACTCGGGATCGATCGCCGGCGGCGGATCGACCCGTCGCGAGAACAACACCACCGTCACCGATCAGGCGCTGTTCCTGTCCATCGACGCCGAGACCGTCGACGAGCTTCAGCCCTTCTGGGACCTGCTCTCGGTCGACGCCACGATCGTCGAGCCCTTCGCCGCCTCACCGTGGAGCGCTGGCTTCGGCATGCTGACGGACCGTTTCGGCGTCACCTGGAGCGCGAGCGTCACCCCTGCTCCGTAACTCAGTGGGCGGGGACGAGGCCGCGGAGACAGTGGCGGTCGCGTCTCGCCACTCCTTCCGGGACCCGCCGCCGGGACACGCGCGGGAAGGTACGGACGAGATGCGAAACTGGCGGAGTGCGTCTCGTCATCGCCCGCTGCTCCGTCGACTACACCGGTCGACTCAACGCCCACCTGCCCCTGGCCACTCGCCTGCTCGTGCACAAGGGCGACGGATCGTTGCTCGTCCACTCCGACGGCGGCTCGTACAAGCCGCTCAACTGGATGAGCCCCCCGTGCACGCTCACCGTCGAGACCCCGGATGAGGAGTCCGCGTCGGCGGGGGTGCTCGAGCACTGGCGCGTCACGCACGCCAAGACCGGCGACGCGCTGCTCGTGCGGATCTACGAAGTGCTTCACGACTCGTCGCACGACCTCGGCATCGATCCCGGCCTGCAGAAGGACGGCGTGGAGGCTGATCTGCAGCGGCTGCTCGCCGAACAGGTCGAGGTGGTCGGTGACGGGCTCACCCTCGTGCGTCGTGAGTACCCGACGGCGATCGGTCCCGTCGACCTTCTGCTGCGCAACCCCG
>JBMDWQ010000017.1:0-6221 GCA_048594675.1 Microbacterium sp. | reverse complement strand
TTCGGCCTCACCGGCACCTACTGGGCGGTGCTGCTTCCGAGCATGGTGAGCCCCTTCGGCGTCTACCTCGCCCGCATCCACGCCAACGCGAGCGTGCCCGACGAGGTGATCGAGGCGGCCCGGCTCGACGGCGCCGGCGACCTGCGGATCTTCGCGTCGATGGCCAGCCGCATGATGATGCCCGCGCTCGTCACGATCTTCCTGTTCCAGTTCGTCACCATCTGGAACAACTACCTGCTGCCGCTCGTCATGCTCAACGACACGTCCACCTTCCCGGTGACGCTGGGTCTGACGCTGTGGAACGGGCAGACCCAGCGCGACCCCATGTTCTACGCGCTCGTCGTCACCGGCTCTGCCGTGTCGGCGCTGCTGCTGGTCGCGCTCATGACGGGGCTGCAGCGCTTCTGGCGCGCCGACCTCACCGCTGGCGCGACGAAGGGCTGACGCGTCGGGCGGAGAGTGTGTGTCCGCGATTCGGTGTGACGCCGACAGGGCGAACAGAGTCGCGCGCGCGCCGAAAGCCCTCGATGGGGCAGTTCGCCCTGTCGGAGTCACGCTGATGAGGCCAGACCCGCGGACGCGGCCCAGGCCGGACGCGGCCGGACGCCCGGCGATCGCAGGCCGGCGACCGCGGCGGGCGGCCCTGAGACCGCGGCGGCCGCCCGGGTCAGCCCTTGCGCGTCTCGCGGTAGGCGCGGGGGCTCATGCCGTGAGTGCGGCGGAACTGCCGGGAGAAGTAGAAGGGGTCCTCCCAGCCGATCCGTCGGCCGATCTCGGCGACCGACAGTGCCGTGGTGTCCAGCAGCTCCCGCGCCTTGGCCATCTTCAGCGCGTTGTGGTGGGCCAGCACGCCGCCACCGGTCGCGTCGCGGAACAGTGCCGCGAGGTGGGAGGGGGACACCCCCACCATCGCCGCGAGCTCGGGAACGTGGATGCGTCCGTCGATCCGCTCCTCCAGGTAGCGCATGGCCCGCTCGATCGGGGCGCCCTCCCCGGGGGTCACCCGGTCCACCGCCAGCTGCGTGAGCAGCCGCCACGCCATGCCGGAGGTCGCGGTCAGCCGCGCCGGAGTGCTGTCGCGGGCCATCGCCACCGAGATCTCGTCGAGGAGGGAGGTCACCCGTTCCACGGCGCGGAGGGAGAGGGTGACCCGCTCGGCGGTGATGCCCGACGCGTCGAGCAGCTCGGGGACGTCGGTGCCGCGCACGTGGCACCACCAGATCGTCCAGGGATCATCGGGCGACGCGCCGTAGGAGTGCCCCGTGCCGCCCGGGATCACGATCGCCGTCGCGGAGCCGACGGTCGTCCGCGAGGTGGCCGTCTCCACCCATCCGGTGCCGGCGACGCAGACGATGATGATCGTCTCGGGAACCCCCTCGGGTCGGTGCCTGCCGTGGTGTTCCGCGCGGGGGAAGTACCCCGCGTCGGTCACGAGGATGCGACGGGTCACCGGGCGGGCGAGGGCCGCCTCGACGAGCGGTCTCGGCACGACGCTGAGCCGCTGCCGTTCAAAGCCGTCGGCGCGTTCCATGGTCGCATTCTGTCACACGCGTCATCGTCGAATCATCCAGGTGCAGAGCGGGTTTGACCATTCCTTGTGTCTCGTCGTCGCCATAGTTTTGCCAGGTGACCCGAGATGACCCCGCCCCGAGCCGCATCGTTCTCCCCGATCCTCCGGCCGACCAGGCTGCCGTGCTGGCCGAGGGAGGCGTGGCGTGCTGGAGCGAGCCGCTGTCGATCGACACGTACGCGCCGGGGAAGCCCGATCCCTACCCGCTCTTTCTCGACCGCCGCGTCTATCAGGGCTCGAGCGGGAAGCTCTACCCCCTGCCGATGACCGACCGCATCTCGCACGAGAAAGAGCCGCGGCTGTGGCAGGCGGTCCACCTCGAGAACGCGTACGTGCGTCTGGTGTTGCTCCCCGAGATCGGGGGCCGCATCCACATCGGCTACGACAAGGTGGCCGGGTACGACTTCTTCTACCGCAACAACGTCATCAAGCCGGCCCTCGTGGGGCTCGCCGGTCCCTGGATGTCCGGCGGAGTCGAGTTCAACTGGCCGCAGCATCACCGCCCCGCGACGTTCCTGCCGGTGCAGTGGCGGATCGAGCGCGAGCCCGACGGTGCCGCAGTGGTATGGCACAGCGACCTCGATCCCTTGCAGCGCATGCGCGGCCTGCACGGCGTGCGGCTGCGTCCGGGATCGTCGCTCATCGAGCTGGACGCCGAACTCCACAACCGCACCGACGTGCCGCAGACCTTCCTGTGGTGGGCGAACGTGGCCGCGCGCTCGCACGACCGGTATCAGTCGTTCTTCCCCGACGACGTGGCCTACGTCGCCGACCACGCCCGCCGCGCGATCACCGCGTTCCCTCGGGCCGACCGCCCGTACTACGGCGTGAACTATCCGGCCCTGGCCGCCGAGCGCGCAGACGCGGACCGCATCGACTTCTACAGCAATATCCCCGTGCCGTCGTCGTACATGATCACCGACACGGAGGACGAGTTCTTCGGGGGCTACGACCACGCCGTCGATGCCGGCTTCGTCCATTGGGCCGACCGTGCCGTCTCGCCCGGCAAGAAGCAGTGGACGTGGGGCGACGGCGCGATCGGTCGCGCCTGGGACGACCAGCTCACCGACGACGACGGCCCCTACGTCGAGCTGATGGCCGGCGTCTACACCGACAACCAGCCCGACTTCAGCTGGCTTCTCCCGGGAGAGACCAAGCGCTTCCAGCAGTACTGGTATCCCGTGCACGCCACCGGTCCCGCCCGCCAGGCGACCACCGAGGCGGCGATCGGTGTGAGCGCGGAGGGTGACGCCACGCGCGTGACCGCGCTGACGACGCGTCGGCGCGACGGCGCGCTCGTCGTCGTGCGGCGTGACGGCGTCGAGATCGCCCGCTGGGAGGCCGACCTCGCCCCCGACCGGCCTTTCGCGCACAGCGTCGAGGTGGCAGCCGACACCCCGGGTCTTGCGGTGGAGGTCACTCACGCGGGGGAGACGCTGGTGGCATGGCGCTCCCGGATCGGCGAGCCCACGGTCGACGAGCCCTGGCTGGCCACGGCCCCCGACTCCCCGGCCGAGATCCCCTCCAACGACGAGCTTTATGTCACGGCGGTACACCTGCTGCAGTACCGGCATCCCTCGCGCTCCGCTGTTCCGTATCTGGAAGAGGCGCTCCGGCGGGATCCCGGCGATGCGCGGGCGGCGACCGCGCTCGGTGCGTGGCACTTGACGCGCGGGCAGTATGCCTCGGCGCGCGAGGCCCTCCTTTCGGCGCAACGCCGACAGACCCGGCGCAACCTCAATCCGCGTGACGGAGAGTCGGCCTATCTGCTCGGGCTCGTCGAGGAGCGCCTCGGCAACGACGAGGCCGCCGATCGCGCGTGGGCGAAGGCGGCGTGGAACGCGGCGTTCGCCGCCCCGGCCACTCTCGCCCGCGCCCGTCTCGCCCTGCGGCGCGGGCACCCGGAGCGTGTCCTCGCGCTGCTCCCGGAGACGACCTCGATCCCCGAGGCGCAGCGGGTGCGCGCACACGCTCTCGCTGCTCGAGACGCCGACGCGGCACGTTCCCTCCTCGCCCGTCTCGCCGACCTCGACCCCCTCGATCCCGCCACTCGTGCGCTGCGCGGCGATCTGCAGTGGATCGACGCGCGCACTCCGCTGGATGTCGGGGCCGAGTTCGCTCGCGCCGGACGGTACGACGACGCGCTCGCAGCGACGGCGATGCCGGTCGAGCGCACCCCCGCCGCCGGCGCGGCGGGGCCGGTGCGTCATTACCTCCGCGCGCACTGGTGCGAGCGTGCCGGCCGCGCGGATGAGGCGCGGCGGGAGCGGCGAGCCGCGCGCGAGATGCTGAGCGACCTCGCCTTCCCGGCGGGCCTCGATCAGTACGACGCCCTGCAGGCGGCCGTCGTCGCCGACCCGCACGATGCGGTGGCGGCGGGCCTGCTCGGCATGTGGCTCCTGGATGCCGGGCGTCACGAGGATGCGCTTGTCGAGCTGCGGCGCGCGACCGGCGCGGGATCGGTCGACCCCGTGGTCTGGCGGAACCTGGCGATCGCCGAGGTCTCGGTCACGGGAGACGAGGACGCGGCCGAGCGTGCTCTGGCCCACGCCCTCCAGCTCCGCGCCGACCCGCGCCTGGTCGTCGAGCGCGATCTGCTGGCGGTTCGCCGAGGGCTGACTCCTGCCGAGCGCCTCGCTCTTCTCGAGCCGCACGCCGGCCTCGTGGCAGACCGCGACGACCTCGCCGTCCGGTACGCGACTCTGCTGCTGGATGTCGGTCGCCTCGACGAGGCTTGGGATCTCCTCACGACGCGCCGCTTCCGTCCCTTCGAGGGGGGCGAGGGTGCCGTCATCGCCGCGTACGACCGCGCCGCGTGCCTCCGGGCCGAGCGCCTTTTGGGTGTCGACCCGGCGGCGGCCGTCGACCTGCTCGTCTCCGGGATGGAGCCGCCCCGCTCGCTCGGCGAAGGGCGCCATCCCGCCGACCGGCCCGTGCACCGGTGGGTCCTCCGCGGCGACGCCCACGCTCGCTGCGGCGATCACGAGGCCGCAGCCGCGGCGTGGCGCACGGCCGTGGCCCCCACCCCGCTCGCCGTGGACCCCCGCCCCGCGGACGAGTCCGTCTACTGGGAGGGCGTGGCCCACCTCCGGCTCGGAGACACGGCAGCGGCGGCACGATCCTGGGAGGCGCTGGATGCGCGCGCTGCCGAACTGCGAGCCGCCCGTGACGACGTCGACTACTTCGCGACGTCGGTTCCCGAGCTCACTGCCTTCGACATCAGCACGAGCCGCGTCCGGGCGGAGCAGGCGGACCGGCTGCAGCGACTGGCCGCCGAGGGACGCGCCCTGTCGGCGTCGGGCGCGGGAGGATGGACCCGTGACTGAGCGGTACCTCGGCTCCGGGACCATCGGCGCCGACGAACGTCCCCTCACCGGGGAGGTACCGGCGCATCTTCCCCCGCGGCTCACGATCACCCTGTGGGACTTCTCCTGGTACACCCAGGCCGGACCGGGGCAGCCGTATGCCGACCTTGACACCGCCGTCGCCGACGCGGCGGCGCTCGGATACAACGCCATCCGTATCTGCGCCGCGCCGCTGCTCCTCGCGGGCGGTCTCGGGCTCGACGACCTCGCCGAATCGCTCGAGATCGAGGGTCTCGGCCCGTCGCCGGCGGGAGGGTACTTCGGACAGCGCACGCGCTGGTATGACACTCCCGGCGGCTTCCGCGTGGACCTGTGGCGCCGGCTGCTGGCGCTCTTCGAGGCCGCGGAGCGCCACGGCATGGTGCTGATCCTCGCCAGCTGGGAGTACCAGCAGTCGACCGCCTTCGCGGCCTCGCCGCGGTGGTTCCGCGCGATCGACGCCGTCCCGCTCCCAGGTCGCTACGCCGTGCTCGGGCGGGCCTGGGACGCCCTGATCGGCCGCCTCACCGAGGCCGGCCACCGCGATCGCATCGCCCTCGTCGAGCTCCACAACGAAGTCGACTTCTCGATCCTTCCGGCGTTGGCAGACGGGGGAGCGGCCGGGATCGTCGCGTTGCGGGCTCGGCACCCCGACCTCCTCTTTACGGCGAGCTACGGCAAGCCGCCGCACCTGGACATGCACAGCCTTCCCAGCGGGCTGGGCGCCGCGCAGTTCCACGTCTACAGCTACGGTGTGCTCGATGCGCTGCAGCAGCGCATCGACATCCGTTCGGAAGGCACCGCCGGATTCCCCAACCCGCAGTTGCGGGAGCTCCTCCGGGCCGACGCGCCGTCGGTGGCGGACTACGGCCGCGCCGCGGACTGGAAGTTCGAGGCGACCGTCGTGACCGACCAGATGGTCTACGGCTACGACTGGATCGACCCGCAGGCGTGGGACTCCTGGCTCGAGGATCACTACCCGCCCTACGAGCACGTGATGCGTCGCGAGATCGCCGCACGCACGATCGCGATCTCGCGGTGGGCGCGCTGGCAGGGGGTGCCCGCGATCATCGGGGAGGGATGGGTCGGCTACACGCCGCTCCACGGCACCTTCGAGGAGGGGCCCATCGGTCGCGCGCTGGCTGAGCACGGTGTGCGCACGGCCCTCGACCATGGCGTCTGGGGCGTCGTCCTGTGCTCGAATGCCGCTCCGCACCACCCGATGTGGCAGTTGCGGGAGTGGCAGCGCGCTCTCAACGCCGAGGTGCTCGCCGCACCCGCTCCGCCTCGCTCCTCCTGACGCGTTG
>JBMDWQ010000169.1:0-18566 GCA_048594675.1 Microbacterium sp. | reverse complement strand
TGGGGACTCAGCCGCCCGCGACCGCCTGGTCGGCGGCGTCGACGCCGGTCTGCCACGCGTCGGCGGGAGCGGTGTTGCCTGCTTCCATCGCGATGAGGGCGTTGAGGAAGGCGCCGCCGATCGCGCTCGTGTCCGGACCGTAGTAGAAGGAGCGGAAGTTCAGCACCGAGTCACAGATGACGCGCCCGATCGGGGAGTCGCCGAAGAACTCGTCGGTGTAGCCCTTGACCGCGTCGCTCTCCAGGGCCGCGTCGGCGGCGGGGAAGGTGCCGCTGCGCTCGAAGTGCTCGATCTGACCCTCGGGCGACTGCATCGTCTGGATGTACTGCCAAGCGCCGGCGGGGTTCTTCGCCCGAGCCGGGATCGCCAGGCAGCTGCCACCCCAGTTGCCGCCGATGCCGGGGAGGGAGGTCACCCGCCACTTGCCGGCGGTGTCGGGCGCGTCGTTCTTCAGGCCGCTGAGGATCCAAGAGGGGGCGGTCGTCACGGCGAAGGCGCCGTTGGCCTTGCCGGGGCCCCATCCGGTCGACCACGCGTCGATGTGCGCGCTGATGCCGGCCTCGTAGGCGTCGACGCCCACCTGGAACGCGTCCTTCACCTCGGGGTTGTCTGCGTAGATGGTCTTGCCGTCGGCGGAGTAGTACTTCTGGCTCACCTGGTTGACCGCGGCGAAGAAGATCGTCGTGCTGACGTTGTCGACGAACGGCTCGCCCGTGGCCTCGGTGTACTTCTCCCCGAGCGCGATGAAGTCGTCCCACGTGGACCACGCGGCGGCCACCTCGTCGGGGTCGGTGGGCAGGCCCGCCTTCTCGAACAGGTCGGCGCGGTAGGCGAGGCCGAGCCCGCCGACGTCGGTGGGGAGGCAGATGAAAGACCCGTCCTCCGCCGTCGAGGCGTCCACGGCCCAGTCGAGGTAGCCCTCGCCGAGGTCGTCGCCGCCGAGCGTGCGCAGGTCGATGAAGTTGCCGGGGTTGGCGACGAACTTCGGCAGGTCGTCGCCCTGGATCAGCACCAGGTCGGGGACCTTGCCGCCGGCCAGTGCCGCCGTCAGTGCGGTGGCGGTCTCGGTGGTGCTTCCCACCTCGCTGAGCTTGACCTTCGCGTCGGGCTTCTTCTCGAGGTACGCGTTGACGGCGTCCTTCTGCCCGATGCCGGTGAAGGACCAGAACTCGAACTGTGCGTTGGGGTCGCCGTCCTTCGGGGAACCG
This sequence comes from Microbacterium sp., assembly GCA_048594675.1. GTDB lineage: Bacteria > Actinomycetota > Actinomycetes > Actinomycetales > Microbacteriaceae > Microbacterium. The sequence goes on along the minus strand of JBMDWQ010000169.1, from coordinate 17,358 downwards.
CCTCCGCCGCTGCAGGCGGTGAGGGTGAGGGCGACCACGCCCAGGGTGGCGACAGTGATGGCGGGCATGCGATATCTCACGACAATTCCTCTTCTCTGGGGAACTTGCGGGCGCCGCGCGTCGGTGCGGGCGCAGAGATCGTTCTCTCGTGCCCCGCAGATTAGCCAGGGCCCTGAGGGCAGACAAGAGAGTTGCGCGAAAATAATCAGCGCGGTGAATCTGTGCAGGGGAGGAGCGCCGCACGCCCCGAAACGACGCGTGTCGCGGTGAGGGATCGTTCTCTGAGGCGTGGTTAGACTGAGCCCGTCGTGAAGGAGCCACAGATGTCTCGACCAACGATCGTCGACGTTGCACGAGCCGCCGGAGTCTCGCGCGCCACCGCCGCGCGCGTGCTCTCGGGTGCCACCACCGTCGACCGGCGCATGGCCGAAGCGGTCGAGCGTGAGGCGTCGCGGCTGGGCTACGAGACCAATCACGCCGCGCGGATCCTTCGGGGCGGGCGTGCCGGGGCGATCGGCCTCGTGGTGGCCCTCAACGAGCTCGACAGTCTGCGCGGCACCTTCTTCACGGCGGTCCTCAAGGGGGCCGCGATGGGGCTCTCGGCCGGTGAGGTGCAGCCGGTCCTCCTTCCCGCCGAGACCGAGGACCATCGCCGCATCCCGCGGTTCCTCCGCTCGGGCGCGGTCGACGGGGCCATCGTCATCCTGCAGCACGAGATCACGCACCTCGCGGCCGACCTGGCCGACTCTCCGGTGCCGATCGCGTGGGTCGGCCAGCCCGGCGACGTCTTGGCCACGAACGCCTTCGTCGTCGACTCCGACAACCGGGGCGGGGGCGCGCTGGCGGCACAGGCGCTTCTGCGTGCCGGACGTCGTCGACTCGGCATCATCACGGGCCCGAGCGACATGCTCCCCGCCAATGAGCGCGCTCGAGGATGGCATGACGAGCTCGCCGCCCAAGGGGTCGCCGTCGGTGCGTCGGCGCACGGCGACTTCACGATGGACGGCGGCGCGGCCGCCATGGCGCGGCTCCTGCAGCGTGACCCGCACCTCGACGGCGTCTTCGCGTCGTCGGATCTCATGGCAGCAGGCGCCTTGCCGGTGCTGGAGGCGGCGGGTCGCCGGGTGCCCACCGACGTGGCGCTCGTCGGCTACGACGACGTGCTGATCGCCGCGACCTCCGACCCGCCGTTGACCACGGTCCGCCAGCCCCTGGAAGAGATGGGGCGAGCCGCTGCGGAGGCGGTGCTCGCCGCCACCCGCGGAGAGGACGCGCCGCGCGTGCAGATCCTGCCCACGAGCCTCGTGACCCGTGAATCGCTGTAGCGCCGGGAGCGACCGATGACCGCTCGCACGCGTTTCGTCAGCACGGGCGCGGCCGGCGACTGGGAGCACGGGCTCGTCGTGGGCACCGGGACTGTCGGCGGCGTGCTCTTCGGGGATCCCGCCCGCCACCGCCTGCAACTGTGTCACGAGGAGTTCTTCGTGCCGCGGAGCGCGCTGCGCCCCGCCCCACGTTTCGATTCCGTGATCGGCGCCCTCCGTGACGCGCTCGTGGCGGCGCGATACGACGAGGCGGATGCCCTCTTCGACGACGCCGTCCGTCGCGACGGGGACGCGGGGCTCGTGTGGACCGACCCCTTCCTTCCCCTCGGTGGCCTCACCTGGACACCCGAGACCGAGCCCGGGTCCGGGACCGAGCCCGGGTCCGAATCCGCGGAGCGCGATTATCGGCGGTCCGGCGACTTCCGGTCGGGGCGCATCGAGGTGTCGTGGCGGCAGGGTGACGGTCGTGCCGGCATGGCCGTCGTGCCCGACCGGGAGGGCGGCGCGCTGCGGGTCGAGCTCTGGGCCGATGGCGGCGGCGCAGGGCTCCTGGCACTCGACGGCCCGGATGCCTCGTCAGCGGGCGACTCCGCCGATGAGCACTCCCCGGCCCACGTCGATCGCGCCGACGCCGTGCGGGCAGACGCACCGGAGATCGCGCCGGGCTCGATTCGGCTGCGGGTGGCGCCCACCCTCGACTCCGAGGTGCCGCGCAGTCCCTGGGCGGCGACGGGCGGGACGATCTCGGCGACGGTCGAGGGCGAGGCGGTCACGGAGATCCGGGCCTCCGCTCTCCGCGTCATGCTCCCGCCGGGGCAGCGCGTGCGCGTGCGCGTCGAGGTGGCGGTCACCACCGGCGCGTCGCCGATGCGGCCGCGCGTTCACGTGCCGCATGCAGACCTGTTCGACCGCAGCCGGCTCGACCTGCGTGCGGGGGTCTCCGAAGACCTCCCGCTGGAGGATCTGCTCGGCCAGGCGCGGGCCGGCGACGAAGCGGCCCGACGCGCGATGATCGAGCTCGCCTTCGCCGCGGGGAGGCACGCGATCATCTCGGCGTCCGGGGCGCTGCCTCCGACCCTCGTCGGCCTCTGGCAGGGGAGCAGCCGGCCCGCGTGGTCGGCCGATTACACGCAGAACGGCAACGTCCAGCACGGGGCCATCGCCTCGCTCGTGGCCGGCGGCACGCCCGAGCTCATCCGCGCCTACTTCGACGCGCTCGCGCGCCATCGCGACGACTACGCGGCCAACGCCGCGCGCGTCTTCGGCGCGCCGGGGTGGCTTCTCCCGGCGCGGTTCTCCACACACGGCCATGCCAACCACCTGATCCCGGCCTTCCCGCACCCGTTCTGGATCGGCGCCGGCGGATGGGCGCTACGTCTCGCGTGGGACTACCTCATCACGACGGGCGACCTCGCCTTCGCGCGGACGAAGGCCTGGCCCCTCGCGGTGCACGTGATGGCGTTCTACGACGCGGCAGCGATGCCGGCCGCGGGCGGGAGGAGGCTCGTCCCGTCGTACTCGCCCGAGAACACTCCCACAGGCCGCAACCACCCGCTGTCGCTCGACGCCACGATGGACGTCGCGATCGTCCGCGATGCAGCGCGCCTTACCGAGCGGCTCGCCGACCTCCTCGGGATCGACGACACCGAGACGCGCGACCGCTGCCGACGCCTGCGCGACGAGCTTCCGCCGTACCGCGTCGCGGCCGACGGCACCTTCGCCGAGTGGCTCGCTCCGGGCGTGGAGGAGAACCTGGCCCACCGTCACGTGTCGCAGCTGTACCCCTTCTGGTACGAGCCGGACGAGGCGGCCGAGACGCCGTCGTTGCGCGGCGCCGCCGTCGAGACGATCCGCCGCAAGCTCGCATGGCGCGCATCCCGCCCCTTCGCGCCGCCCGAAGGCAACCTCGAGATGGTCTTCGGCTACGTCGGCCTCGGATTGGCGGCGGCCCGGTTGGGTGAGGCGGAGCTCGCTCGCGAGTGCGTGGAGCGCATGGCCGTCGACCACTGGCGACCCAACGCGGTGTCCACTCACGATGCCGATGCGATCTTCAACGTCGACGCCTGCGGAGGCCTGCCCGCGGTCGTCATCGAGATGCTCGTGCAGTCTCAGCCCGGCGAGGTGCATCTGCTTCCGGCCGTTCCCGCCGCGTGGCACGCGGGCGCGATCGAGGGGGTCCGTTGCCGCGGCGGCGTGGTGGTCGAGCGGTTGGAATGGGAGGGCGGCTCCCTGCGGGCGCGGTTGCGGTTGGCGCCGGGCACCGAGGCCACCCGGCCGGGCGACCGCGTGCGTGTCCGCGCGTTCGGGACCGACCAGGTGGCGCGACTCGGCGACGAACCGGTCGACGTGTTCTTTCGAGGAGGGACGGCATCGTGAACGGCGACATCGAGACGGTCGAGGTGTGGCAGCCCTGGGAACTGGTCCTCACCGGTCCCGCCACCGCGAACCCGTTCCTCGACGTCGAGCTCCGGGTGCGGCTGCAACTCGGCGAGCGCGTGGTCGAGGCGGCGGGGTTCGCCGACGGCGAGAGCCGCTACCTCGTACGGGCGATGTTCGACGAGCCGGGCGCCTGGACCTATCGCACGGCGTCGAACGTCGCCGCGCTCGATGGCATCGAGGGGCGGGTCGACGTCGTCGCCGGGGGGCGCTCCGGCCCCGTGCGTGTCGACGGCTTCCACTTCCGCACGGCCGACGGTGCGCGGTTCCGCCCCGTCGGCACGACGGCGTACGCATGGATCCACCAATCCGACGCCCTTCGCGCCCAGACCCTCGAGACGCTCGCCTCGTCGGCGTTCACGAAGCTCCGGATGACGGTCTTCCCCAAGTGGTATCCGTACAACGAGCAGGAGCCTCCCCGGCATGCGTTCGCTGTCACCGCCGACGGCGGCTGGGATCTCGAGCGTTTCGACGTCTCCTTCTTCCGCGCGCTCGACGACCGCGTCGCGGAGCTCGCCGCCCTCGGGATCCAGGCCGACGTGATCCTCCTCCACCCCTACGACCGCTGGGGATACGCGCGGCTCGATCCGGTGACCGAGGAGAGGTACCTCCGCTACGTCGTCCGCAGGCTCGCCGCGTGGCCGCACGTGTGGTGGTCGCTGGCGAACGAGTTCGATCTCATGCCGGGAAAGACCGACGCCGACTGGGAGCGGATCGCGGCGATCGTCGCCGAGGAGGACCCGTGGGGGCACCTCACCTCGATCCACCACTGTCTGCGGTTCTACGACCAGTCGCGTCCGTGGATCACGCATGTGAGTGCGCAGCGGATCGATCGTTACCGCACCGCCGAGAACGTCGACTCGTGGCGCGAGCAATGGGGGAAGCCGGTCGTGGTCGACGAGTGCGGGTACGAGGGCGACATCGAGCACGGGTGGGGGAACCTCACCGCGCAGGAGCTCGTCCGCCGCGCCTGGGAGGGGGCGGTGCGCGGCGGGTACGTCGGGCACGGCGAGACCTACCTCTCCCCGGACGAGGTGCTGTGGTGGTCGAAGGGCGGACGGCTGCACGGCGACAGCGCGCCGCGCCTCGCCTTCCTCGATGGGATCGTGGCCTCCGCGCCGGGCGGAGCGATCGATCCGGTCCCCTCGGAGTGGGACCTGCCGGTGGGCGGGGTGGCGGGGAAGTTCCTCCTCGCCTACTTCGGTGGCGGGCGGTCGTCGTTCCGCACTGTCGTGCTGCCGGAGGGGACATGGCGGGCGGAGGTGATCGACACGTGGAACATGACGGTCAGCGCGGTTCCGGGCGAGCACTCGGGCTCCGTGCGGGTGGACCTTCCGGCTCGGGAGTTCATCGCGGTGCGCCTGACCGAGGTCGAGGCGACCGGTGGCGCTCCGGCCCGAGAAGCGACCGGCCCCACGGGCGCGTAGGGTGCTGACATGGCCGAACTCCCCAATGCCGACGCCGTCTCCCCTCTCTCCGCGGAGGCCGCCGATCCGGCCGGTGGCGGCGATCAGCCCGGCATCGAGATCCGACCGCTCGAGACGGTCGAGGAGGTGTTCGCGGCGACCGATGTGCTCTCGGCCGTCTGGGGCGGCGACCGCACCGGGATGCCCGCGAACCTCCTGCGCGCGCTGGCGCACTCCGGCAACTACGCGGTCGGCCTCTACGACGGCGAGAGGATGATCGGGGCATCCGTCGCGTTCTTCGCCGCACCGGCCGCACGCTCGATGCACTCGCACATCACCGGCGTCCTCGCCGAGTACCGCTCGCAGGGGCTCGGGCGTCTCCTCAAGCAGCATCAGCGGTCCTGGGCGTTCGCCCGCGACGTGGGGCACATCACGTGGACCTTCGACCCGCTCGTCGCCCGCAACGCGCACTTCAACCTGCGGGTGCTGGGCGCGAGGGTCACCGAGTACCTCGTCGACCAGTACGGGCCGATGGACGACGGCGTCAATCGCGGAGACGAGTCCGACCGCCTCATGATCTCGTGGGCGCTCGCCGCCCCGGCCGCCTCGCCGCGCGAGGGGGACATCGTCACCGCCGTCGCCGTCCCGCACGACATCGAGGCGCTCCGCCGCACCGACCCGCTCGAGGCGGGGGAGTGGCGCTACCGCGTGCGCGACGCCTTCCAGGGGCTCTTGGCCGACGGCTTCGTCGTCGGCGGTTTCGACGACGATCGCGGATACCTGTTCGTCCGCCCGTGAGGGTGACCTCGCCGTCGAGGGCTGCGGTGCTCGCTCCCTAGGCTGGAGGGATGCGCTCCCTCACGACTCTGGATGCCTGGACGGAATCAGACGTGGAGGCGGTCTTCGACCTCGCCGACGCCTACCGCGCCGGTCGGGGGCCGGCGACGTCGGGAGCGGCGGTGTTGTTCTTCCCCGCCACCAGCCTGCGGACAAGGGTCACCTTCGAGCGCGGGGCGTCGCTGATGGGGCTGCAGCCCATCGTGTTTCCCGACACGACGCTCGACAAGCCCGAAGCAGCGGAAGACGTCGCCGCGTATCTGGCGTGTTGGTCGGACATCCTCGTGGTGCGCCATCGCGAGCTCTCCGTCGTCGAGGGGCTGGCGGCGACGCAGATGCTGCCCGTGGTCAACGCCATGACGAGCGTGAACCACCCCTGCGAAGTGCTCTCCGACCTCTCTTCGCTGCGCCAGCGGGGTGAGATCTCCTCGCTGCGCTTCCTCTTCATCGGCCCCGACGGCAACATCTCACGGGCGTGGCAGGAGGCCGCCCGTGCCCTGAGGCTTGAGGTGACCCAGTGCTGCCCCGAGGGACTCGCCACTCCGGGGGCGGTCTGGACGGACGATCTGGAGACGGCGCTGCGGTCGGCCGACGTGATCCTCACCGACGATCCGGGCCCCCATGCCGACGCCCTCGCACCGTTCCAGGTGACGGCAGCGCTCCTCGATCTCGCGCCTCGGGGCGCGCGGTTCGTCCCCTGTCCGCCTTTCGTCCGTGGACGCGAGGTGAGCGCAGATGCCCTGATGCACGACGCATTCGTCGGGCATCGCTTCAAGGCGTCTCTCCTTCCGGTGCAGCAGGCGATCATGGCCTCCTGCCTGGGCCTCGCGTGAGGGATTCGGCACGGACGAGCACCGCGCGCGCCTGACCCCGCCGTGAGGCGCAGGATTCCTGCCGATCGCCGTCATGCGGGAGGGTGGGCGGTCACGGCGGCCCTACGCTGGCGAACATGCCTGCATCTTCGAGCGAGCGCCGCATCGTCGACCTCAGCCACCCCATCCGTGCGGGGCTCGTCACCTACCCCGGTCTCCCCGCCCCCGCGATCACTCCGCACCTCACCCGCGAAGCGTCCCGTGAGGTCTACGCCCCGGGGACGGAGTTCGCGATGGACGTCATCACGATGATCGGCAATACGGGCACCTATCTCGACTCCCCGTTCCACCGCTACGCGGACGGCGCCGATCTCGCCGGGCTCGACCTCGCCACGCTCGTGGGGCTCCCCGCCGAAGTCGTCGACCTCACGGGGCTCGAGCGCCGCGACATCCGCGCCGCCGACCTCGACGGCCGCGACCTCCGAGGAGCGGCCGTGCTCCTGCACACCGGATGGGACCGGCACTTCGGCACCCCACAGTACGGCGTGGGATCGCCCTACCTCGCGGACGACGCCGTCGCCCTTCTCGTCGCCTCGGGAGCGGCGCTCGTCGGCATCGACGCCCTCAACATCGACGACACCGAAGGCGGACGCGCCCGCCCCGCGCACTCCGACCTCCTGGGTGCGGGCATCCACGTCGTCGAACACCTCACGGGCCTCGCGGCCCTCCCCGCTCGGGGCGCGCGGTTCACTGCCGCCCCTCCCGCGGTCGAGGGGTTCGGCACGTTCCCCGTGCGCGCTTTCGCGGAGCTGTCGTGACGGCGCCGGGAACGGCGCACCGTCGAGAAGACGGCGAGCTCGTGGGATGGATCCGCCCGGCCGGAGACCTCTGGCAGGGGATCGATCTGCTGGGGCGTCTCGTAGGCGACCCCGCCGAATGGCTGGAGGCGGAAGCGGCGCTGGAGGAGCGAGGGATCGCCTACCTCGCCGACCCGTGGATGCTCGAAGGGGAGGGGGAACGTCCGCTCCGGGTGCGGCTGGTCGAGGTGACGCCGGAGCGGATCGTCGTCAAGGCCGAAGACTTCGGCGCGATCGACCTCCCCGCCCGCACGTGGGAGCTGCCGTGGCCCCTCCCGGCGCGGCTTCGGCCGCCTCGTCCCGACGACCCTGACGCGTTCGTGCTGTCCCGTTGAGCTCTAGTTTCCGTAGGGAGCCTGGGGCGGATCCGTCACGATCGGCTGGGGCTGCACCAATGTCCCGTCCTCGGTGACGTACGCCGGACTGCCGGGTGGGAAGTAGAACTGCGGCAGCGAACCCGGGCCTTCCGTCGCGGGCAGGTATCGCCACGTCAGGGTGTCGCTGCCCCACTCGTCTTCTGCGGTGACCATCGCACTGAGCTCTCCCGCATTCCCGGGAGCGCACGGGGTGTCCACCGATACCTCGACCCGTCCCTGGCTCGGACGGATCGTGGTCACCACGTTGCCCAGGGTTTCGTCGTCGGCGACGATGTCCTGCTCTGCGCCCTCGCCTGCTCCGTCGGTCTCCGGCGCGACCGTGAACCCCGCGTCGCGCAACGCCGCCACGGCCGCGGCGCTCACCTGTTCCGCATCCATATCCGGCAGGTCCACCGACCTCCGATACGAGAACGCATAACCCTTCGCTCCGCCGAAGCCGATGGTGCAGCCGTGCGGAATCGCCCCGTACTCGTCGACCGTCCACGCACCCTCGTGAATGCCCATCAGTACCGTGTGCATTCGAGTCGACATTTCCAGGAAGCGCTTCTCGCCGTCTCGATACAGCGCACCACCCTCCGGCGCCGCCGCACATCCCGATACCGACATCACCACGGCCAGCCCCATCACCGCAGCCCACCCTCGCCTCATGCCTGCGAGCCTAATATCCGCCCCCGTGCCCGCCGTGAGAGGAAGCCGGGAGCTGAGGCTCCCCCCCCACCACATCACGCGTCACTCGACACCGTGCGTCCCGATGTCTGCTGCCGTCCTGCTCGTCAACAGGGGCGGAATCGCGTCATAGACCGTCGGCGAGCGCGTCTCTTCTCATGAGAACAAGGGGAGAGGGGACGCCATGCGGCACCTGTGGGAGAGCTTCGCGCGGCGCTTGTCATTCCGGCGGGCGGAGTCACCGCGGCGCGCGACGTACGTGCCGCAGCGCGACGGCGTGCTCACGCGCGGGCTGCGCTGAGGGCCCTGCGCCGGCGTGGGTGACCGTCGGAACCGATGACGCCGGCAGGTCGTGACCACTCGCCGGCCGCGGATCCGGTGCCTGTCGCATGTCCGACGGGCGTGGCAGGCTGAGCCGTGAGCGGGGAGGATCCCATGAGCGGCTTTTCAGACCGAGACCAGACGGCGCTCGTCGTCATCGACATGCAGCGAGGCGTCGTGTCCGGCAATCACGAGGTGGAGCGTGTCACGCGCACGATCGCCGACCTCGTCGATCGTGCCCGAGCCGACGGCGCACCGGTCGTGTGGGTGCAGGATCACGCCGAGCTCGAGCGGGGATCCGAGCAATGGCAGCTCGTCGACGAGCTGCAGCCCGCCGATGGCGAGGTCCGTGTCGACAAACGCTTCGGCGACTCGTTCGAGGCCACCGATCTCGAAGACCGACTGGCCGAGCGCGGCGTCGGACGCCTCGTGGTCACGGGAGCCCAGACCGACGCGTGCATCCGCGCGACGCTGCACGGCGCGCTCACTCGCGGCTACGACGTCACCCTCGTCGCCGATGCGCACACGACGGAAGACCTGCGGGAGTGGGGCAGCCCGATCAGCCCCGAGCAGGCGATCGCCTACGCCAACCTCTACTGGACATTCGCGCGCGGGGCGCGGGCCAGCGGTCAGGTCGTGCCCGCGGCCGAGGTGTCGTTCGACGCCGCCGTCACCGCCTGAGCATGCCCGACGCCGCCGAGGGTGGGGTGCCGCCCGCGCTTCCGAGCATCGATGTCGAGAACGTCGAGCTCCGCGTGCTCCAGCTTCCCCTCGTCCACCCGTTCACCACGTCGTTCGGCACCGAGACGGTGCGGGAGGTCATCGTCGTGCGCGTGCGAACTCCGGCAGGCGACGGATGGGGAGAGATCGTCACGCAGCACGCGCCGCTGTACTCGTCGGAGTACACGGGCGGTGCCTGGGACGTCGCCCGACGGTTCCTCGTTCCCGCGCTCCTGAAAGAACGGCGACTCACGCCCGAGCGTGTGGCCGAGGTCCTCGCGCCGTTCGTGGGACACCGGATGGTCAAGGCCGGGTTGGAGCTCGCCGTGCTGGATGCATCGCTCCGCGCGGCGGGACGCTCGTTGGCCGGATTCCTCGGCGGCGTGGCGCCCCGGATCCCGGCGGGGGTCTCGGTGGGCATCCAGGCCGACGCGGGGGCGCTCGTCGACGCTGTCGGCGGCTACCTCGACGAGGGGTATCGGCGGATCAAGATCAAGATCGCCCCGGGGCGCGACATCGTCGACACGGCGGCCGTCCGCGCCGCCTTCCCCGAGGTGCCGCTCCAAGTCGACGCCAACTCCGCGTACACGCTCGAGGATGCCGGCACCCTCGCGGCGCTCGACGCCTACGACCTGCTTCTCATCGAGCAGCCCCTCCAAGAAGACGACCTCGTCGACCACGCCCGTCTGGCCACGCGACTGAGCACGCCGGTGTGCCTCGACGAGTCGATCGTCTCCGACAAGGCGACCGCGGACGCGCTCGCCCTCGGGGCCGCCGCGATCATCAACATCAAGGCCGGTCGCGTGGGCGGCTATCTCGAAGCCCGCCGCATCCACGACCGGTGCGTCGCCGCAGGAGTCCCGGTGTGGTGCGGAGGCATGCTCGAGACCGGCATCGGCCGCGCCGCGAACGCCGCCCTCGCCTCACTTCCCGGCTTCACCCTGCCGGGCGACGTGTCCGCGTCGTCGCGGTTCTATCACCACGACATCGTCGCGGAGCCGATCACCCTCGACGACGGGTTCGTCACCGTCCCCTCCGGCGACGGTTTGGGGATCGAGATCGACCACGCCGCGGTGGAGGCGGCGACCGCGGAGCGGCTCGATCTGCGGTCGTGACGCCCCTGAGCTCCGCGGTCGCAGACGCCACGACCCGCGGGCCTCAGGAGCGGGCGCGCGGGTCGTGGGCGGAGATGAACGTCAGGACGCGGGAGTCTCCCCGCCCGCGGCGAACTGACGGCCGGCCTCTTCGGCACGCGCGAGGGCGGCCTCGGCGTCGGACGCTCCGGCGCTCTGCTGGTCCTGCGCGCTCTCCTGCTCCTGCGTCGGCTGTGCGTCGCGGGACCTCTGCGCGCGGGAGCGTGAGCGCGTCGGCGCCGCCTCCTGCTGCATGCCTTGCGCGACGCCACGGCCGGTCGCCTGGCCCTGGATGATCTGGCGCAGGTCGATCCCGGTCGCCGCTTCCACGGCGTCGAAGGTCGCGCGCATCCCGGAGGCCGACTCGGCCGCGATGTGGCGCGAAGCGCCCTCGCCGCCGAGCACCGTGATGGAGCCCACCTTGTCGAAGCCGCGGGCGAACTCCGTCATCATCGGCACGAGTGCCTCGAGCGCACGCTGGGCCAGCAGCGCCTCCTGGTTGCGCGAGAGAGCCTCGGCCTCGGCCTCGATCGCCTGGGCGCGAGCCTCACCGGTCAAGCGCACCGCGTCGGCTTCGGCTTGAGCGCGTAGCCGGGTGGCCTCGGCTTCCTGCGCGGCGATCTGTGCGCGTGCTTCGGCGGCCTTGACCTCCGCGTACGCCTGGGCATCGGCGGCACGCTGCCGCTCATAGAGGGAGGCGTCGGCGACCTTCTTGATGTCGGCATCGAGCTGGGCCTGCTTGTTCTCGGCGGCCTGGAGGAGCACCGCCTGCTCGCGCTCGGCGCGGGCCAGCGCCTCGGCCTGGTCGGCCTCCGCTCGTGCGCGCCCGACCTCTGCGGCCGCGGCGGCGGAGTTCTTGTCGAACGCCGTCTGCTCCACCAGGTTCTGCTCGTCGGTGGCGATCTGCCGCGCCCGCACCTCACGCGCCGCGTTGATCCGGGCGACCTCCGCCTCGCGACGGACGCGCTCGACCTCGGTCGCGCCGAGGGCGTCGATGTAGCCGTTCTTGTCGGTGATCCCCTGGATCTGGAAGGAGTCGAGGATGAGACCCTGCGCCAGCAGGTCGCTCTTGATGCCCTCGGCGATCTGGTCCGACAGCTTCTGCCGGTCCTTCATCAGCTGCTCGACCGTGAGGGTCGCGACCACTCCGCGCAGTGCACCTTCGAGCTGCTCGGTCGTGAACTGCTCGATCGCGCCGTCCTGCGACAGGAAGCGCTCGGCCGCGCGCCGCACGAACTCGGGATCCGAGCCGATCTTCACGAGGGCCACACCGCTCACGTTGACGGTCACGCCGTTGGAGGCCTGGGCCGTCGGCTCCATCTTGATCTGGCGGGCGCGCAGCGAGATCATCTCCGCGCGCTGGGTCAGCGGGTTCACGAGCGCGCCGCCGCCGGTGATCACCGAGATGCGCGACGATTCACCCGTCGCGCTCTTCTGGCTCTTGCCGACGACAACCAGCGCCTGGTCGGCCTTGGCGACCTTGTACCAGGCGCGCACGACGATCAGCAGGATGATGAGGATGATGATCAGCGCGACGGCGCCGATGCCGATGAGCACGAACAGGCCACCGGCGGCGAGGAGGTCTCCCACGGTCTTCCTTCCTATGGCGAAGCAATGGTCCTTCGACCGTATCGTGTCGGCTGCACCCGTTCCGGGGTCGATCGGGTCGTCCGGCGGCGTCATTTCGGGATAACCGGGGTGCCGCGCGCGGGAGCGCGGTCCTATGCTGGAGCCGTGACCACTCCTTCCGAGCCCCCGCAGCAGCCTCCCGTCCCGCCGGCGCAGCCGCCGTTCGGCGCCCCGCAGGGCCAGCCGTCGTACGGTCCGCCTCAACCCGGCGCCCCGCAGTACGGCGCACCGCAGTACGCGGCGCCGCAGCCCATGAACCCCGCCGACGAGAAGCTCTGGGCGACCCTCGTGCACGTGGGAGGCATCTTCTTCAGCTTCCTGCCGGCGCTCATCGGCTATCTCGTCCTCAAGGACCGTGGCCCGTTCGTGCGTGCGCACACCGCGACGGCGCTCAACTTCCAGCTGACGCTGCTGATCGCCTACCTCGTGGGAACCATCACCTCGATCCTCATCATCGGGATCTTCATCCTCATCGCTGCCGGCATTCTCGCGATCGTGTTCTCGATCATCGCGGCCGTCAAGGCGAACCGTGGCGAGTGGTACAGCTACCCGCTGACGATCAAGTTCCTCAGCTGACGGGACGACCGTTTCGGGCGAGCGCCCGCGACTAGACTGGACGGATGCCGGCACCCCCGGCATCCGTCTTTTTTCGCCTTCGCGAACCCCCGACCATTTGGAGCCACCTGTGGCCGAGCAGTCCCGTCTCGACAAAGTCATCGCCCTCGCCCGTCACCGCGGTTTCGTCTTCCAGGCCGGTGAGATCTACGGCGGATCGCGATCGGCGTGGGACTACGGTCCCTTGGGAACCGAGCTCAAGGAGAACATCCGGCGGCAGTGGTGGCAGACCTTCGTGCGCGGACGCGGCGACATGGTGGGCCTCGACTCGTCCGTCATCCTCCCCAAGCGCGTGTGGGAGGCCTCCGGTCACGTGGCGACCTTCACCGACCCGCTCGTGGAGTGCCTCCACTGTCACAAGCGCTTCCGCGCCGACACCCTGATCGAGGACTTCGAGTCGCGCAAGGGTCGCGCCGCAGAGAACGGTCTCGCCGACGTCCCGTGCCCGAACTGCGGCACGAAGGGGCAGTACACCGAGCCGAAGGCCTTCTCCGGTCTCGTCAAGACCTACCTCGGCGTCGTCGACGACGAGTCGGGCCTGTACTTCCTGCGCCCCGAGACCGCGCAGGGCATCTTCGTCAACTTCTCCAACGTCCTCACCGCGTCGCGCAAGAAGCCGCCGTTCGGCATCGGCCAGGTCGGCAAGGCGTTCCGCAACGAGATCACCCCGGGCAACTTCATCTTCCGCACGCGAGAATTCGAGCAGATGGAGATCGAGTTCTTCACGCCGCCGGCCGAGGCCGAGCAGTGGTTCCACCACTGGGTGCAGGCGTGCTGGGACTGGTTCGTCGACCTCGGCATCGACCCGGCCAACATGCGCCAGTTCGACGTGCCGGAGGACGAGCGTGCCCACTACTCGGCCGGGACGATCGATTTCGAGTACCGCTTCGGGTTCCCCGGCAAGGAGTGGGGCGAGCTCATGGGGGTGGCCAACCGCACCGACTTCGACCTGTCGAGCCACATCGAGGCGTCCGGTCAGTCGCTGACCTACTTCGACCAGGCTTCCGGGGAGAAGTACGTCCCCTATGTGATCGAGCCGTCGTTCGGCCTGACCCGCTCGATGATGGCGTTCCTCGTCGACTCGTATCGCGAAGAAGAGGTGCCCAACGCCAAGGGCGGCACCGACACTCGCACGGTGCTCGCCCTCGACCCGCGGCTGGCCCCGGTGAAGGTCGGTGTCCTGCCGCTCTCGCGCAACGAGCGGCTGTCGCCGCTGGCCCGCGACGTCGCCGACCGCTTGCGTGGCCGGGGGTGGAACGTCGACTTCGACGACGCCGGTGCGATCGGTCGCCGCTACCGCCGCCAGGACGAGATCGGCACGCCCTACTGCGTGACGATCGACTTCGACTCCCTCGACGACGACGCGGTCACGGTGCGGGACCGCGACACGATGGCCCAGGAGCGCATCGCCCTCGACGCCCTCGAGGGCTACCTCGCCGAGCGTCTCCGCGGCGCCTGAGCCACCACGAACAACGCCCCTCCGCAACCGATGCGCGGAGGGGCGTTGCTGTCGTGCGCTCAGGTCAACGCTTGACCTTGGCGGTCTTGCCGCTCGTCTTGGACGTGGTCAGGTAGCCCTTCTTGCTCATCTTGACCGTCACCGTGATGCGCTTGCCGCGATCAGCCGACTTGATCTTGTAGGTCTTCTTCGTCGCGCCCTTGATCGCCTTGCCATTCGCCTTCCACTGGTAGGTGATCTTCGTCGGCTTGGGGGACCAGGTTCCCGGGTTCGCGGTGAGCGTGCGACCGACCTTCGCCGTGCCCGCGATCTTGGGAGTGGGCTTCTTGGTGAAGACCTTCGCGATGACACCGGTGTAGCCCGAGTACTTCTTCACCTCGGTGAACGCCGGCCGCTTGCCGGTGACGAGCACGCGGATCTTCTTGCCGGCGTCGGCCTTGGTCTAGTCGTACGTCGACTTCGTCGCGCCGGAGATCGCCTTCGACCCGCGATACCACTGGTAGGTCGCCGACTTCACCGCCGGGGTCCACTTCGTGGTGGCGGTCAGGCGCGATCCGACGGCCCGAGTGCCGGTGATCCCGGGCGTCGGGGTCGCGGTGAAGCGCGCGATCGCGAGCTCCTTCATGATCAGCTCGCCCGTGCCGTACACGTTGTCGACCCCGACCGCGCCGCGGTCGACGGTCTGGTTCTTGCGCAGGTAGTCGATGAGGGCCGCGGGCTTCATGCCGTCGAAGCGCTCCAGCACGACGGCGGCGGCCCCGGCGACGACCGGCGTGGCCGCACTGGTGCCGTTGAAGCGACCGCCCTGAGACGCGTAGGCGCGGCTCGTGAAGTTGGAGCCCGCGCTGATCTCGGGCTTCACGCGCCGGTCGTTGGTCGGCCCCTGTGAGCTGTACCCGGCGATCGCGCCTCCCGAGACCGGGTCGACGGCGCCGACCGCGGCCATGCCCTTGTTCTTGCTGTCGATGAAGGCCTCGCCCGCGCTCCCCGGGGAGGAGGCGGTGTAGAGGATGTCGGCGGAATTGCCGCCCAGCTCGAGGACGTCACCGCTGGTGCCGTTCCCGTTGGCGATCTTGCGGATCCCGACCTCGATCCAGCCGTCTTCGCTGGGGTTCGTGTCGCACCGGAAGTAATCGTCACTGCCGTTCTGCAGTTCCAACGGCGGGACGCCGGACTTGGTCTGCTTGTTCGGGGCGTACCCGGGGGTCATGACCGAGCCGTCGGGGTTGATCCGGAAGATGTCGTAGTCGGTCTTGCTCGAACCCCAGTCGTTCCACCGCAACCGGAAGTACGGCGAGCAATAGATGTACATCGTCTCGTAGTAGTAGACCTCACCGGTGCGGACGCCGTTGGCGTTGAGCGGATAGTGCGCGAACTCCATCCAGCCGTTGTTGTTGGTGTCGCGCCACGCACCGCGCCAGTAGCCTCCGACGAGCAGCTTCTCATTACCCGAGCTCACGGCGTATGCGCCGGAGTTTCCCGCGGAGTTGAACCACGCCATGCCCTTGCTGACGGCGTAGTCGACGAGCTTCGCGGACGCTCCCGTGCCGTTGCCCGGACCGTCGTAGAACCCGCCGAGCGAGCGGCTGATGATCTTCACGCCCTTCTTGGCGAAGTAGTCGATGGCCTTCTTCAGGTCCTCGTTCGTGGCGACCGTCGCGAGGTAGAGCTTCGCGTTCGGCGCCATGTCGTGGATCGCCTCGGCGACAGCGACACCGTGGATATCGGGGCTCGGCGAAGAGTAGACGTTGCACGAGCGGCCTCCCCACTGGCAGAAGGTGCCTGCGGCGGTGGGGACGTCCTTCGTCTTCTGGGCGGAGAGCCACGCCGAACGATCGAAGTAGTCGATGATGCCCACCGAGATGCCTCGCCCACTCAGCCCCCGCTTGTGCCAGCGGGACATCTGGGTCTTCGTGTACACGTCGCCACCGTTGGCGCCGACGGTCGCCGGCACGATCTCGATGCGCTGCTCCGGTGCCGGCGTGGAGAACGCAGGGAGCGACACGGCGTCGATGGCGAGGTCGGCATCCAGTGCCGCGATCTCATCGGCGGGGACAGACGCCGCGAGCAGTCCGTCGGTGATCACCGCGACATCGGAGCCCTCGGCGCGGGCGACCGCGGCCAGGGCGGCGCTCTCGTCGCCGAAGCTGACTTCGACCCTCACGCGGTCGCCGTCGATGTTGACCTTGTCGGCCAGCTCGGCGGGCAGTTCGTTGTCTTCCGAGAGTGCGTCGACCACGGTCGCGAGCGCGCCGTTGCCGAGGGTGCCGTCACGGTGTCCAAGGTTGCCATCGGCAGCGTCTGCCGGTATCACCCGACGCGGCTCCCGGTCGGGGAGGCTCGGCAGCTCGCCGCCCGGCAGCGGCTGGACCGCCTGCACGGGTGCGGCCAGAGCGGCGTCGCGGGCTGATGCGGTCGAGGCCGGGGTTCCGGCCGGGAGGACGATGGCGCCCGCCGTGACGAGGGACAGGCAGGCGAGTATCGCCGCAGCGCGGTGTTTCATGCAGTGCTCCTGAGGGGACGTTCCGCCCGATCGGGCGCACGTCCACCCTGGCGCATGACGGTGCCGTGGGGCAAGCGAAGAGCTGGCGTCGCGAGAGCGAATCGCAGCGCGGGGGAGAGCGCTCCCATCCGCCGAGGGGCCGGTGGGGCGGTCAGGCCCCCTTGGCAGCCGCCTTCATCGCGCGCTTGTGCTCGCGCACCTTCGTGAGCGACTCCGGAGAGACGATGTCGGCGACGGAACGGAACGAGCCCTCTTCTCCGTA
>JBMDWQ010000168.1:0-4812 GCA_048594675.1 Microbacterium sp. | reverse complement strand
CCCCGACGACGGCGCGCACCTGCTTTGGTGGCGGTGGTCGAGGTTGCGGAAAGTGCCGTGGTCGGCATGCTCCTCCTGAGCGTAGAGACCGGCCGAAGCCGGTGATGCCCGTCGTGCCACGATCGGGCGGTCGGGTCTGCGGCGGGATGCCGCGTGGTGAGGCGGGACCTGATCCCCCCGGCTGCGGGTACTCGCTTCTGCGAGCTGCGGCGACGGCGGAACGAAACCTCTCCACGATTGTAGCGCCTGTGCGGCCCGGGCGTGGGAAGGGCGGCCGGAACCGACCCGAAACGCCGGTCCGCTTCAGACGCCCAGCGCGACCCGGGTGCGTCGCACGTCGTCGGCCATCTGCACCCGGAGTGCGTCCACGCCGTCGAAGGCGACCATGCCGCGGATGCGCTGGGTGAATTGCACCTGCACGCGATGCCCGTAGAGGTCGAGACCGGTCTCGTCGAGCACATAGGCCTCGACCTGCCGCTGCGCGACGTCGTCGAAGGTGGGGTTGGTGCCGACGGAGATGGCCGCCGGGTACCGGGTCACGGCGTGCCCCGCCTCCCCCGGCACGCCCTCGTCGACGAGCCAGCCCGCATAGACGCCGTCGGCGGGAACGAAGCCCTCGGCGTCGGCGGAGAGGTTCGCGGTCGGGTATCCCAGCTCGCGTCCGCGCTGGAGTCCGTGCACCACGCGTCCGCGCATCGTGTGGGGCCGGCCCAGGAGCCGGGAGGCGCCTTCGACGTCTCCGGATCGCAGCGATTCGCGCACCCAGGTGGACGAGACTCGGCGCCCGGCCCCCTGGACGTCTCCGACGACGTCGACGACGAAGCCGTGCTCAGCACCCATTCGCGCAAGGAAGCCCGGATCACCCTCCCCGCCCCGACCGAAGCGGAAGTCGTCGCCCACCATGACGGTGACGGCCCGGAGCCCGTCGACGAGCACACGCTCGACGAACTCCCTCGCCCCGAGACCGGCCAGCTCCGCGTCGAAACGCAGCACGAGCGTCGCATCGACGCCTTCGGCCGCGAGCAGGTCGAGCTTCTGGTCGAGGCTCGACAGGGGCTCGGGACAACGCTCCGGGCTCAGGAAGCTGAGCGGATTGCGGTCGAACGTCACGGCGACGACGCGGGCATCGGTGCCCGCCGCCTCGATCCGGGCCCGGGCGACCACGGCGCGGTGTCCGGAGTGCACGCCGTCGAACTTGCCGATCGCCACGACCGTTCGGCCGAAGTCGGCGGGGACCTCTGCGACATCGTGGAAGACGATCACCAGGACGACCTCTCCTCGACCAGCTCCGGCTCGGCAGAGGTCTCCCGTCCGCCCCGGGCAAGCCACCACAGCCCCAGGACGGGGAGGACGAGCGGCACCCAGAAGTAGCCGTAGCCGAACCCTGACCACACCGTGGCGTCGTGGGCGAACAGCTCGGGTACGACGAGGCTGAGGGTCCCCACGACCACGACGCCTGCCAGCTCGAAACAGATCGCCACCCAGGCCAGGACGTACCACGCACGAGAGCCGGACTTCACCAGTGCCACGGTCGCGAGGATGTACACGACCGCGGCCGATGCCGAGAGAAGGTAGGCGACGGGGGCGGCGGAGAAGTCCTGCGCGATCTGCACGAACGAACGGCCCGTGGCGGCGAGCGCCATGATGGCGTACACGACGACGAGCACACGACCGATTCCGGTCATTCGGGGGCGCGACGAAGACATGACCAGTCAATGATAGGCGGGCGCCGCGGCCGAGGGCGTCGGGAGCCCGGACGGCGCGGAGGTAGGGCCGTCAGGCCAGTTGCACGGTCCAGATGACCTGCATGCGCCACACCATCACCGCCACCGCGAGGGCGGCGATGCCCATGATCACCGTGCTCCAGCGGCTGCGTTCCAGGAGTGCCCACGCGACGGCGGCGGGAGGTAGGAGAAGCGCCGAGACCAGGTAGACCCAGAACTCCAGCGGGCTTCCCGTCGCCGGGTTGCCGGCGAACGGCGCGATGATGCTCATGACGACCTGCGCGATCAACAGCAGGAGGATCAGTGCGAGTCCGCCGACGGTCACATCGCCGGGCCGCCTGCCCGCCAGTCCCGCGATGACGCACACGAGCCCGACCACCACGGCGACGCCGATCAGCACGAGAGTGAACCACAGGATCATCCGGCCTCCTCGGGCATGTTCATGACGCTCTTGAGGTCGCTCCCCCGCCGCTCGACGATCCCGACCAGTCGGCCGGCCGGATCGATCGCGGCGCTGATCGGGCCCGGGATGCGCCCGGCCGCGCCGAGCAGCCGCTTTCCGTGGCGGAGGTCTCGCGCCTCGTCGGAGGAGACGCCCAGAGCGCCGAGCACACGCCGAGCGACGTCTGCCTCGTCGAGGAGCGGTAGGTCGGCGGTGACGTCGGTCGGTGCACCCGCCACCTCGAACGGTCCGATCCGCGTGCGGCGAAGGGCCGTGAGATGTCCGCCCACCCCGGTGTGAGCGCCGAGGTCACGGGCGAGGGCACGGATGTAGGTGCCGCTGGAGCAATCGACACTAACGTCCAGGTCGATCGTGCCGGCATTCGTATCGCGACGGACGCGGGCGACGGCGAAGCGCGACACGGTGACCTCGCGCGGGGCCAACTCGACCTCCTGTCCCGAGCGAGCGAGATCGTAGGCCCGCTTCCCTCCGACCTTGATGGCGGACACCCGGCTCGGGACCTGGGAGATCCTCCCCGTGAGCATCGCGACGCCGGTCGCCATCGCCTCCTCGGTGACCGCAGCGACCTCATCGGCGGACGCCCGCGCCGTCTCGACGCCGTCGGCGTCGTCGGAGTCCGTGCTCACCCCCAGGCGAATGGTCGCCTCGTAGGTCTTGTCGAGACCGACGATGAAGGTGAGCAGGCGCGTGGCGCTTCCCACTCCGAGGACGAGGAGACCGGTGGCCATGGGATCGAGGGTGCCCGCATGGCCGATCTTGCGGATGTCGAGCGCTCGGCGCGCGCGGGCGACCACGTCGTGGCTGGTGATGCCGCCGGGCTTGTCGACGAGGGCGATGCCGTGGGGTGCACCCCGCTCTCCCGACGTCGAGGCGCTCAACAGAAGTCCTGGTAGACGCGGGACGGGGCGGCGGGGTCGGTGTTGTCGATGATGACCGACGCGGCGGCGCGCGGGCGGGCATCCTTCAGATAGAGCTCCTGCCCCTCACGGTAACGCCGGTTACTCTCGGCCGACGGATCGGGGTCGGTTCCGTCCCGTTCCGCCATGCGGGCATAGCGGACGTCGAGAGGGGCGTCGAGCCAGATCGACCAGTGCCAGATGCCGCGCAGCTCCGGCCGGTGCAGGAACAGCCCGTCGACGATGAGCACGGCATCGCGGGGGGCCGTGACCCACTCGGCCGGGCGAGGCTCGTCGCGCACGAGGTCGAACGCGGCCAGCTGGAAGCCCGCGTCGGGGGTGGCCCCGGAGCGGAACGGATCGATCAGCACGCGGCGGAAGGTCGCCTCATCGTAGGAGTCACGGTAGAAGCCCTCGGGAGAGGTGCGGCCTCGAGCGTATCGTTCGGCGCGGGGGCGGTGGAAGTCATCCATCGACGCGCGGAACACCGCCGATCCGTCCTCGCGGAACACGCTCGCGAGATTGTCGGCGAAGCGTGTCTTGCCGGCGCCGTCTTCACCGTCCACGGCGATCATCACGCGTCCTCGGGGATAGGTCCGGCGGGCTTCGTCGCGGAGGGCACGCCACAGGGTGGCAGCGGGAGTGACGGGCAGGCGCACCCGACCAGCCTAGGCGACGGGACGTAGGCTGAGAGGATGCCCGACCTCGCGACGCCACTGATCGCGTGGTACCGGAATCACGCGCGGGAACTGCCCTGGCGTGCCCCCGGTTTCGGGGCGTGGGGCGTGCTCGTCAGCGAGTTCATGCTGCAGCAGACCCCCGTCACACGGGTCATCCCTCGCCTTGAGGCGTGGCTGGGACGCTGGCCGACTCCGGCGGCGCTGGCTGCCGCGTCGCCGGCAGAGGCGGTCACGCAATGGGCGAACCTCGGGTACCCCCGTCGGGCGTTGTGGCTCCACCGAGCGGCGGTGGAGATCACCGCACGCCACGGCGGAGTGGTCCCGCGCGACGTGGACGCGCTCCTCGCGCTCACCGGGATCGGCGACTACACGGCGCGGGCGGTGGCCGTCTTCGCTTACGGTGACCGACATCCCGTGGTCGACACGAACACGCGGCGGGTGCTCGCGCGCGCGGTCGACGGGCGTGCACAGCCCGGCCCGCCCAGCCGTAGCGATCTCGCCGCGATGAGCGCGCTCCTCCCCGACGACGATGCGGCCGCAGCCGTCGTCAACGCGGCTGCCATGGAGCTCGGGGCCGTTGTCTGCACCGCACGAGTGCCGCACTGCGATCGGTGTCCGCTCGCCGCATCGTGCGCGTGGCGCGCCGCGGGCTACCCCGATACCGGCGACACTCGTCGCAAACAGGCGCGCTACGAGGGCAGCGACCGTCAGGCCCGCGGCGCGGTGCTGAAGACGCTGCGCGACGCGGCCCCGGTCCCCTGCCCTGTGGAGGAGGTCGCGAAGGACTGGCCCGATGCCGGTCAGCGCGATCGTGCGATCGATTCCCTCGTGGCCGACGGCCTGGTCGAGATCGAAGACGGGGTGGCGCGGCTGCCGCGGTGAGCTCCGCTCAGCCGATTTTCCCGGCGCGTGCCCCGTCGATGCCCTCTCGGTGCGGCGTAACCTGCGCGGCATGAGAACCCTCATCGTGGTCGAGTCCCAGTTCGGCAACACTCTCGAGGTGGCCGAGGCGGTCGCCGCCGGCCTCCGCGAGACGGGATCGGCCGAGG
>JBMDWQ010000167.1:0-8539 GCA_048594675.1 Microbacterium sp. | reverse complement strand
GTGACGAGCATCACGGCGGCCATCGCGTAGGCCACCACCCCGGGAGGAACCGTGTAGGCCACGACAGCCAGCGCCGTCACACCGAGGAGGACGATCGCCAGGCCCGCCACCACGAGCGGCCTCCCCAGGCGGCCGACCAGGTTGCCGCCGAACCACGCGCTGACCGCGCTCGCGACGGCGAACCCGATCGAGACCATGCCGGCGAAGACGGGCTGGAGCCCGATCCCCTCCTGGAGGAACAGCGTCGTGAGCAGGAACATCGCCGGGATCGCCGTGAAGTAGGCCGTCACGATCAGCGTGCCGTTGCGGAACGAGGCGATATCGAAGAGACCGAACGGGATGAGCGGACTGCGCCCGGACGCCGCGTACCTCCGCTCCCACGCGATGAAGGCGGCGACGAACACACCGAAGACGGCCAGCGACCACCAGCGACGGGGATCGTCGTCGGGAGAGCCGGTCGTGAACAGGAAGGGCCACATGAGGGTCAGCACGCTCACCGCGAAGAGCACCAGGCCCACGGGGTCGAGGTGCACGCGCCCCGGAGCCGATCGACGGGTGGCGGGGAGGAGCCAGACGACGCCGGCGATCACGAGCACGCACAACGGCACGTTGAGCCAGAAGATCCAGCGCCAGCCGTCCTGCGGGCCGCCGAGGGCGATCATGAGACCACCGAGCGTGGGCCCGAACGCGGTCGCGATCCCGATCGTGGCGCCGAAGAGGCCGAACGCCCGCCCGCGCTCCTTGCCGACGAAGAGCTGCTGGATCGTGCCGAGCACCTGCGGCATCTGGATGCCGGCGGCCAGTCCCTGTACGAGCCGGGCAACCAGCAGCACCTCGGTCGTGGGCGCGAGGGCGCACACGACGCTCGTCAGGGCGAACAGGCTCAGTCCGATCAGGAAGAGCACGCGCCGCGAGCGCTGGTCCCCCAGTCGCCCGAACGGGACGAGGGCCAGACCGAACATCAGGACGTAGCCGGACACGACGAGCTGGAGCTCGGTGGACGCCGCGTCGAAGGCGGCTTCAATCGAGGGCAACGCGACGTTGACCTTGCTGAGGTCGAGGATCGTGAGCGCGGCCACCGACACGCACACCCAGAAGGCGCGCCAGCGCTGACCGTGCGAGAGGGGAATGCTGGCGGTCTGTGGCGACGTCATCGCGTTCAGGCTACTGCTCGGCGGCCGCGCGGGCGTCGCGCTTCTGCTGCTGGAAGACCCGGATGGCCTCGTAGCGATCCGCCGAGCGCGCCCGGCGTTTGGCTGCCTCGGCCTCCCGTGTCTTCGGAGGCGCGCTCGTGGTCAAGCCGTCGACGAGCAGCCGCGTCGCCGCGGCGATCTGGGCGACGGCCTGCTCGAACGCGTCCCTGTTCACCTGCGACGGCGTCGTGGTGCCGGCGATCTTCCGGACGTACTGCAGGGCGGCGTCCCGGCACTCCTCGTCGGTCGCGGCGGGGTCGAGGTTGTGGAGCGGCACGATGTTGCGGCACATGCCCCACACGGTACGTCGTCGCGGAGCCGTCCGACAGGGGGTCGGTACGCTCGGTGTCGTGCCCGAGAACGACGCCCTCGACCAGGCGGCCGATGCCGTCGACAGCGCCCTCGACGAGATCACCGGGGTGCCGACCGACGACGGAGAGATCGAGGAGTTCACCGCCAGCGGAATGACCCTCCTGGCCGAGGCGCGCGGAGCGGAGTCCGCCGAGACCACGTTCGTCCTCATCCACGGGATCGGCATGGGGCGGAAGGTCTTCGCCGATCTCGTCCGCCGGCTCCAGCCTCACGGACGCGTCATCGCGATCGACCAGCCCGGCTACGGCGAGGCTCCCGAGCCGCCGCGCACACCGACCATGGAACGCACCGCCGATCTCGTCGCCGCCTACCTGCACAAGATCTCCCGCGGCCCCGTCGTGCTGATCGGTCACTCGATGGGCACCCAGGTGGCCACCGAGGTCGCCGTCCGCCATCCGCAGACCGTCGAACGGCTGGTGCTCGTGGCCCCGACCGTCGACCGCCACCATCGGCACGCCCTCAGCCAGTTGGCGCGCCTCGGGATCGACCTTCTCGGCGAGAGCCCGAAGGTCCTCCTCCTCGGCGCGCGAGAGTATCTGCGCGCCGGACCGCACCTGCGGCGGAAGATGACGGCGATGCTCACGCACCGACCGGAAGACGTGTACCCGCGGGTCGAGGCACCCACGCTCGTGATCCGGGGGGAACGCGATCGTGTGTCGACGGTGCGCTGGTGCACCGAAGTGACGGCCGCGCTCCCCGACTCCCGTCACTTCACGGTGTTCGGGCACGGCCACGAGACGCTCATCCGCGATGCGCGTGCGGCCGCCCAGCGGATCCTTCGCTTCTGCGACGAAGAGTAAGAGCAGCGGCCCGGCGGACGGCTCACCCGGCCAGGTCCCGCGCGAGGGCCGCGATCTCGTCGTCGTCCATCGCGATGCCCACATCGCTCAGCCTGCTGCGCAGGGCCTGCTCGATCGTCTCGGCGTCCTGGCCGCCGAGGTCTGCGCGAGTCTGCACCACGACGCCGTCCAGCCTCTCGTTCTCGGTGGTCTCGTTCTGAGCGAGGGCGGGCTCGGTCTGCACCCCGGCGGCGACCTCCTCCCCGTCGACGGGGAAGCCGTGCGCGGAGTCGCTCATCGCTGCGCCTCCTCGTCGCGCTCGGCCTGGGCGTCGGTCACGAGATCGGGATCGAGTCCCTGCTGGATCTCCGCGCTCTCCACGAACGGGTCGGAGATGTCCTCCGTCGCGTCCACGGGCTCCGCCGAGCGAGCTCCGCCGGAGTCGTCCCGCTCCTCGTTCTCGCCCCGTCCGGCTTCGTCGGCCGGGGAGGGAGCGTCGTCATCGGTAGGCGAGGCGGCGCCTCCCTCGGGGGCCCAGCCGCCGGAAGGCTCGGCATCGATCATGTCGTCGGGCAGGTCACGGGTCATGGCTTCCTCCTGGATCGCCCCGCAAAGGGGAAGGAGTCCACCCTCGCGGGGAAGCGCCGTACCGACGAGTCCCTTGACCGCAGACGCCGACGCGGCTAGACGCGCCCGCCTGCGTCGCCGCCCGTCAGCGGGGCGCGAGGATGCCGGAGCGCTCGGGGTGCGCGGCGAACCAGTCCGCGGCGTACCAGCACACGGGCTGCACCACACGGTCGGCGCGCTCCTCGAGCTCGGCGACGGCGCGGTCGACGACCTCGGCGGCATAGCCGTGCCCCCGGAAGGTCGGCACGGTGTAGACGCGCGTCATCGCGAGGGTCCGGCCGTCGTCGCGGTAGTCGATGATGCTCACGAGGTCGTCGCCCCGGTGGAGCGTGTAGCGGGAGGCGTCCTTCTCATCGGCGAACGTGAAATCGGTCACCCCTCCACGCTACGCCCGTCCGCCGCCACGGCGGCCAGCCACGCGTCGACCTCTCGGCGCGTTCGCAGACGCACGACCGGCTCCCCGGCCGCCTGCTTCCGGACCATGCGCTCGCGATTGGCCGCGAAGCTCGTCCATGCCCAGCGGACGATGTTGCGCTCGGGGTCCCAGCGGAGCCAGTTCGACACCCGCTCACGGTTGCCGTGCCACAGCTCCTCTCTCAGGAGGCCGCGGCGGAGCGTCCGGCTCAGCACCCGCCGCATCACGACGGCGCGCGACGGATCGAGCCACACGACGACATCCGCGCCGCCCGGCGTCCCGGGGTCGAGGAGGCCCCGCAGCGAGCTGTTCCAGTTGCCCTCCGCCACCCAGCCCTCGGGGTGCGCGTCGACGAAGTCGCGCACGAGCTGGAGGGCCTCGCCGGGGTCACGCTTGCGCCAGTCGGCGTCCCAGAACACGGCGTCGAGCTCCAGGTGCGCCAGCCCCTGCTGCGCCGCGAGCCGACGGGAGAAGGTCGTCTTCCCCGAGCCCGAGGTTCCGACCACACGAAATCGGCGTTCAGAAGTGGTCATGAATTGAGCAATCTGTCACATTCCGTCATCTGCGATCGACCATTATCCAGCGGTTTGACACACCGCGACACGCTTCGTCATAATCAAGCCCATGACTGACAACGCACGCATTCTGTCCGCCCGGGAGGCGAACGGATCTGCCGGCATCATGATGCCGCGTGTCGTCATGTGTTGTCGAATGTGTTGACGCTGACCAGCCGACCCGCTGACTCAGCCGCCGTCACCGACACGGTGACATCCGCCGGGTGCGCCCGCCGGTTCTGACCCGGGAATCTCCGGGAACGGCCGCCGCACCCCCGAGACCGATCCGCCGCCCACAACGCGGAGGTGGTGCTCTCGCCACAGGCCTCGCCGCCACTCGCAACACGCTGAACCCGTTCCGGCGCATCGCCCGGGTTCGTTCCGAAGGACTTCCGACCATGTCGAACACTGCTCTCCTGACCGCTCCCCCCGCGTCCCGACACTTGCGCGCCGTGGAGGACCTCGCCCCCCGACGCCCGGCCGCCGCTTCCGCCCCGGCTCCGCGTCCGGACGCGGCACCCGCGCCGCGCCCCCAGGCCACCACCGCACCGCGCGGATTCGCTCTCTACGTCGGCATCGACGAGGCCAAGGCCGCCGCCGACGGGGTCAGCCTCTCGACGCTCGTCGAGGCGCTCCGGTGCACGCTCGGGGAACTCGCCCCCCACGCCGAGACCTACGCGACCGTCGCCCTGGCCCCCGTCGGGGCCGGAGGACGCGACGTCGACGTGGTCCGCCTCGCCCTCCACGAGCCCAGCGCCGTCGCCCGCACCAAGGACGACGAGCCGGCCGAGGACGACGTCGCCGGCGGCGGCGTGACGATCGACATCTCGCGGCGCCGCGTCCACATCGACGGCGCCCCCGCGGCGCTCACCTTCAAGGAGTTCGAGCTGCTCCAGTACCTGGTGCTGCGCGAAGGACGCACGATCGAGCGCACCGAGCTGGTCGGTTCGCTGTGGAGCCACACCGAGGCGGGCGACGCGCCGGGCGAGCGCACGATCGACGTCCACGTGCGTCGCCTGCGCTCCAAGCTCGGCCGCTACGAGGACATCGTGCGGACCGTCCGCGGTATCGGCTACCGCTTCGACCGTCATGCCGACGTCGCGATCCGCTACGGTCACGGCACCCCCTCGCCCGACCGCTTCTGAGAAGAGACTCCAGCGGCACCGTGTCGGTGGGGGTCGCCTAGAGTGACGGCATGGTGATGCCGGCGCTCTCGGAGGCTTCCGCGGCGCGCGATTCCTCTCCGCAGGAGACCGAGTACCGGCCGGCCGAGCCGATCGATGTGACCCGGGCCGTCGCGTTCCAGCAGCGGGGCGCACACGATCCGGCACAGATGTCCGCCGCGGGCGTGATCTGGCGCGTGTCGCGCACTCCGCAGGGAGTCGCGACGCTCGCGATGCGGGTGCAACGCCAGAGGGTGCAGGCTGCCGCGTGGGGTCCGGGAGCGGGGTGGGTACTCGATCAGCTTCCCGGACTGTGCGGCGGGCGGGACGACCCCGACGGGTTCGATCCGTCCGCTCATCCGCTGGTGGCGGCCGCACACCACCGGTTTCCGGCGCTCCGCCTGGGCCGGACCGACCTCGTCTTCGACGCTGTGGCCAGCGCCGTGTTCGAGCAGAAGGTGACGGGGTTACAGGCCTTCGGCGCCTGGCGATGGATCCTCACCCGCTTCGGCGAGCGCGCTCCGGGCCCGACCCCGCGAGCCATGTTCGCGCCGCCCGCGGATTGGCAACGCATCCCGAGCTGGAGTTGGCACCGCGCGGGAGTCGAGCCGCCACAGTCGCGGACGGTCACGGCCGCGGCACGCCGCCGTTCCTCGCTCGAGCGGGCCGTGGCCGCGGTCGGCGACGATGCCGACGCGATCGACCGCCTCCTCACGAGCCTCCCCGGAGTGGGAGCGTGGACGAGCGCCGAGGCGCGTATCCGCGCGTTCGGAGATCCCGATGCGGTGAGCGTCGGTGACTACCATCTGGCGCATGAGGTCGGGTTCGCCCTCACCGGTCACCGGGTCGACGACGACGAGATGGTGGAGCTCCTCGCCCCCTGGGCGGGGCACCGCCAGCGCGTCATTCGCCTCCTGGGGCTGAGCGGGGTGCACGAGCCGCGACGCGGTGCCCGACTCCATCCCGAGGATCATCGGTCGCGCTGAGATCGGCGCGCTTCAGGCAGAAGCGGCCTGATTAGGCTGAGGGGATGAGCCAGGACCACGAGACACGAGGGCACGGCTGGCCACGCGGACGCATCGGCTGGCTCGCGGGCACGATCGCGCTCCTGGGGCTCGGGGTGCTGGTGGGGCTCATCCTGCAGAGCGTGTGGCTCGGGATCACGCTCGCCGTCGTCATCTCAATCGGCTGGCTCATGGCGTACGAATCCTGGCGGGGCCGCACGCCCGGCCTCGACGACCCCTGGGACGACGGCGCGCAGCTCTGACCGCCGTCCCGGTACCCGGGTCAGGCCGGGGCGTCCTCGTCCTCTTCGGGGTTGAAGTTCGACGGCTCGTCGGTGTGCCCGGCAGCCACCCCGTCCGGGTCGGGCGGGATCGTGCCGTCTTGACCCAGTCCGCCCGGCTTGGGCGTGGGGTCACCGGCCTCGGTGTCGTCGTGGTCGTGGTCGTGGTCGTGGTCGTGGTGTGCAGCGTCGGACATCGCGCTTCGGCCTCCTCCGTCATGGCGCGCGGCGCATTCGGCCGCGTCACCGGGGACGCTACCGGGCGGGCGCTGCGTCGTCGCGGGGCTTGACCCTCACCCGCGCACGCGGTACCGGGAGAGCCGCGTCACCGCTTCGGGCTCACATCTCCTCGTGCGTGTCGGGGTCGCCGTCCCAGAGCCTTCCGCGCTCGAGTCCGCTGATGGCGGCGATCTCCTCGTTGGAGAGAAGGAAGCCGAAGACGTCGGCGTTCTCGATCTGACGGGCGGCGTCGGCCGACTTGGGGATCGGCGTGCTGCTCAGGAGCGTGTGCCAGCGCAGCACCACCTGGGTCGGGGTCACCCCGTGCGCTTCGGCGATGTCGACGATCACGCGTTCGGTCAGCAGCTCGCTCCGACGCGCCAGCGGACTCCAGCTCTCGGTGCGGATGCCGTGAGCGGCATGGAAGGCGCGCAGGTGCTGCTGGGGGAAGTAGGGGTGGAGCTCCACCTGGTTGACCGCCGGCGCCACCCCCGTCTCGTCGATGAGGCGCGTGAGCATCACCTCGGTGAAGTTCGACACGCCGACCGAGCCCACCTCTCCCTCGTCACGAAGGGCCAGCATCGCCCGATACGTCTCGACGTACTTGTCCTGGCTCGGATTGGGCCAGTGGATGAGGTACAGGTCGATGCGGGAGAGCCCGAGCCGCTCCAGTGAACCCCGGGCGCTGCGCACCGTCTCGTCGAAGCCGTGGTCGCGGCCGGGCACCTTGGTCGTGACGAGGAGCTCGTCGCGGATGCCGGAGCGGCGGACGGCCTCGCCGACCTCGGTCTCGTTCTCGTAGTTGACGGCCGAGTCGAGGAGGCGGTAGCCGTTCGAGATGGCGGCGACCATCGCCTCCACTCCCTCTTCGCCGCGGAGGTTGTACGTGCCGAGACCGAGCTCGGGAAAGTCTGTGCCGTCGTTGAGCGTCACCGTGGGAATCGTCAGCATCCGTCCACGGTACGCCCCCTCCCCCGCCTGCCGGTGCCGCGGAGGCGACGCTTGACCGCCCGCCGACCTCGTCGCTATCGTGGCAAAGCTGTGCCACCGGCACGGCACGACGGAGGATCGACATGCACACGCACCTGCGCGCGCTCCCGCAGCGGAATCTGGGATACCCCCAGTTCCGCGACGAGTCGTACCCTCCGGCGCGCGCCGTCTGACACCGTTACCGTCACGACGCCCCGCACCGCACAGGTCCGGGGCGTTTTTTCGTGTGTTCCTCTCCGCACGTGAGCTCCCCGGACCCCTCCACAAAGGAAAGGAACCATGGAGAAGCTCTCGAACAGGCTGCTGTCGTGGGCGAGCATTCTCGACGAGAAGACCGTCGAGCAGGCCCGCACCTCGTCAGGCATGCCGTTCATCTATCCGCACCTGGCGCTCATGCCCGATGCGCACCTCGGCAAGGGGGCGACCGTCGGGTCGGTCATTCCGACCCTCGGCGCCATCATGCCGGCCGCCGTCGGTGTCGACATCGGCTGCGGCATGATCGCCGTCCGCACGCAGTTCACGAAGGCGCAGCTGCTCGGCCGCGATCTGACGGCACTGCGGGAGCAGATCGAGCGGGCCGTTCCGCTCTCGGCGGGCCGCGACAACCGGAAGATCGTCGCGACCGCCGCGCCGCGCATCGCCGAGCTGGAGGAGCTCGCGCAGAAGAACGAGTTCGACCCGTCGGTCTATGCCGGGCACTGGCGCCACCAGCTCGGGTCACTCGGATCCGGGAACCACTTCATCGAGGTGTCGGTCGACGAGACGGATGCCGTGTGGATGTTCCTCCACTCCGGTTCACGGGGCGTCGGCAACAAGATCGCCACCCACCACATCGGGGTCGCTCAGCAGCTCGCGAAGAGGTGGTGGATCGATCTCCCCGACCCCGACCTGGCCTACCTCGTCGAAGGCACCGAGGAGTTCCGCCGCTACATCCGCGAGCTC
>JBMDWQ010000166.1:0-14673 GCA_048594675.1 Microbacterium sp. | reverse complement strand
CCCGCTCCAGCGTCGTCGAGTATCTGTGCGGCCCGATCGATCACGATGGAACGGCTGAGTCCTGCCCTAGGCACGGTGCAGCTCCTCCTCGATGAAGTGGATGATCGCGTCGGCCGTCACGTCCGGTTGCTGGACGTGGGGGTAGTGGCCGGCGCGAGGGACCATCACCACCCGGCTGCCGAGCGCGGTCCCGATCCACTCGGCCTCGGCGCGAGGATCGCGAAAGTCGGGGTCGTTCTCCCCCATGAGGACGAGGGAGGGTGCACGAACGGCGGCGAGCGCACGCTCGGCGGGGCCGTGGTCGGCGCGCGTGGTGCGGGAGAAGGCGCGGGCGTATCCGGGGCGTCGCAGCGCGTCGCGCACGGCGGAACGGTACTGCGCGAAGTCGGTCGGCAGGTCGCCGGCGTAGAGCTGGGGAAGGTAGGCGTTCCAGGCGGCTGCGGCCCACGGCCGAGCCGTCAGCATCCGGAACATGAGCGCCATCGCCGGATGGACGGTCGGAGGGCGCACGAAGGGGCCGGTCAGAACGAGGCCACGCACCAGTCGGGGCGACTCGGCTGCCAGGATGACCGCGGCGCCGGCAGACATGGAGTTTCCGACGACGACGGCCGGTTCCCCGAAGTGGTCGATCAGGGCCCCGAGGTCATGCGCCGTGGCGGTGTCGCCGTACTGATCGAAGGTCGTGTCGCTATCGCCGTGACCGCGGAGGTCTACGGAGACCACACGGAATCCTGCGCGCACCAGACGAGGCACCAGCAGTCGGTACGTCGAGCGGAGTTCGCCCATGCCCGGCGACAGCACCACGAGAGGGCCGTCGCCGCTCTCCTCGTAGGCGATACGACCCTGCGACAGCGGGATATAGCGGGTTTCGACCATGCCGTTCATGTGGCTATGCTACATAGCCTTCTGGCTTTCTGCAAAAGCTAGCGTCGATTCCGCGGCGCGGCACCTCGTTAGCATGAAGGGGTGGACCCGCTCGTCTGGACGACGGTGGCCGAGTTCTGGTGGATCGCGCCGAGCGCGGTCGGTGCCGGCGCCCTCGGCTGGGTCGGTGTGCGCAGCCGGCGCACGGCGCGCCAGCGTCGCCTCGGCTACGACGCAGCGCGCCATGAGCTCCGCGAAGCCCGGCGGCAGCTGACCGTCGCACGCGGCGACGCGAAGGTGGCGCGCGCCGATCTGGCCCGCGTGCAGGCCGACCGCACCGCGGCGCGGGCGACGACCTCGGAGGTGTCGTCCGCGCGTCGGGCCCTGCAGCAGACGCAGCGCTACGCGCGAGCCGCGGTGGCTGCCGTGCGCGCCGCGCGAGCCCGCGTGAGCGCCGCCCGCGCGACGCGCGCCACGGCATCCACGCCGCGGTCCGCATACCCGCTCGCGCAGACGATGGCCGAGCACGACGCGCTGACGGCGCGGTGGATGGAGTATGAGACCGACGCCGCGAAGGCCCTGGCCTTTCCCGCCATGAGCGATGCGCGCCACCCGGTGATCGCGGCGCACTTCCTCGCTCGAGAGGAGGCACAGCGTCTGCGGCCGGCGGGGCAGACCATGTCGGCGGCGGACTTCTCGGAGTATCGCGCGGCCGTGCGCCGTTGGGAGCGCGCCTTCGCGGCGGCCGAAGCGGAGGCGTGGCGACAGGCGCGCGCCGGCGGAACGGCGCCCGCCGGGTCCGGCGCCCCGTCGCCGGGAGACGCTCGCCCAGACGGCGACGCCCGCACGCGGCCCGAGGTGTTCCCCCTCTGGGGTGATGCGGCGCACTGGCAGACGATGGCGCAGGAGCTCGCCGCGCGGTCGGCCGAGGCCGTGACCCGCGCGGCCGAGAGCGCCGCCGCCGCGTTCGAGGCTCGCACGCGCGACCGCCGCGCACGGCCCGACGACACCGACGAGCCGCACGAAGAGCGGTAGGGTCGAGCGGTGCAGGAGTTCTTCCAGTTCGCCGGGGACTACTGGTGGCTCGTGTTCCCTCTCGCCGCCGTGGCCGGTGGCGCGATCAAGCGTCTCGACACGCTCGCGACCCGGCGCCACGAACGCAGGCTCGAGATGATCCGCGCGAAGGGCGAGCTCAAGGCGGCTCAGGTGGCCGCGCGCACCAACCCGGTGGCGGTCGCCTCGGAGCCCCAGGCGATCACACGCCCCTCGCCGATGCCCGACCAGCTGGAGAAGCTGTTCGCGTCGCACGACGCCGTTACGGCGCGGTGGCTCGAATACGAGCTCGACGTCGCCAAGCTCATCGACTTCCCGACGATGAGCGACGGACGCCAGCCGCTCACGGCGGCCTTCCTCAAGGCCAAGAAGGTGGCCGATGCCGCACGGCCCGCCTCGGTGACCGCCAAGGTGACGCCCGATCAGGTGGCCGAGTACCGGACCGCGGTCACCGACTACGAGGTGGCGTTCGACCTCGCCGAGCGCGATGCGCGACGGCAGCGCACGAGCGGACTGAGCGACGCGGAGCGCAAGCGCCTCTCGACCGCCAAGCAGCTCCTCGCCGTCGCGACCGACGGTTCGGCGTCCCCGGCCGAGCGGCATACCGCCTACCGGCGCGCACGGGCAGAACTGGACGGACTCATCTCCCTCTCCGACGAGGCGATCGTGGTGCTGGAGAAGAAGGTGGCGCTGGAGCTTCCCTCGGGCGGCCCAGACGCCCCGTCCGACACTCCGCCGGAGACGCCGAGGGCCGACGCGTAGCGGACGCTACGGCCGGCCCCGGGAAGAGATCGGATCACGCGGTCAGCGAGTCCACCCACTCCTTGTTCTCGGTCATCCACTGGCGGACGATGTCGGTGTAATCCGTGACGTCCTCATCGGTGTTGTACATCACGTTCTCGAGCGAGAAGAGCATGTCGGAGTCCATGCGGAAGTCCTTCAGCCATGCGTTCACCTCGGGGAAGTCCGTGTCGAAGCCGGTACGAGTGAAGGTGTGGATCGACTCGGCGTCGCCCAGGGTGCCCTCGGGGTCGGCGAGGTCCTTGATGTCGTAGGCGTCGTACGCCCAGTGCGGACGCCAGAGCGTCACCGCGACGTTCTCGCCCGCATCCAGCTTGCTGCTGAGCTCGGCGAGCATCGCCGGGGTCGAGGAGGTGATGTAGTCCATGCCCTCCAGCCCGTAGGCGGGGATGACGTTCTCCTGCGTGGCCTTGGTGAGTCCCGCGCCGGGTTCGATGCCGATGAGGCGGCCGCCGAACTGGTCCGACGCCGCGGCGAGATCGGCGAGCGAGTCCACCGGCGCGTCGGCGTTCACCGCGATGGTGAGCTTGGCGTCGTCGTTCCAGGAGCCGAGGTCGACGATGTCGTCGCCGAACTCGTCGAAGTAGGCCGCGTGGGTCAGGGGCAGCCAGCCATCGAGGGCGACGTCGTAGTCGCCTCCCGCGACGCCCTGGAAGACGGGCCCGGCGTCGGCGTACTCGAGGTCGACGTTGTAGCCCTTGTCCTCGAGGGCGAGCTTCCACAGGTACGAGACGGCCTCACCTTCCGGCCAGCCGTTGAACACGCCGATCGTGATGTCCTTGCCGGCCTCGCCGCCGTTTCCGCCGTTCCCGGTGTCGGCGGAGCAGCCGACCAGCGCGAGCGCGGCGGCCGATCCCAGGGCGAGGGTGCTCAGGAGGTGTCGCTTCTTCATGGGTTTTCCTTTCCTCCCGTGTGCTGTGTCACGGGTGTTGGGGATGCCCGCGGGGTACCGCGGACGGACGACGCTCACGCGTCGGGTCGAGGGGTGCTCAGGCCGTGGCGGCGACCGGCTCGGATGCCGGAGCGGTCGCGGCCGCGCGCGTACGGCGGCGACGGGTGCCGAGAGCGCCGGTGAGACGGTCGAGGATCATCGCGATCATCACGACGGCGAGGCCGGCCTCGAATCCGAGGGGCACATTGACGGAACTGAGCGCCTGGACGATCGGGCGCCCGAGGCCCGGCGCCCCCACCATCGAGGCGATGACCGACATCGACAGCGAGAGCATGATGATCTGGTTGATCCCCGCCATGATCGACGGCAGCGCGAGGGGGAGCTGGATCTGGCGCAGCACGCGGCCCGGAGTGGCGCCGAAGGCCTGCCCGGCCTCGACCACCTCGGGGTCGACGCCGCGGATCCCGAGCTCCGTGAGCCGCACGCCCGGGGCGACGGCGAACATGATGGTCGCGACGATTCCCGGGACCACGCCGACGCTGAAGAGGAAGATCGCCGGGAGCAGGTACACGAACGCCGGCATCGTCTGCAGGAAGTCGAGCACCGGGCGGACGACGTTCGACACGGTCTGCGACCGCGCCGCCCAGATGCCGACGGGGATCGCGATCGCGGTGGCGATCAGGACGGCGACGATCGTGAGGGCGAGGGTGAGCATCGCATTCTGCCACTGGTCCACGGCGAGGATGACGACGAACCCGACGAAGGTGCCGATGGCGAGCTTCGCTCCCTTGACCAGCCATGCGGCGGCCGTGAAGACGACGATGATCACCCAGAACGGCGGCGACGTGAACACCCAGGCCGCGGCGTCGTAGATCGCCGAGAAGACCGTCGCGACGACATCGAAGAAACCGCCGAGGTACTCCTTGAGGAAGTCGATGACCGATCGCACCCACTGACCGAGAGGGATGCGGATGAGCTCTTCGAACTGCTCCATCAGCGCGCGCCCCCCTCCGTCGCGGCCGCCGCCGGAACGGCGGCTCCCCGCGTGACGTCATCGACCAGCGGGGTGAACTCGGCCACCATCTCGATCGGAGTCTGGATGATCGGCATCTCGCGCGTGGTCGCCGGCACGTTCCCGAGTGCGGCAAGGAGCGTGACGCGGGGGATCACCCCGAGGAGGCGCCGGTCGTCGTCGACGACGGCGAGGGGGACCGTCGCCTCCACCGCGGTCTCGACGATGTCGGTGAGGAGGTCGTCGGGGCCGACGGTGGGGACGGAGGTGTCCACGATCTGCCGCAGGTCGGTCTGTCCCGCCTTGACGGCGCGGATGACGGCGCGATCGGTGACGACGCCGACCAGGCGTCGGTTCTCGACCGCGAAGACGGCACTGGCCTGCTGGGAGCGAAGCACCCGGAGAGCGCCGCGCACGCCCGCCGTCAGCGGCGTGGTCTGGTGGGGCGGCTCCATCACTCCCGACGCGGTGAGCACGCGCGCGCGATCCACGTCCTGGACGAACTGTGCGACGTAGTCATTGGCGGGATCGGTGAGGATCTCTTCGGGCGTGCCGTTCTGGACGATCCGGCCGTCGTGCATGACCGCGATGCGGTCGCCGAGGAACATCGCCTCGTTGAGGTCGTGCGTGATGAACACGATCGTCCGGCCGAGCTCGCGCTGCAACTCGATCAGCTGCTCCTGCATCTCGCGGCGGATGAGCGGATCGAGCGCGGAGAACGCCTCGTCCATGAGCAGGATGTCGGTGCCGGCGGTGAGCGCGCGGGCGATCCCCACGCGCTGCCGCATACCGCCCGACAGTTCGTCCGGCATCGCCTGCGCACGGTCGCCCAGCCCGACCCGGTCGAGGATCTCCTGCGCGCGGCGACGGCGCTCGGCCTTCCCGACGCCCTGGATCTCGAGGGCGTAGGCGGCGTTGTCGAGCACCGTCAGGTGCGGGAGCAGCGCGAAGTGCTGGAAGACCATCGACACCGACGACCGCCGGATGTCACGCAGATCTCCCGCCGAGGCGCGGGTGACATTGCGGCCGCCGACCAGGACCTCGCCTGACGTGGGCTGGAGGAGACCATTGAGCATGCGGATGATCGTGGACTTCCCCGATCCCGACAGGCCCATGATCACGAAGATCTCTCCGGGCTGCACGGAGAAGCTCGCATCGATGACAGCCGCGGTGCCGACGTCGGCGATCTCGGCACGGGACTGGCCGGCCTGGAGCCGGCGCACGCCTTCTCGGGGGTTGCGGCCGAAGACCTTGAACAGGTTCTTCGCCTCGACAGCGGGGGTGGAAACGGTCACTTGCTTCACCTCGGCAGCCGTGCGGACAGGCTGCATCGGTTACGCCCGGGTGACGATCTTCGGCACTCGCGCGGGCGTCGGCGGGCGACGCGCGCTGCACGGGTGCGTTGGCGACACACATCGGGTCCGTCGCCCAGACCGTCGACCATACGCCCGCTCTCGCGATGTCGGAGACACCCGGCGAGGGCGGTCGCGGACTGGTCGTCGGGGCCCTCGAGACTCGCCCGTGGCCCGCCTTCCACCGTAGCCAGGACTCTCACAGGTGCGCAAACCGTCCTCTTCGTTGCGCTTGACAGACGCGCCAGTGCCATGGTTACTTAGTCAAGTAGGTAACCAATGAACGGGGTTGGGATGATCGAAGAAGGACGACCGCTCTTCCTGCAGATCGCAGAGAGCGTGGAGGACTCGATCATCGACGGCAGCCTTGCCGAAGAGGCGCAGGCTCCGTCGACGAACGAGCTCGCGGCGTTCTACCGGATCAACCCCGCCACCGCCGCGAAAGGAATCGCCATGCTCACCGAGAAGGGTGTGCTGTACAAGCGGCGCGGCATCGGGATGTTCGTCTCCTCCGGCGCGCAGGAGATCCTCCGCGCCGAGCGACGCGACGCCTTCGCCGCCCGCTACCTCGACCCGCTGCTGGCGGAGTCCCGCAAGCTCGGCCTCAGCCCCGAAGACCTCGGCCGCCTCCTCCTCGAGCGCGCCGCACGCACCGCGACGCCCGCGTCGCCGACGGAAGGAGCACGCGCATGACCACCGTGATCGAAGTGACCGATCTCACCAAGCGTTACCGCGACACGCTGGCGGTCGACCGGGTGAGCTTCGCGATCGAGGAGAACACGATCTACGGACTCCTCGGCCGCAACGGCGCCGGCAAAACGTCGGTGATGTCGATCCTCACCGCACAGAACTTCCCCACGAGCGGCACCGTACGTGTGTTCGGGGAGAACCCGTACGAGAACGCCAAGGTCCTCCGCCGGGTGTGCTTCGTGCGCGAGAGCCAGAAGTACCCCGACGACGCCACCCCGCGGCACGCGTTCCGCATCGCGAGCCTCTTCTTCCCGCGCTGGGACCAGGCGCTGGCAGATCGGCTCGTCGACGACTTCGAGCTCCCGCTCAAGAAGACGATCAAGAAGCTCTCCCGCGGCCAGCTGAGCGCCGTCGGGGTCATCATCGGGCTCGCCTCCCGCGCCGAGGTCACCTTCTTCGACGAACCGTACCTGGGCCTGGACGCGGTGGCCCGGCAGCTCTTCTACGATCGCCTGCTGGAGGACTACGCGCAGCACCCGCGCACGATCATCCTGTCCAGTCACCTGATCGACGAGGTCGCCAACCTCTTGGAGCGGGTGATCGTGATCGACAGGGGGCGGATCGTCATGGACGAGGACACCGACGCCGTCCGTGATCGCGCGGCGAACATCGTCGGCGACAGCGCTGCCGTCGAAGCCTTCGTCGGCGGGCGAGAGGTCCTCCACCGCGAGAGCCTCGGCCGCGTCTCCTCCGTCACCGTCATCGGTGAGCTCACGAGCGCCGACCGCGAGCGCCTGGCCGAAGCGGGACTGGATGTGGCGCCGGTATCGCTCCAGCAGCTCATCGTTCGCACCACCCAGCACCATGCCGAGGCCCGCCCGTCCACCGCGGACCCGGCCCTGTCCGAAGGAGCACTCTCGTGAACCGCACCGGCAACGTCGTCCGCATGCAGCTCATCAACCGGCAGACCTACATCTGGGTCCCCCTCATCGTGCTGGCCGGGGCCTTCCTCCTCACCCTCTTGATCTGGGCGCTCCTCCCGCCCGAGGCGGAGAAGTACAGCGGCGGCGCGCAGGCCCCGTACTGGTACTTCGGCGTCGTCGGCGTGCAGGCGCTCACCCTGACCTTCCCGTTCTCGCAGGCGATGAGCGTCACGCGGCGGGAGTACTTCTTCGGGACGACCCTGACGGCCGCGCTCACCGCCGCGATGCTCTCCACGATCTACCTCGTCGGTGGGTTCGTGGAACGCGCCACGGGCGGGTGGGGCATGAACGGGTACTTCTTCTCCCTCGACTGGATCTGGGACGCCGGTCCGCTGGCCGCGTGGCTGTTCTACTTCGCCCTCGCGATGCTGTTCTTCATCATCGGCTTCGGAGCTGCGACCGTGTACAAGCGGTTCGGCAACGTGTGGCTCACGGTGCTGCTGGTGGGCACCGGACTCCTGCTGGTGGGGCTCGTCTGGCTCATCATCCGACTCGACGGCTGGAACGCCGTGGGCGCCTGGTTCGTCGCGCAGGGCACGTTGGGGGTCGCCGTGTGGATCCTCGTGGCCGTCGCCGCGATCGGTACGCTGTCGTTCGTGCCGCTGCGAAGGGCGACGCCCTGACGCCCGCCGCCCGCGGCCAGGTCGACGAGCAGACCGTCGGCGCGACGGTCCTGCGACTGGTCCGTCACGGAGAGACGGAGTGGAACGCACTCGGCCTCATCCAGGGCCACACCGATATCCCCCTCAATGAACGAGGCCGTTCGCAAGCGACGGCAGCCGGGAGAGAGCTGGCAGGTCGGGAGTATGCGGCGATCGTCACCAGTCCTCTGGCCCGAGCCTCAGAGACGGCGCGGATCCTCGCCTCCGCGCTGAACGTGACGACGCTCCACGTCGAGGCGGATCTCGCGGAGCAGGCGTGGGGCGCCGCGGAAGGGATCGCCTGGAACGCGCTCGGCGACGCGTTCCCGGACGGTCAGATCGCCGGCCGGGAGTCCGTCTCGAGTCTGAGCGCGCGAGCCGAACGAGCCCTCCTTCGCATTGCTCGCGTCTACCGGGGTCGAACCGTCGTGGTCGTCACGCACGGTGGGCTGATCAATGTCGTCAACCGTCTCGTGTCGGCCGGGTCATCCGAGATCCGGGACGGGAGCCGCAACGGGTCGATCAGCGATATCGCCGTTGATCCCGACCGGTCAGACGGTCAGCCGCCGATCGTCTCCGCGACGGCCCTCGGTACGGAGCGCGGGCCTTCTCCGCGTCGTCAGTCGTCGAACTGAGTGTCGGGATCGTCGACGCCCCCGGACTCATCGGCCCGCGCGGCCCGGAGAGCCTGCTGATACTGCTCCTCCGGGGGCAAGTGGACGAACGGCGTCGCATAGGGGTCTGGGGCCGTGGCGTTGAGCTTGTCGACGATCTCCTGCCGGCCGAGCCCCCAGAGTTGCTGAGCGGGCGCGGACAGCGCGGCATGGGGTGCCGGCGTGTTGTCGCCGCCGAGGATCGTCTCCCCTTTTCCCGCGATCCCATCCTCGAACGGCAGGACGGAGGAGGGCAGGATCGGCGCCCACTCGTCGAAGGTCGCATAGTCCACGAGCGGAAGAAGGTACGTCCCACCGACCTCGAAACGGACGGCATTTGCTTCGACGAGGGGGATCGCCTTGTCCCGGTCGCCGTTCTCCCACACAAAGGCGTTATAGGAGGTCGTGAACGACTCTGGTGGCGCCGTGTAGTCCTTCGGGTGCCACAGCGTTTCCAGCACGTCGAACGTCACGAGCTGGACAGCGTATCCTTCGCCCGACTCCTCCTCATCAGGCGTGACCGGCTCCGGAGACTGCTCTTTGCTCGTCACCTTCGCGATCACGACGGCGTCCACATAAGTGACCCAGTCGGTCAAGGACTCCGCGGGTAGCACAGCAAGACCCTCACCGGTGAGAACACGCACCTCACCGTCGGCCTCAGGCGCACATCCTGCTACCAGAAGCAGGAGCAAAGACAGCGGCGCCAGCGCTTTCGCTGCACGGTGTCTCATCTTTCACCCTCCTCTCCGCCTTCGCGTCAGTACGTTTCGTTGATCTGCGCGACGTTGTTAGGGCCGAGAGTGTAACTATCGGCATCGAACGGGGTACGCATGCACCCAAGCCTAGAATCTGTACTGCTTACGATCGGGTCTGCGTTACCGCCGTGGAGCAGTCCGACGGCGTGCCCGGTCTCGTGGCAAGCCAATGCTCGCCGATGGTAGGACGTGTTCGTCGTGATCCGTACATAGCCCTGGTCGCAGGAGTAGAGATAGTTGTCAACGGCGTCATTACACCAGTACATGCCCACATATGGGGAAGAAAGCGTGCCCATCTGATAGATGACGTCCGTCTCTCCGGCACCGCTATATACCGGGGATTTCGGGTACGAAATGGAGATCGATGCGATACCTTCGTAGCTGTTATCGAGGGAGTCGCGAATCCGACCTTCCAGATAGTCCGAAACGGAACTCTGCATGAAGACGCTAATCGCGCCATTGTCGGTCTGGCAGACGATCGTGGCAGTCGCGAGCGTTTGATTCTCGCAGTAGACGTGACTGTAGTTTGCCGTCGGCGTGAGATTATCCGGATCGGCCGCGTGCGCCGGAGTCGTCACGGCGATGAGCAGAAGCGATGTCGCCGCGATTGCCACAGCTCGTGGACGTGTGTGCAAGATTTCTCCTCGGGTCGCGCCTGCTAACGCAAGTGTGCGCCTGGAGAGATCATGCCTGCAATATGCGCCGAGTAACGATCTGGCCATGACCCAGCGTAAGTGAGGCTTGTGTACTTCCCAAGAACCTCAGTTCCCAGGCATCCCGCGAAACAGGCGGCGGCAACATGACCGCCAATGCAGCGAACTGCTGCTAGCTCTGCTCGGCGGCGGCGGTGTGATGCCGGATGACCTCGGCCACGACGAAGTTGAACCACTTCTCGGCGAATTCGGGGTCGAGGTCGGCATCGAGCGAGAGGCGGCGCAGGCGTGCGATCTGCTGCTCCTCCCGGGACGGGTCGGACGCAGGCATGCCGTGCTCGGCCTTGAGCACACCCACCTGCTTCGTGCAGCGGAACCGCTCGGCGAGCAGGAAGATCAGTGCGGCGTCGATGTTGTCGATGCTCGCCCGCAGGCCGTGCAGCTGAGCGATCGCGGCGGTGTCGTCGGTCATGGTTCCTCCCCGCCCGAGACTATCGGGTCGCCACCCGCGCGACCGCCCGGAAGTCGCCGCCCCTCGCCCCCTAGAGTGTGTCCATGACCGCCTCGCCTCCCGAGCCCGATGCTCCCTCGCGGACGATCGGGACCGCACTGCAGCGCCCCTTCGCCGTCGGCTTCTTCCTGACTCTCGGCGCGTTGGCTGCCATCGCCCTCGGCATGGCGGTCTCCGACCTCGTCACGATCTGGATCTACATCGCGTTCGCGCTCTTCGCCGCGCTCGGGCTCGACCCGCTCGTGCGCCGCCTCGAGCACCGCGGAGTGGGTCGGGCGTGGGCGATCGTGATCGTCTACTTCGCCTTCGCGATCCTGCTCGTCGGAGTGCTGTGGCTGGTGATCCCCACGGTCGTCGAGCAGGTGTCGCAGTTCATCCGCGACCTCCCCGACATGGTCGCCGCGTTCCAGCGCACCGAGGTCTACCTCTGGCTGCGTGACCAGTTCGGCGACCAGGTCCCGGCGCTCCTCGGCGATGTGCAGAAGTTCCTCACCGACCCCAGCAACATCGCGGCGATCGGTGGCGGCGTGCTGCAGATCGGCATCTCCATCGGCACGACGCTGTCGGGCCTCATCATCATCATCGTGCTGAGCCTGTACTTCCTCGCGACCCTCCCGCAGATGAAGCAGGCGTTCTATCGCCTGCTCCCGGCGCGCAGCCGCACGCTGACGGCCGAGCTCACGGAGGAGATCACCTCGTCGGTGGGCGGTTACCTCAGCGGCATGGTCGTGCTCGCGTTCTTCAACGCGCTCGTGACGTTCATCCTCTACTCGGTGCTCGGTCTTCCGTTCCCGCTGCTCCTCGCGGTCGTCTCGTTCTGCATCACGATCATTCCGCTCGTGGGAACCGTGCTGTTCTGGGGCATCGGCTCGGTCGTCGCGCTGTTCGCCAGTCCGCTATCGGCGCTGGTGTTCGCGGCCGCGTATCTCGTCTACATGCAGCTGGAGGCATACGTCCTGACCCCCCGCGTCATGAACAAGACGATCTCGGTCCCCGGCGCCCTCGTCGTGATCGGCGCACTCGTCGGGGGAACCCTCATGGGACTCCTGGGCGCGCTCGTCGCGATCCCTGTGACCGCCTCGATCCTCCTGATCATCAAGAAGGTCGTCATCCCGCGCCAAGACGCGAAGGCGTAAGCGGCCGGCGCGCACCCTCCCGCACGCCGCTGTCCGCGCTCCTGGTTCAGTCCGCCCGGGCATCGTCGGGGAAACGCGAGCGCGCCTCGTCGTCCGTCATCGGTCGCAGGGCTCGGCCGTTGTCGACCCACCAGGTGCGGCAGACCTCGCAGCGGTAGAGCAGGTCGACGGGTGATGTCGACACGATGAAACGTGGCTGCCCTCCGCTGTATGCGCCGTCGCGGCAGACAGAGCAGCCCTGTCCGGTCGCGGCGACAGGTCCCGTCTCGCCCCTGGCCACGCTCCATTGTCGCGCGGCCAGACACGCAGAAGGGAAGGGGACGGTCCGCTGGGGTGAGCGAGAGCTCAGAACCGTCCCCTTCCCGGGGTCAGGCGATCATCGAGTCGCCCGACCTCCTCCCCTGCGTCGACGCACGATCACGAGCAGCACACCGCCGGCCCCGAGGAGCAATGCGGCGAGCACCACGATGCCGAGCGACAGCGTGCCACCGGTGTTCGGGATCTCGTCCGGAAGATCGATCGAGGTGATCCGCACCGTCGACGGCGGCGACGTGACGTCGGCTCCGGTCGGCGGCGTGGCCGTGGCCGTGGCGCGGTTCACGAGATCGGCTCCGTCCAGGTCTGCCTCCACGACCACGTAGGTCGCGGTGCAGGTGACCTGCTGGCCCGGGAGCAGCGTTCCATACTCCGGGCACGTGATCGCCGACAGCGAGCCCGCCCCCGAGAACTCGGTCTCGGTGACGACGACATCGGTCAGACTCGTGTTGCCGGTGTTCGTCACCAGGAACGAGTAGGTCACCCGCTGGCCGACCTTGGAGATGTTCGCCACATCGGCGGACTTCACCAGGGTCAGGGCCGGCGCATCCAGGCTCGGAACCGTGACCGTCGAGGGCGGCGAGTCGATCGGCGGGCCACCCGGGGTGTTGCCGCCGACCGAGGCCGTGTTCGTGACGCTTCCGGCGTCGACGTCCGCCTGAGTGACGGTGTAGCTCGCCGAGCAGGTGATCTGGTCACCCGGAGCCAGCACGTCGGTCGGGCACTCCACGGCCGACAGCTCGCCCGTGCCCGTGAAGTCGTCCTCAGAGACGACCACATCGGTCACGGTCACGTTGCCGGTGTTGGTGACGACGAAGCGGTACTCGAGCACGGCCCCGGCGATGAACTCGTCCGTGGTGAGCGGCTCGACCGACTTCACGACCGTCAGGCCGGGCTCGGGGTCGATCTCGACGACCACCGTGGACGGCGGCGCCTCGACCGGCGGACCATCAGGCGGCGTACCGGTCGCGGTTGCCGTGTTCTCGATGGAGCCGGCGTCGACATCGGCCTGTGTCGCCACGTAGGTGGCCTCACAGGTGACCGATGCGCCGGGCAGCAGCGATGCGGCTGCATCCGGGCAGGTGATCGGCGACAGCTCGCCGGTGCCGGTGAAGGTGCCCTCGGCGACCGAGATGTCGGTCATCGTCACGTTCCCCGTGTTCGTCACGCGGAAGGAGTAGGTGATGACGTCACCGGCGACCGTGATCGGGGTCGACGACGCCGACTTCACGATCTCCAGGGCCGGCTGCGGGTCGCTCGGGACCTCGACCGTCGTCGGGGGCGACTCGATCGGCGGGCCATCCGGAGGCGTCCCCGTCCCGGTCGCCGTGTTGGTGACGCCGCCGGCGTCCACGTCGGCCTGGGTCACCACGTACGTCGCCGTGAAGGTCGTCTGCGCGCCCGGCGCGAGCGAGGCAACCGATGCCGGTGCGATCGGTGACAGTTCGCCGGATCCGGTGAAGGCACCCTCCGAGATCGCGACGTCGGTCAGGGTGACGTTGCCGGTGTTGGTCGCGACGAACGAGTACGTGATCTCACGGCCGACCGTGAAGAACGCGGGCTCGGTCGGGGTGGCCGACTTCACGACCGACAGACCGGGTTCCGGGTCGATGTCCACGGTCACCTCGGACGGCGGAGACTCCACCGGCGGACCGTCCGGGGGTGTACCCGTACCCGTTGCCGAGTTCGAGATCGATCCCGCGTCCACGTCGGGCTGGGTGACGACGTACGTCGCGGTGAACGTCGCCTCCGCCCCCGGTGCCAACGACGCGACCGA
Organism: Microbacterium sp.; assembly: GCA_048594675.1. Classification (GTDB taxonomy): domain Bacteria; phylum Actinomycetota; class Actinomycetes; order Actinomycetales; family Microbacteriaceae; genus Microbacterium. The sequence continues at coordinate 585 of JBMDWQ010000166.1, read as the reverse complement.
TGCCGGAGCGATCGGCGAGAGCTCGCCCGTCCCGGTGAAGGAGCCCTCGTCCACCGACACGTCGGTCAGCGTCACGTTGCCCGTGTTGGTCACCACGAAGGAGTACGTGATCACATCACCCGCCCGGGACACGTCGTCCGCGTCCGCAGACTTGACCACCGAGAGGCTCGGGTCGGCGAGGGCCGTGACCACGGCGGTGGACGGCTCGCTCTCCACCGTCACCTCTTGCGGCGAGACGGCGGTCGCGGTGGCGGTGTTCTGGATCGACCCGGCATCCAGGTCGGCCTGCGTCACGAGGTACGTTGCCGCGCAGTCGACGAACTCACCCGGCAGCAGCGTGGTGTCGCTCGGGCACTCCACGTCCGACAGCTCGCCGGACCCGGTGAACGCGCCCTCGGCGATCGATACGTCGTCGAGCGAGACGTTGCCGGTGTTGGTGACGCGGAAGCGGTACGACACCTCTTCGCCGACCTCGGACACCTCGTCGGGGGTCGCGGTCTTCACGAGCGAGACCGCGGGCTGCGGGTCACTCGGCACCTCCACCGTCGTCGGCGGAGACTCCACCGGAGGACCATCCGGCGGCGT
>JBMDWQ010000165.1:0-25815 GCA_048594675.1 Microbacterium sp. | reverse complement strand
ACATGGACGCCTGCGACGGCGGCGCCCGCCGCGCGTGCCGCGAGGTACACGTCGACACGGTCGTTGACGAGCACCGGAACGCCGTCGGGAACGACCTCGGCGATCCGGCAGACCGTCTCGAGGAAGGCCCGGCCGGACAGGGTCTTCTCCCGCACCTGCACCGAGGTCACGCCGTGGGAGACGGCCGCGGAGACGACGTCGGCCAGATCGTGCCCGGCGCGCGCCGCGATCGCGGAGTCGGTCACGAGGGACAGCGAGAGGTCGATCATGCCACCACCCCCCGTGCCAGGATCGCGTCGGCGGTGAGACCGTCGAGCGCGTCGAGGAAGGCGACCGCGAAGGTCCCGGGCCCCGCAGCTGTCTCAGCCGCCACATCGGCGGCCACCCCGTAGACGACCGAAGCCGCCGTCGCGGCGACGAACGCGTCTGACTCGACCGCTGCGAACGCCGCCATCACCGCCCCGAGGGCACAGCCGCCCCCGGTCATCCGCGTGAGCAAGGAGTGGCCGTTGCGGACGCGGGCGGCACGTCCGTCGGCGACGATCAGGTCGACGGGGCCCGAGACGGCGACCGCGCCGCCGGTTCGGGCGGCGAGAGCGACCGCGACGGAGGCAGCAGCGTCGACGTCGTCTGTGGCGTCGACACCGCGCCCTCCGGCCCCGCCACCGCCGAGGGCGATGATCTCCGAGGCGTTGCCGCGGACGATCGTGGGTGCCTGTGACGCGAGGTCCTGGGCGAACGGGGTACGCACGGGAAGCGAGCCGACCGCGACGGGGTCGAGCACCCACGGGGTTCCGGCACCGTTCGCGGCGGCGACGGCCTCACGCATCGCTTCGCGCTGCTCGGTGGCGGGCGTGCCGAGATTGACGAGGAGACCGGACGCCGCCGCGGCGAACGACCCCGCCTCCCCCGGGATGTCGACCATCGCCGGGGCGGCACCGAGGGCGAGCACGGCATTGGCGGTCATTCCCACGACCACGCCGTTGGTGATGCAGTGGACCAGCGGCGATCGGGAGCGCACCTCCTCCCAGGCCGCACAGGTGGAGTCGATCAGAGGCGGTGGCGTGCGCGTCATGGCGCGACATCCCTTCGCTAGTACGAACTAGATCAGGTTCGACGGGTGTGATCTCAGCCCTGACGGGCACCCCGTGTCACGTGTGGTTGTCTACGTTACCCGGCTGCGGCGGCGTTGGCGGCCACCCTCCGAGAGACCGCGTATCGCGGCGAGCCGGATAGCCTGGCCGGCATCCACGTGCGAAAAGCAGGCCCGAGCCGCTGCCGCCGGCCCGGATGGTGGCGTGGCGACGATCCGGCCTGCTTTTGGCCCGCCGACACGCACGACGAAAGACTGCCCATGCCACGAATCCACCTCACGGGTCGGCTGATCTGCCGTGACGACGCCGAGGCGGCTACCGTCGAGCGTCACCTCCCGGACCACGTCGCCCGCACCCGCGCCGAGCCCGGATGCCTGCGCTTCGAGGTGCATCCGACGACGGAACCGGGAACCTGGAGCGTCGAAGAGCTCTTCGCCGACGAGACCGCCTTCGCGGAGCATCAGCGAAACGTCGCCGCGAGTGCGTGGGGCGAGGCCACCGTCGGCATCGAGCGCCGCTACGAGATCACCCGCCTTCCGGACGTCTCCGACACCGCAGTGCGCGTGAGTGCCTTCCTGCCGGAAGATCGGAACGCGGTGATCGCCCTCTCGGTACGACCCGAGCAGGACGGTTTCGTCGCAACGAACGAGGCGTCGCTGGACGAGGCGGCGCGCCACTCGTTCTGCACGCCGCTCGTCATCCGCGCCGGCGACCAGATCGTAGGGTTCGCGATGTACGCCCTCGACCCGGACGACGGCAACTACTGGATCTACCGGCTGATGATCGATCAGCGCTTTCAGGGCCGCGGGTACGCGCGGTCGGCGCTCGCCCGGATCCTCTCGCTGATGTCGTCGCTCGATGGCTGCGAACGGATCCTGCTCGGCGTCCGCCCCGACAACGAGCGCGCGATCGCGCTGTATCTCGACGCCGGGTTCGTCGCGACCGGCGAGGAGATCGACGGCGAGCGCGTCTTCCTGCGGGGCTGAACCGCCGCGCGGCCGGTCAGGAGACGAGCGGACCGCCGTGCTTCCAGTACCCGAGGAACGCGACCCTCTCCTTGTCGATCCCGATCGTGGTGGTCAGGTGCCGTCGCATGCGGGCCGCGGCCCCCGTCTCCCCCGCGATCCAGACATACGCGCCGGGGTCGGCGGCGATCTCCTCGGCGCCGTCCCACCGCGTGATCGCTTCCTCCAGGGCCTCACCGCCGACGCCCCGACGCCGCACGATCTCCGCGTGGTCGCCGTCGCGGAGCGGCACGAGAATGTCGTCTGCCGGGTCGCCGAGTTCGAGGAAGACCTCGAATCGTTCGTCGTCGCCCCGCTGCCGGACGACATTGTTGATGGCGGGAAGCGCGGACTCATCACCGATCAGCACGACGCGCGAGGGCGGTCTCGACGGCGTGTAGTGGATGCCGTAGCCGGTGTAGCCGACCCGGGCGTCGGGACCTGTCAGCACGAGCTCGTCGCCCACGGCGCACGAGAGCGCCCACGCGGATGCGGGCCCGGCCGGCTGGTGGACGTACACGTCCACATCGATCTCGGCGCGCTCGGGGCGGATCGCCGACGGCGTGTAGGTGCGCAGGACGTTGCGCCGTTCCACCGGCAGCTGCTTCCACCGGGTGTACCACTCCTGCGGATTCGGTGTCGGCTCGTCGAGCAGTCCGAACTCGGGTCGCGTGCCGTCGGGCATCGGGAGGACGAGCTTGATCCGCTGATCCAGTCCCCACGCGGCGAAGTGAACGAGGGAGGGACCGGCGAGAGTGATGCGGACGAAGCCGGGACTGATCCGCTGGACGGCGGCGACGCGCACCGGAAACGCGCTGTACTCCCAGTTGCGGCCGGCCTCGATCACCGAGCTCACCGGCTGCTCCCCTCGACCGCCGAGACGGGAATGCCCCGGGGGACGACGAGCGGACCTCCCGTGACGGGGTCGGCGATCACGACGTTGGGGAGCCCGTAGATCTCCTCCACTCGCTCACTCGTGACGACCTCCGAGGGAGATCCCGCCGCGACGATCCGCCCCTGCCGCATCGCGATGATGTGGTCGGCGTAGCGCGCCGCATGGTTGAGATCGTGGAGGACCGCCACGATCGTGCGTCCCTGACGGTTGAGGTGCGCGAACAGCTCCATGAGCTCCACCTGATGCGCGATGTCGAGGAAGGTCGTCGGCTCGTCCAGGAGCAGCAGGTCCGTCTCCTGCGCCAGCACCATCGCCACCCACACACGCTGACGCTGCCCTCCCGACAACTCCTCCACGCGGCGGGAGGAGAGCTCCGTCGTGCCGGTGGCGACGAGCGCGTCGTGCACGGCCTGCTCGTCTCGGTCGGACCACTGTCGCAGGAAGCCCTGGTGCGGATACCTTCCCCGGCCGACGAGATCGGCCACGGTGATACCGTCGGGCGCCAGCGCGGTCTGCGGAAGGAGCCCCAGGCGCCGGGCCACGTCTTTGGCCGGCCGCTCGGTGATCTCCTTCCCGTCCAGGATCACGGCCCCGGCGCGCGGAGCGAGCAACCGCGATAGTCCGCGCAGCAGCGTCGACTTGCCGCACGCGTTGGGACCGATGATGACGGTGAACGAGCCGTCGGGGATCTCGGCGGTGAGCCCATCGATGATGGGAGCACCGTCGTAGCCCAGACGGACGGTCTCGGCGCGAAGCCGAGCGGGGACGACGGAACCGGGGCGAGAGAGGTCTTCAGGCACGGCGGCGGATCTCCTGGACGAGGACGACGACGAGGTACAGACCCCCGACGGAGACGGTGACGACGCCGACGGGGAGGGTGACGGGAAGGACGTGCTGGGCGACGACATCGGAGGCCAGCAGCAGGAGCGCGCCCACGAGCGCCGAGACGCCGAGCGACAGGTGGGGCGTGCGGGCGATCCGGCGCGCCACTTGCGGGGCGGCGAAGGCGATGAAGGCGACGGGACCCATGACGGCGGTCGCGAGCGCGACGAGGGCCACGCCCACGAGCAGCGCGATCGTGCGTACCCGCTGGGGCGTCGCACCGGTCGCCGTGGCGACGTCGTCGCCCAGGTCGAGTTGACGCAGGCGCGGGGTGACGGCGACGAGGAGGACCAGCAGCGGGACGGCGCAGGCGATCGCGCCGACGACCTGCGGCGCCGCGACACCGTTGAGGCTGCCCGCACCCCACGCCGACGCGAACATCGCCGTCTCCAACTCGACCTCCAGCAGCATCCAGGTGTTGAGCGACGACAGCAGGGCCGCGATGCCGATGCCGACGACGATGAGCCGGAACCCCTGCACACCGCCCCGCCGGGCGAGCACCCAGATGACCAGTGCCGTGAGGAGCCCTCCCACGGTGGCTCCCGCCATCAGGACGGGCCAGCTCGTGGAAACGAACACCATCGTCAGCAGCATCCCCGTGAAGGCTCCGTTGGACAGGCCGAGGATGTCGGGGCTGGCGAGCGGATTGCGGGTCACGGTCTGGAAGAGCGCACCGGCGACGGCCAGGAGTGCGCCGAAGGCGATCGCCGCCGTCGTGCGCGGCAGCCGCCACTCCGTGACGACGGTGCGGTCGAGGGCGTCACCGCCCCCGAGGAGCGCGCGGACGACAGCCTCCGGCGTGAGCGGATAGGACCCGAGGCCGAGGGAGATCACGCCGAGCAGGGCGATGACGACCGCGAGCACGACGCCGACAAGGAGACTGCGCACGCGGCAATCGAGGCGCACCGGGCCGACGTGCAGGCGGAGACGGCGATAGCCAGGATCGATCGCGGGCCGGGCGGGGCGGGGCGGGGCGGAGGTCACAGCGTGCTCGCCTTCCGTCGGCGCGCCAGAGCGATCAGCACGGGAGCGCCGACGACCGCCGTCACGATTCCGACGGGGATCTCGGCGGGGGCGATCAGGATCCTCCCGAGCACGTCCGAGGTCAGCACGACGATCGGTGCCGTGAGCATCGAAACCGCAAGGATCAGGCGCTGGTCGACCCCGAACAGCCAGCGCGCCACGTGGGGCACCATGAGACCGACGAAAGAGATCGGGCCGGCAAGGGCGGTGGCCGCCCCCGCGAGCACCGTGACGGCGAGGATCACGCCGATGCGGATCGCCCCCACTCTCGCACCCTGGGCGCGAGCCACGTCATCGCCGAGGGCGAGGGCGTTCAAGCCGGGGGCGAGGATCAGCGCGAGGACGAGTCCGACGATGACGAAGGGGACGACAGCCCCCACGACGTCGAGGTCGCGGCCGAGCAGCGATCCCGCGTTCCACGACCGCATCCGATCGAAGGCGTCGGGGTTGCTGAGGGTCATGCCGGTCGTGAGCCCCGCAAGGACCGCGCCGAGGGCGACCCCGGCAAGCGTCAGGCGCAGAGGGTCGGCCCCACCCCGACCCGCCGATCCGATCACCGAGACGGCGAGGGTCACCACCAGGGCGCCGACAAAGGCCAACCAGACGAACGCCGAGATGTCCCGGAGCCCGAAGAACGCGACACCGACCGCCACCGCGAACGCGGCACCGGCGTTGACCCCGAGGATGCCCGGATCGGCGAGCGGATTGCGCGTGTAGGCCTGGACGAGCGCTCCCGCGGCTCCGAGCGCTGCGGCCACGACCACCCCGGCCACCGTGCGCGGGACCCGCAAGTCGGCGACGACGTATCGGGCCTCGGCCGACCCTCCGCCTCGGAGCACATCGAGAACGGTTCCGAGCGCGAGCGGGTTGGACCCGACGGTGAGCGACAGCGCCACGGCGACGATGAGGAGCGCGCCGAGGACGGCGAAACCGAGGGTCACCCGGCTTCGCCGTCCTGTCGTCACGCTCGCGCCCGTGCGCGATCGCCCGTCTCGGGCCGTCGTCACTGCTGCGCGTCGAGGAAACGCTCGATGTCGTCGAGCACGAGCTCGCCGCCCTTCGGGCCCACGCCCGAGACCCAATAGCTCGTGTCCACGAGGGTCACCGAGGGAAACTCCGCGGCGTTCTCGGTGATGGCGGACGGGATGGTCGAGGAGTCGTCGACGTCGGTCGTCGTGACGAACACGTAGTCGGCGCGGGCGTCGAGGATGTTCTCGGGCGAGAGGTCGGCTTGGAGCCCGTCTTCCCAGTCCTGCTCCGGGATGCTCAGCCCCACGCACTCGAGCGCCCCACCCGCGAAGGAGACGGGGCCGTAGAGGCTGAGGGTCGTCTCGTCGCGGGGACGGATCATGTTGGCGGTCTTGCCTGCGACGTCGAAGCGGTCCCTGATCTCGGCGCACCGGTCGTTGAAGCCGTCGACGAGATGTTGCGCGCGCTCCTTCTGCCCGAGCGCTTCCCCGATCAGCAACACGTTCTGCTGCCAAGGGTCTGCCTGAGTCTGCATGTAGACCGTCGGCGCGATCGCCGCGAGCTGGTCGTACAGCTTGGAGTGGCGGGATTCGGTGCCCAGGATGAGGTCGGGCTTCAACGCGGCGATCGCCTCGAGATCAGGCTCGGGAACCGTGCCGACGGGTTCCACGCCATCCACACCGAGGTAGCTCGGGACACCGGCCACATTGCTGGCCACCGCTGCCCCCACCGGAGTCACGCCCAGCGCGACGGCCGTGTCCAGTTCCACCGGCTCGAGCACGACGACCCGCCGCGGCTCGTCCGGCACCGTCGCGGTGCCGCGCGCGTGCTCGACCGTGCGGGTCGCCGCGGCCGTGCCGGCAGCCGGATCGGCGCTCGGCGCGGCGCAGCCGGCCAGCAGGAGGACGGAGACCGCTGCGGTCGACGCCCAGGCGAGCGCTCGGCGGGACAGGGAAGATCGCATGCGAAAAGAACCTCTCTCGGGGGGTGATGGGACCGGCGCATCTCGGGAGACCGCGCAACGGTCAGGTAAGGCCACCCTAACCTAATCCGACGCCTTCCGCCGGGGCGAGTGCCTTGACCCTCACACTGTGTCAGGGTCGACAGTGAGGACATCATGTACACCATCGGAGAGTTCGCCGCCCTCGGGCGCGTCAGCGTACGGATGCTGCGTCATTACGACAGCATCGGCCTGCTCGCACCCGAGCGCGTCGATCCGCGAAGCGGCTATCGCCTCTACGAGATCGCCCAGCTCCCCCTGCTGCTGCGCATCGTGGAGTTGCGAGAACTGGGGGTGGGCCTGGATGCGATCGCGACGGTCGTCGACGCCGACGAGCAGGACCGCGTCCTGCACGCGGTCCTCGACCAACGCCGGCGTGAGCTGACATCGTCCGTCGCCGCCGCCCACCGGGACCTCGCGCGCATCGAGCGGCGCCTCCGTCGTCTGGAAGGAACCATCATGTCTGATGTCGTCTACACGTACGTCGCCCCCGTCACCGTGTATGCAGCGCACGGGGTCGCGCCGGGTGGCGGGCCCGAGAACGTGTCCCCGGTCATCGGCCCGCTCATCGAGGGGCTCGACCGGGCACTGGAGTCTGCGGGACGTCCTCTCATCGAACCCGGGGTGTTCTGGTACGACACCACCTCCGGCGACGACCTGACCGTCCACGTCTCCTACACCGCCGAACCCGATCCCGTGCCGGGCGACGGCTACGACGTGGTGGAGCTCCCCGCGATCCCCACCGCCGCGACCCTGCTCCACCGCGGCGACATGAGCGGAATCGGCGAATCGTGGTCCACCCTGATGGAGAGCCTCGTCGCCGACGGCTATCGCGTCGTAGGCGCGTGTCGCGAGGTGTATCTGGAGGCCGACGGCCATGAGCCGGGACCGGACTGGCTGACCGAGCTCCAAGTTCCCGTCGAGCGTGTCTGACCCCGCGCCCCGGGGCGAGATCCCCCGCGAGATCGACACGGTCGATACCTGCGAGTGATGCGGTGGTCGACCCCCGATTCCTAACGTCGAGGGGTGGAGGTCGTCAACGCATTCATCACCGCCGCCGTCGCATCACCGTGGCTCCTGCTCGTCATGTTCGCCGCCGCGGTGATCGACGGGTTCTTCCCGCCGGTTCCCAGCGAGACCGTGCTGGTCGCGGCGGCGGCGGTGGCCGTCTCGACCGGTTCGCTCCCGTCGCTCGTGCTGCTGTGCGTCGTGGCAGCCGCCGGCGCGACGATCGGCGACAACGTCGCCTACGCCCTGGGCCGAGCGATGGGAACGACGCGCTTCCGGTGGATGCGAGCCCCGAGGGTGGCGGCGGTGTTCGCTCGCGCGCGGCAGACCCTCGACGAACGTGGCGCCGCCCTGATCCTCGGCGCGCGGTACATTCCGGTCGGTCGCGTCGCGGTCAACATGTCGGCGGGCGCCGTGCGATATCCGCGAGGTCGGTTCATTCCGCTCAGCGGCATCGCCGCGATCGGGTGGGCGGCTTCCAGCGCAGCGATCGGTGTGCTGGCCGCATCCTGGCTTCGCGATCAGCCGGTGCTGAGCGCAGCGCTGGCGATCGTCGTCGCTCTCGCTGTCGGGGTCACCATCGATCGGACGGTCACCCTCCGCCGCCGGCGACGAGCGAGCCCCGCCGACGGGCCTGCGGCCGCGGGAGACTCCGACGCGACCCGGGCGCGCGCCACCACCGTCGACGCGCCTCTCCCCGTCGCGACCGGGCAGGCATTCGCGACCGCGCACGGCGCGTCGCCGGGTGCGACACACTAGGGAGCATGCCGGCGATGACTCCTCGACGACGCCGCGCCGATCGCCGGACGGTGTGGCTGAGCCTTCTCGCCCTCGCCGCCGTCGCTCTGTTCAGCGTGCTGGTGCCGCTGCAGGCCGTCTTCTCCGGCACGGTGCTGCCTGCCGCGATGATCCTCGGGGCGGCCCTGTGCACCGCTCCCCTCGTGGCGGTCAGCCGGCCCCGCACGGCGGTCGTCGCATTCTGCGTGGCCGCGTTCGCGTTGCCCCTGTCGGCTTCTCCCGACCGAGATCCGTCGTGGCCATGGCCATGGTCGGTGGCGGCCACGATCGCGTTCGTCCTGCTGCTGCTGGTGCTGACGATCCGACACGAGTGGCGCTGGGGCGTGCTCACGTGGGCCGTCAGCAACGCGGGAGCCCTCGCGCTCGTGTGGATCTTCCCCGACGCCGTCAGCGTGGGGGCAGCCACCGCGAACCTCATCGTCACGGCGTCGGTGACGGCAGCGGGGCTCCTGGTCGGGGTGCTGATCGCCGGGCGCATCCGCGTCGGCGCCGAGCTCGTCCGCTCCCGTGAGCTCACCGCCCACGAGCAGTCGCGCCGCGAGCTCGTGGAGGAGCGCAGCCGGATCGCGCGCGAGCTCCATGATGTCGTCGCCCACAGCCTGTCGGTCATCCAGGTGCAGGCATCGACCGCGCGCTACCGCCTTCCGGATCTGCCGGAGGCGGCGGCGGCGGAGTTCGACGACGTGGCCGCCACCGCACGCACCTCGCTCGCGGAGATGCGGCACCTGCTGGGTGTCTTGCGGACCGACGAGGACACCGCAGTGCTCTCGCCCGTTCAACGCCTCTCGGACATCCCCGCCCTCGTCGACGGGGTCCGCCGCACCGGAGTGCGTGTGAGTCTCACGATGGAGGGCATTTCGGAGACCGTCCCCGCCAGCGTCCAGGTGACCGGATTCCGGATCGTGCAGGAGGCGTTGAGCAACGCGGTCCGCCACGCCCCGGGGGCGGCGATCGAGGTGTCCCTCCGCGGGGGCGATGACGAGTTGCTCGTGCGCATTCACGACTCCGGCTCGGCGCAACCCCACCGTGACGCCCCCTCCTCCGCCGAAGGCGCGGCCGAACCGCGTCGCGCCGCGGGGCATGGCCTGCGCGGCATGCGCGAGCGGGTGGCGCTCCTCGACGGCACGCTGAGCGCTGCGGCCGATCCTGCCGGAGGATGGACGGTGGCCGCCGCGCTCCCCGTGACGCGCACCACAGAGGAGGAGTCATGACGATCGAGGTGCTGATCGCCGACGACCAGGCGATGGTGCGCGCGGGGTTCGCGGCGCTCTTGGACGCCCACGACGGAATCCGCGTCGTCGGGCAGGCCTCCGACGGATCCGAGGCCGTCGCCCTGTCGGCACGACTGGCCCCCGACGTGATCCTGATGGACGTGCGGATGCCCGAGATGGACGGCATCGCGGCGACGCGCCACATCCTCGGGCCCGGATACCCCGCCGCCCGTGTGCCGCGCATCCTGATGCTCACGACGTTCGACATCGACGACTACGTGTACGACGCACTCCAGGCCGGTGCCAGCGGGTTCCTGCTCAAAGACGCCCTCCCGGAGGAGCTGGTCCAGGCCGTCCGCGTGATCGCCGCCGGCGAAGCCCTGCTGTCACCGCGGGTGACGCGTCGGATGATCGCTCAGTTCGCCGCTCAGAAGCCCCGCGTCACCCGGGCGACGCAGGCCCTGTCCTCCCTCACCGAGCGGGAGCGGGAGGTCCTCGTCCTCCTCGGGAAGGGCCTGTCCAACAGCGAGATCGCCAGCACCCTCTTCATCGCCGAGCAGACGGTCAAGACCCACGTCGGCAAGGTGCTGGGCAAGATCGGGGCGCGGGACCGCGTGCAGGCCGTGATCTTCGCCTACGACAGCGGGCTCGCCGAGCCCGCTGGGTGATCTCCCTCCCCGGTAGGGGGCGGAGCAAGACCTCGGGGTGATGCCCCGGGTGTGACCGGATCCATAACCTCCTCGAGAGCCACCCGAGGAGGACTCCATGACCGTCGCCCATCCCATCGCCTGCACCGCCGTGGCGACGCCGCCGCGACCGGCTCTGGCAGCCACCCCGGCCCGTCGTGATCGCGGAGTCGATCTCGTGCGCGCCGCCTGCATCGTCGTCGTCGTACTGCTGCACGCGCTCATGGCGGGCGTCGTCCTGGACGAGACCGGTCCGGTCTTTCTCAACGCGGCCGATGGGACCGTGTGGTTCGCGCCTCTCACCTGGTTCGTCCAGATCATGCCGGTGTTCTTCGTCATCGGCGGGTTCGCCGGCTCGCTCGGTCTCGGCGCGCTCCGCGGGCGGGGTGGGACCGCGACCGGGTTCGTGGCGGGCCGCGTGCAACGCCTCCTGCTTCCGGCAGCGCTGGTCATCGCGGTGGTCGGCACGGCCCTGGCCGCGCTGTCCCTCGCCGGCGTGGACCCCGAGATCGTCGCGGTCGCCGGCTTCCGCTTCGCCCAGCCGCTCTGGTTCCTGGGGGCCTTCCTCCTGTGTCAGGCACTCCTCCCGGCGCTCCACCGCGCACACCGCTCGGCGCCACTGATCACGCTCGGCGCGCTCATCGCCGCCGCTGTGCTTGTGGACGTGTCGCGCGCGACGGCGGGGATCGACGCGCTCGGATTCCTGAACCTCGCCTTCGTCTGGCTGGCGCTGCAGCAGATCGGTTTCTTCCTTGCCGACGGCCGCATCGACGCCCTCGCCCGACGGGCGCGAGGGGCGGTCGCGGTGGGAGCTGCGGGAACGCTCGCGGTCCTCATCTCGCTGGGGGTGTACTCCCCCGACCTGTTCGAGAACCTCAATCCTCCCACCGCCGCCCTCCTCCTCCTCGGCGCCGCACAGACGGCACTGCTCTCGCTCGCACGCGGCCCGCTCACGCGGCTGAGCGCCCGCCCGCGCGTCGCCGCGTTCAGCGACTTCGTCAACGCCCGCTCCATGACGATCTACCTGTGGCACATGCCCGTCGTCCTGGGCCTCGCGGGCGGGCTCGCGCTGGTCGGGATGCATCTCGGCATGGCGCTTCCCGTCCCCTCGACTCCGCAGTGGTGGCTGACTCGTCCGCTCTGGTGGGCCGGCGTGGTGGTGGTGACGGCCGTGATCGCCGTCGCCGTCTCGGCGGTCGAACGCCGACGGCTGCCGCGCGTGACGGCATCGCCCCGGCGGGCGGCGCGAGCGACGCTGGCGGGCATCATCGCCATCGTGCTCCTGCTCGCGGGCGGCGTGACCGTGACGACGGCGCTCATCGCGACCGTCCTGCTCCTCGCCGCCCTCCGCCAGGCACAGTCCCCACGACGGCCGCGAGGACTGGCCTGGGTAGAGTGAAGCCTCATGCGACGGAAAACCTCCTGGGCTGCTGCCGCATCCCTTCCCCTGGTCCTGCTGATCTCCGCCTGCACCGCGTCACCCGGTGTCGATCCCGGCAGCGTGACCGGCGTCCCCGAGCGGTGGCGCACCGCCACGGCAGAGGGGTGGCCCTCCTCCGCCGGGCACGGGAGCAGCGCACCGGTGATGTCGCGCGAGAAGTGTCTGCTGGCCGACACGCCGCCCGAGATCCTCGGTGAGACGGGAAAGTTCACGGATTCGGGGTGGGGGCCGTTCGGGGACGGCGCGACCGGATACCGCTACATCTGCAATCTGTGGAAACCCGATGCCTACGCCGGCGAGCTCCAGCTGATCCACGCCGCGTCGCCCGACGCCGCCGCGAGAACCGTAGAGGAGTTCCGCACCCAGAAGAGCTCACGCGTGCAGGAGAACACCGTGACCGAGGTCACGTCGGGAAAGCTTGACCTGTGGGTGCTCACCCGGTGGTATCCGACCAACCCGCAGGGCAGGTATCAGGCGCTCTATCACGACGAGAACAGTGACACCATCGTCACCCTGGAGATCAACTCGCTCGACGAGAAGCAGTTCGCCACCCTCACTCCCCAGCAGGTGGCAGATGCCCTCGTCGGGATGATGGCTCACGCCTCCTGACGCCGCGCGGGACGACGTCGGCGAGGTCAGTCCGCGCCGATGAGCGTGCGCATCCGCCACACCGGCGGCTGCCCCGATACGTGGCCGTGCGAGACCACGCCGAACTCGTGACGCTCGTACAACCGCACGTTGCGGGGGTCGGATGTCTCGAGCGTCACGAAGCCGCCTCCGCGTCGGGCTACGGCGGAGCGCGCGAAACCCAGCAGCGCCGAGGCGAGGCCGGCTCCCTGCCGAGAGCTGCGAACCCCGAGGGTCTCCAGGCGCCACGCCGCCGCATCGGACTCGGAGGCGTGGGAGAGGCGGTCGATGCGGTCGCCATGGAGCTCGACCACGCGTCGGACGGTGTCGGGCGACGGATCCGGCGCTCCGGGGGCCACGAGAGCGATCACTCCATCGATCGCGCCGTCGTCGCCCTCGGCAACGGCCACCAGCCCATGCTCGTGCGCGTACTGCAGATACAGCAGTTGGAGCGAGCGCAGCCGATCCTCATATGCCTCGTCGGGAATCACGTGCCGCGTCCACGCATAGTCGCGGAACGCATCGGCGAGGACGTCGGCCGCAAAAGGGAGGTCTGTCGGGTCTGTCAGACGGATCTCCACACCATCAGGCTATCGATCCGCCTGACGATCGGGGTCAAGCGCCTATCGATGCGCGAGCAGTTCGAGGGCGATGACCACGGTGGCGAGGGCGACTTCGCCGATGAGGATCGCGATCCGCTGCCCTCGCGGCAGAGTCAGCTTGCGGACGGCGAGAAGACCGACGGCGGCCAGCGTAGCGATCGTCATCACCATCGCCGCCACCAGGCCCGTGGCCGCGGAGTAGAGGCCGAGCGCGGCCAGCGCCAGGCTGACCAGCGGCGGCAACGCGACCGTCGCGGCGCCCAGCGTGCTTGCGACGATCCGGCGATGCTCCGCGGCAGCTGGCAGGCCCTCGTGGACGACCATGTGGCTGAGGACATCGGCGACGTAGACGGCGACCACCGTGGCGATCACGGTGACGGCGAGCGTGCCCAAGGCCACACTGGCCGAGGGATGATCGTCGTGGGCGCGGAGCGCGATGACGACGGCGAGCGTCGTGAATGAGACGTAGATGCGCTCCTTGAGGGCCGACGCGCGGTGTGCCCGCGTCTCCCCTCCCGCCGCGTCAGAGGTGCTCATCGGGAGGCGACGCCCCCGGGAGCCGGCCGCAGGAGGCGCAGCGCCGCGGCCTGACTCGCCGCGAACAGCGCCACCTCGACTGCGACCGCGAGGACCACGACGATCGCGACGCCTGTCGCGGCAGCGACCGACACCGAGGCGACGCCCACCGCGGCGACGACATTCGCCACCATCACGAGGCGCAGCGCCGTCCGTAGCGGGAGCCGGCGGAGAAGCCAGACGACGATCGCGGCCCAGACGATCACGGCGGCTCCGACGCCGGCGATCACCGGGACGGGAAGCGTGACGCCCGAGCCCACCCACGGCGCCGCGACCAGCACGGCTGCCCCCAGCACGGCGCAGTATGCGGCGTCCCAGCCGAGGCTTCGTCGCCCGATCCGCTCTCCGTCGACGTGCGTCATGGTTCTCCGTCCGATGTGGGCGACGCGAGCGACCGCCCGCTCCGCCAGCCTAGCGATCGGGTCCCACTCGCGACCGAGCTCGCTGTGGTCACCGCGGGGCAGCCGCCCCCGAGTGCGTCACGCCCTGGCGGAGCTCCCTGCGCAGGATCTTTCCGGAGGCGGACTTCGGGATGGCGTCCACGAACTCGACCCGCCGGATCTTCTTGTAGGGCGCCACGCGCTCCTCCACGAACGCGATCACGTCCGTTTCCTTCAGTTCTGCCTCCGCGACTTTCACCACGAAGGCCTTCGGCACTTCCTGGCGCTCTTCATCGAGGACGCCGATCACGGCCCCGTCGGTGATGTCGGGATGCGAGAGCAGGAGCGCTTCCAGCTCGGCCGGCGCGATCTGATACCCCTTGTACTTGATCAGCTCCTTGACCCTGTCCACGATCGTGAACCAACCACCTTCGTGGTAGGTCGCCACGTCGCCCGTGTGAAGGAACCCCTCGTCGTCGAGGGTCTCCGCCGTCGCATCGGGGCGGTTCAGGTACCCGAGCATCACGTTCGGGCCCTTGACCCAGAGCTCGCCGGGCGGTGTGTGACCGTTCTCTCCGACCTCTGTGATTTCCTCACCGGTCTCGACATCGACGAGTTTGCATTGCTGGTTCGGGAGCATCACTCCGACGGAACTGACGGGGATGTCCTGTCGCTGGTGAGGCATGGCGTGCGAGACGGGGCTGAGCTCACTCATCCCGTAGCCCTGCAGCATCCGTGCTCCCAGCCGCCGCCCTACGGCCTCGGCCGTCTCTCCGTCCAGCGGCGCCGCACCGGAGAACAGCGTGTGCACCGATGACATGTCGTGATCGTCGACGGACGGATGCTTGGCCAGTGCCACGGCGATCGGTGGCGCGATGAAGATGAATGTGCACCGATGGCGCTCGATGTTCGTGAGGAAGTCCGACAACGCGAAGCGCGGCATCGTGACCAGGGCCGCACGGCGACGCAGCGCGAGGTTGAGCAACATGGTCATGCCGTAGATGTGGAAGAAGGGCAGGACGGCAAGGACGCGGTCCTCTGCGGTGAGGCTCACGATCGGACGGCATTGCTCGACGTTCGCGACGAGATTGCGGTGGGTGAGCATCACGCCCTTCGGCGTTCCCGTCGTTCCGGACGAGTACGGCAGGACGGCGATGTGAGAGGCCGGATCGAGCTGCACCGAGGGCGCGGGATGGGTCTCGGCGAGGAGACCAGCGAGATCGGGGTGCCCCGGCTCGCCGTCGAGCACGATCAGACGGTCGTTCGGCATTCCGACCGCGTGCGCGGCCGCGGAGGCGTTGTCGAGGAGCTGCGAGACCGTGATCAGCCAGGCGGCATCAGCGTCGCGCACCTGCTTCTCGATGTCAGCGGCTGTCGAGAGGGAGTTCACGGTGGTCACCGTGGCCCCCGCACGGAGAGCCCCGTGGAAGGCGATCGCGAAGGCCGGCACGTTGGGGCAGAGGAGAGCGATCGTCACGCCGGGACCGACCCCGCGCCGAGCGAGCGCCCCTGCGAAGAACTCGATCCGGGCTTTGAGCTGGGCGTAGGTGGTCTCCGCTCCGTCTGCGGGATCGATGAACGCCGTGCGCGCTGCATCGCTGGGCGACAGCGAGCCGAAGAGGTAGTCGAACACGCTGGTGTCGGGGATCTCGATGTCCGGAAAAGGGCTGGTGTACACAGGAGGCTCCTGAAGGTCGAGGATGAGGGCGAACGGGCACAATGCCAAAGGGATGGCGACCAAGATCAGCGGATGACGTGCTCCATGCACCCCCCGTCGTTCGCCATGGGGGCCCAGGGTGCGACCCCGTCGTGCACGAAGCGCGACCAGATCGAACGCAGTTCGTCGTGAACGCGAAGGTCGTCACGCGTCGGACCGTCGGGGGCGATCACAGCCCATGCCGCACGATCTCGGTTGCCGAACAGGAACGGCCCCTCCACACTGTGCGACGCGCCCAGGCGGAGCCGATCGAGCACCTCGGTGCGATGATCGAACCGCGCCAGCCACGCCGGGGCGACGCGCGCATGGCCGGCGAGTGCCCGGCGAAGCGGCGCGGCGAAGTAGGCCTCGGTGGCCACCCGCATCCGGCTCGCGTCGTCCGGCCACCCCGGTTCTCGCCGGCGCAGATCCGCAGCGGTCGACGCCGACAGCGCCTCGAGCGCCGCTGCGTCGGTGCGCACGACGGGGTCATCGCGAAAGGCCGTCCCCTCGTCGGTGTTCCACATGCCGAGCACCGGAACCGCTTCCCCGCCGCCTTCGGCCAGCGTGTCCGCCGGCGAGCCGTGCAGGACCTGGCCGTCGATGACGGGCGAGCACGCGAGCGTCCCCGGGCGTTGGCGGGCCACTTCGAGAGTCAGCTCCCTCTGGGCCTCCAACAACGCCGGCGCGGATGCCGACGATGGGTCCTCCCCGAGGATCTCGGTGAACCGGCGCGCGTCAGCGGCTGACGCCTCGGCCGTCTGAACGGTGTCCAACGGTGCGCTTTGCATGATCGCCCCCCGCATTCGGCCGCGCGCCGAGGGGGAGGCCAGCAGCGCTCCGACGATGCCCGCGCCCGCCGAGGCGCCGTCGATGGTGATCCGCTCTGGGTCTCCCCCGAAGTCCTCGATGTGGCGGCGCACCCAATCCAGTGCCGTCAGCACGTCGTGCAGACCGGCGTTGGCCACCGCTGCCGACACCTCCGCGCGCATGTCGAGAAACCCCCACACCCCCAGGCGGTACTGGACGGCCACGACCACCACTCCCAGTGCCTGGGCGAGCTCGCCCGCATCGAGTTCGGGCTGGGCCGCCGTGCCCCCGATGTAGCCGCCACCGTGGATCCACACGAGGACGGGGAGCCCTTCGGACCCTGCAGGCGCCCAGACGTTCAGTGTCAGACAGTCATCACCGAACGTGAATCCCGGGTGCGGCATCTGCCAAGCAGCCGGCCCGAATCCGCCGCCGGCAACGCGCTCGATGCCTTCCACGGAGACCGGCGCCGCGAAGCGTCGAGCGCCGTCGACGGGCTCAGCGAAGCGGATCCCGATTGTCGCACGGACGGCGTCAGACTCGTGCACTCGCCACCCCCGCCGAGACAGATGCCGAGAGCGGCAAATCGGGGACGATGCACGCCTGGTACGCGTGGTAGAGGTCCGGTTTTCCCGCCCAGATGGTGCTCGCGGGTCGGTTGTCGGCGTCGAGCTCATGCCGCCAGGAGCCGCGCCCACGATCCACGAGGTACTCGTCGATGTAGCGCCACCAGACGAGACGATCGTCGTAGTACCGCTGATCCCCGGTGAGTTTGGTGAGGACCTCCGCCGCGGCGACCGCTTCCGCCGCGACCCAGAACAAGCGCTGCGAAGCGACCGGTCTGCCGGCCCAATCGACCGTATAGACGAATCCGGGAGTGCCGTCCCGCGCCCAGCCGTCGCGTGCGGCGCGATCGTACAGAGCGAGCGCAGCCTCCCGAAGCCAGGCTGCATCCTGCGGCGCCGAACCGTCCGCCGACGCACCTGCGAACAGCCGCGCCCACTCGAACCCGTGCCCCGGCGTCGATCCAAACGGAGTGAAAGGATCGGAGGGGCGATCGATGCCGTAATCGAGCACGGGATGCCAGCGCCCGTCGAAGTGTTCGGGAAGACGCCAATCGTTGGCCTCCGCCCATTCCACGACCCTTCGGCAGATCCTCAGCGCGCGCTGTCGGGGGACGGCGGAGACCTCTTCGGGAACCGCCAGATAGGCCTCGACGAGGTGCATGTTCGCGTTGAGGCCGCGATAGTCCGACGTGGAGGACCAGTCTCGCGTCATCGCGTCACGCGACATTCCTGCCTCGTCGTCCCAGAATCGCTCGTCGATCACGTCGAGCGACTCACCGAGCAGTTCTCCGGTGACGTCCCACCCCGCTCGCATGGCCGTCGTCGAAGCCAGGAGCACCGCCGCGTGCGTGTAGGCCGTCTTGTGGCTGCTGCGCGACGGAGAGGACTCGAACCAGCCACCGTGGCGCTCATCGCGAAGCGGCCCACGGAGCCCGCGCAGCGCAATCTCTGCTCGCGATTGCGCATCCGGCGCTCCGGCGAGATGGGCGAGCCCGTAGACGTGCGCCGTTCGCGCGGTGATCCACGTCCACACCGGCTCATCCTGCAGTGGCCGGCCGTCGTCATCGAGCCAGTACGCGCCGCCCTGTGCAGGAAACGGCGGTTGCGGGAAGGAGAGCAGACGGCGGGCCTCGTGGGATCTCCCCGAGGCGCTCATGAGCGAGATCGCCGCATCGGGGATCATTGCCGCACTCCCCCCGGCGAGCCCGCGAACACGGTCCTCTCGGTCGCTTCGAGTTCGAGCAGGCGGTTCCACTTCGCCGTGCGTTCGGAGCGGTGCGTGGATCCGACCTTGATCTGACCGGCCGACCAGCCGACGGCGAGGTCGGCAAGCCAAGCCTGCTCCGTGTCTCCCGAACGCGCCGAGACGATCGTCTCCCACCCGGCCGCTCGCGCCCGGGTGAGCGCCGCGAACGCGCCGCTGACAGTACCGCTCTGGTTCACCTTGACGAGCACGGCGTTGGCCGCCTGGTTGACGATTCCTCGCTCGACACGGCGCGGGTCGGTGACGAAGAGATCATCGCCCACCAACCGCACCCGGTCTCCGAGCGTGGCTGTGGCGAGGCTCCACCCCGCCCAATCGTCCTCTCCGAGGATGTCCTCGACGGAGAGGATCGGGAACGCGTCGACCCATTCCGCCACCTCCGCGACGAGCGCGGCAGAGTCGAGACGGCGGCCTTCGCCGGCGAGCTCGTACGCGCCGTCGACGGCGAACTGCGTGGCGGCGAGGTCGAGGGCAAGCGACGCGTCGCGCCCGGGTTCGAGTCCCGCACGGTCGATGGCGTCGGCGACGAGCTGGAGGGCCGCGCGGTTGCCGGGGAGAGGGAGTCCCAGACCGCCCTCGTCGGCGACGAGAACGGCCGTCTCATAGCCGTACTCCTGCGCGAGGACCGTGGCCTCGGCACGCACCCGGGACGCCCACTCCAGCGCCGTCGCGAAATCGGGCGCTCCGTTCGGGACGACCAGAACGTCCTGTATGTCGATGAGCCGGCCGGCGTGCGCGCCACCAGAGACGACGTTGACCATCGGCATCGGCAGAAGCAGCTCTCCCTCGGGCTGGAGAAGCCGGGCGAGAGAACCGTGTCGCCGAGCCACCGCGCGCCAGGTCGCCAGAGACACCGCGAGGACGGCATTGGCACCGAGGTCGCCGAAGTCGGCGTGAGGATCGAGCGCGACCAACAGGGCATCGATGTCGGCGGGTTCATCCGCATCGGCACCGATGACGCGCGGCCGAATGCGGTCGAGGACATGATTCACGGCCTGCCGAACGCCGGCGCCGCGATAGCGTTCGCCGCCGTCTCGCAGTTCCCGCGCTTCGTGGGAACCGGCCGATGCCCCCGACGGGGCCAGCGCGGTGGCTCGTGAGCCATCGTCGAGGGTCACTGCGACCGCGACAGTCGGCCTGCCGCGCGAATCGAGGGCCTCCCATGCCGCAACGGCGGCGATCGTGGTCATGGTCGATCCCTTCGGTCGGTGTTGTCGTTCCAGAGCATCTCGAACGTCGGATCAGCCGCTGTCAGCGCATCCAAGGCGGTCGATGCGACAGCGGCCGCCTCGGACGTGCCGAGATATGCGGCGGGAGACTTTCCGTGCACGCGTGCGGCCATGATCGCCGCCGCGTGGCGCACGATGTCGTGGGGCGCCACACGCCGCGGGTTCACCTGCTCGTACTCCTCGAGGAAGGCATGTGCCACGGCACGGAGCACGTCGCTCGAGCGGGGAAGGTGAAAGGACTTCACGGCGAGGTGGGCGACCAAGAACGCCACGTCGAACACGGCCGCGCCGAAATGCGCGACCTCCGCGTCGATCACCCACATTCCGGGATCTCCGACCAGCACGTTCTTCGGCGACAGGTCACCGTGCACGACACACTCACGGGCGTCGGCCAACTGGTCGATGAGCGGCTGAAGGATGCCGGCGGCGACCACGCCCCTTCGGACCAGTTCGCGATGGAACGGATCGAGTCGGAGTTCGTCGAACGCCGTCCCTCGATCGAAGGCCGATCGGAGGTTCGCGTCGTTCCACGTCGCCGCGTGCCAGGAGCCGGCGACACGTCCCACGGCGCGGCCCCGATCCACGTCCTTCGGGCCGGGGCTCGCCAAGAGCTCGGCGCGCCAGTCGCGCCACCCCCACGGAGCGCGCTCCATGACGATGACGTGGAGGTCGGCGGCGGACGCGAGGACTTCGGGGACGTGATCGGGCGTGATCGCGTGGAAGAGGTGCAGAGCGTCGAGCTCCGTGGTCGATCGTGAGGGATCGGCTTCCCAGACCGCAGCGACGTCGAGGTGAGCGAGCGCCTGCTTGACCACCAACGGCGGCACGCCGTCGACAGAGACGACGACGCTCGACACGCCGCCGGTCAGGAGCCGTGCACTGGCCGCGGCGACGTCGAACCCGAGGGCCCTGACAAGGCCGACCGCCCGCTCTGGGTCCAGGCGAGGCGTCTGCCCGAAGACCTTCGTGGACATGCGGCTCCTTACGGTGGACAACGTTGTCTCACTGAGCGACCATTTAACTAGCGGCCGCCCGTTCCCGTCAAGGACGGGCTGAGGAGAGGAGCCCGGTCTCGACGATCGACGTCGGAAGGACGATCTTGCGCGAAGGCGAGCGATCCCCCGCGATGCGATCGAACAGCAGGTCTGCCGCCGTCCGTCCGTATCGCTGGGCGTCGTAGGCGACCAGCACCAGCGGCACCGGCACGAGGCCGCTGAAGCGGAAGTCGTCGAACCCTGCGACGAGGGTCTGGGCGCGCGCCTCCCAGACGGCGGTCAGCACACCCTCGGTGAGCCGGTTGTAGGCGCAGAAGATCGCCGTCGGCGGCTCATCCATCTGCAGCATGCGCTGCGCCGCGAGGCGTGCCGACTCCGGATCGTGCAGTCCCGACACCAGAAGATCCGGGTCTTCATCGATCCCCGCATCGGCCAAGGCATCGCGCACGCCCGCCAAGCGCGCCTCGATGGGCTCGAGTTCCAAGTCGTGGAAGACGAGTCCGATCCGACGATGTCCGAGTTCGACGAGACGGTTGATCGCGGCGCGACTCCCCCCGGCGTTGTCGAGCATGACCGAGTCGACGGACAGTTCCTCGGGATGTCGATCGAGGAACACCATGGGAGTGCCCAACTCGATCTCCGGCTGGAGGGCCGAGTAGTCACCGCCACGCGGGATCACGATCATCCCGTCCACCCGGCGACGACACAGATCGAAGATGAGGTCGAGCTCCTCGGCGGCATCGATGTCCTCCTCCGAGGCCGCGGTGATCAACTGCGTGGAGCGAGAACGCGCCGAGGAAGCGACGCCGAGCGTGATCGATGAGTAGAACTCATTGGAGATGTCCTTCAGTATGAGTCCGATCGTCGCGGTCGGTGCACCCGATCGCAATCGAGACGCCAACTGATTGGGCCGATAGCCGAGCCTCGTCACGGCCTCTCGGACGCGCTCTGCGATTCCCTTGTCGACGGTGCTCACCCCGTTGACGACGCGAGACACGGTCTTGATGCTCACACCCGCGAGCGCCGCCACGTCATGTAGCGTCGGGCGCCGAGCCTCCTGCGTCGTGTCCATGCACATCCCTCGGATCAGGACCCCCGGGACGCATCATGCATCCTCGATGCGAAGATCCAGGCCTGCCACCCGCCGGGCCGCGACAGCGACGGCGAGACGACCGGCATCTCGGGGAGTATATCCGGCGAGGAGTGCATGGATCAGCCCCGCCGTCGCGGTGTCGCCCGCCCCGTTCGTCCCGACGACATGTGCCACCGGGGCGGCCGGGAACTCTTCCCTCACCTCCGCCCACTCCGCGCCGAGGCGATTCAGCGCGACACCGCCGCCCGCCAGCCGCGCGCGATCGGCCGTGTGCAGATGGGCGCCCCGCGCGCCGTCGGTCACGAGAGCCACCGCCGCTCCCCCGCTCACCAAACGGCGGGCGGCGTCGGCCACCGCGCGCGGATCCGCCCCCGGGTCCAGCCACCCGATCGAGGCCAGATCGTCGGCGCTCGGACTGACGACGTCCATGTGCGGCAGAAGGCGAGCAAGACGCTCTCGCCATGCTCGGCGCTCCGACGAGGACGGGTCCACGGTCGCGAAGTCGACGCTTCGCGTCGCCCCCGCTGCGGCCATCGCCTCCAGCAGGGGTGGGATGCCCTCCCCCTCCGCCGGGATCAGGCCAGGAAGCGCGGTGGCGTACCCGAGGTGCACGAGCTCGAAGCCGCGGAAATCGAGCCGGCGTCCATCGAAGCGCGCGTTGGCACCCACGTGGTGCCAGATGGCGCGGCTCGCTCCACCGTGCTCGAACACGAGCGAGTACGACGTTCCTTCATCGACGCGCTCGATGAGGGCGTCGGGATCCATGTCTCGCAAGTGACGCTCCAGCAGCACGCCCAGATGATCGTCGCCGATCGAGGTGGCCACCCGCACTCGTCGCCCCAAGGCGCGGAGCGCCTCCGCCGTGTTGACGACGCTCCCTCCGCACCGGATCTCGAGCGGGCCGATGTCGGTGAGCACGCCCGGATCGAGACCTGGAGGTCCCCACATCCGGGGAAGGAGATCCACGCAGGCGTGACCGACCACCATGACGGCCTGATCTCGAGATCCGGTCATCTTCGACCTCCTCTGGACAACGTTGTCTCGCCACAATAGCATCGACCTCACAGCGGGGCTTCGTCCCCTGAGCGAAGGGAACCCCGTGACGGCTTATCGACTCCACCGACTGTTCCATCCCGCGTCCAAGCGCGCGCTCGATGTGGCGATCGACCACGGAATCTTCGGCGAGCCCTCGGTGCTCACCGGGATCGAGGACATCGGCGCGGCGGTGCAGACGATCGTCGGCGCGGCACCGGATGCGATCCAACTGACGCCGGGGCAAGCACGGCATCTGCAGGAGATCCCCGATCGGGGTAAGCCGGCACTGGTACTGCGCGCTGATGTGGCGAACGTCTACGGTCATCCCCTGGACCCCCTGCTGTTCAGCACCCACTTTCCGAACGCCGTAGAGATCGCGGTGCGCGCCGACGCCGTCTGCATCGTCGCGAACCTCATGGATCTTCCCGGTCACCCCGAGATCCGCGCAGACAACATCCGAACGATCCAGGCTCTGAAGGCCGAAGCCGAGCGATACGGGATGCCGCTCATGGTCGAGCCGCTGGTCATGCGGGACAACCCTCACGGGAGCTACCTCGTCGAGGGTGACACCACCCGCATCGTCGCCCTCGTCCGCCAGGCGGTCGAGTTGGGCGCCGATCTCATCAAGGCCGATCCGACCGACCGCGTCGAGGACTACCACCTCGTCGTCCAGGCCGCTTCCGGACTTCCGATCCTCGTGAGAGGGGGCGGGCGCGTCGACGATCGCGAACTGCTCACGCGCACGCGGGCGCTGCTGGATCAGGGCGCTGACGGTGTGGTCTACGGCCGCAACATCGTCCAACACCGCGACCCCGCGGGGATCACCCGGGCGCTGATGGGGATGCTCCACGAGGATCTCTCCGTGGAGGACGCCCTCGACCGCCTCACGGCCGCAGCATGAGCCGCCGCGTCGTCAACGTCGGCATCATCGGCGGAGGGCTCATGGGCCGGGAGGTCGCCGGGGCGATCCGACGGTGGCCGACTCTCGTGGATCATCCGGTCGATGCTCGACTCACCGCGGTGGCCGACATCAACCCGCAGGCCCTCTCGTGGTTCGCGGGCATCGATAGCGTTCACGGCCTCTACGAGGACTACCGCCAGCTCCTCGCCGACCCCGAGATCGACGTCGTGTACATCGCCGTGCGCCACGACCTTCACGAGCAGTTCTATATCGATGCCGTCCGCGCGGGGAAGGGACTACTGGCCGAGAAGCCCTTCGGCATCGATCTTGCTGCCGCCCGACGAGTGGTCCGAGTGATCGAGGAGACACCCGGGTCCTTCGTGCGATGCTCCAGCGAGATCCCGTTCTACCCGGGGGCGCAATGGGTCGTCGAGGCCGTTCGTGCCGGCGCCGTGGGTCAGCCGTTCTCGGTGCGCGCCGCGATGCTCCACTCGAGCGATCTCGACCTCGACAAGCCCATCAACTGGAAGCGGCAGGCACGGTACAACGGCCGCGCCGGCGCACTCAACGACCTGGGCATGCACGCTCTGCACATTCCGTTGCGACTGGGATGGGAGCCGACGTCCGTGTACGGGCTCCTTCAGGACATCGTCCGAGAACGCAAGGGGCCCGACGGGTGGGAACCGGTCGACACTTTCGAGAACGCGGAGTTGTTGACTCGGGTCCCCGGCACCGACGGCGACATCTCCCTGCGAGTCGAGACGAAGCGCGTCTCGCTCGGAGACAAGAACACGTGGTCTCTCGAGATCCAGGGACTGGACGGCGGTGTGCGCTACTCGACGAAGAACCCGAAGAGCGTGGAGTTCTTCCGGCGAGTGGACCTGCCGGGGGTGGGACGGGAACAGGTCTGGCAGCAGGCCGACACGGGAAGCGTGTCGGTGTGGCCGAGCGTGACCGGGCCGCTGTTCGAGTTCGGGTTCGCCGACTCCATTCTGCAGATGTGGTCCGCATTCCTCGCCGAGTACGTCGGCGAGCTCGGCGATCGGTTCGGCTGCGCGACTCCGCACGAGGCGCTCACGGCACACCGCATCATCGCGGCCGCACTCGACTCGCACGATTCGGGTCGCGCCGTCGCTCTGCCGTGACGGCGACGG
The DNA here is from genome assembly GCA_048594675.1 of Microbacterium sp. Classification (GTDB taxonomy): domain Bacteria; phylum Actinomycetota; class Actinomycetes; order Actinomycetales; family Microbacteriaceae; genus Microbacterium. Next base: position 876 of record JBMDWQ010000165.1, on the reverse strand, counting down.
GGAGGACCCGGGCAGATGACCGCGTCCTCCCCCCCCTGTCTCACTCGTCCTCGCCCGAGAGCGATCGCGCGACCGACCAGGCAGCCGGTTTGGGCTCACCGTCGAAATCGAGGAGCGACAGACTCGTAGGCAGCGGATACGTATCGTGCCCCATCCACACGATGAAGCCCGCACATCGCGGGAAGCGGCGACGAGCCGACGCAGCGGCGTAACCGAGCATGTCCGCCTGCCTCTGCTGATCCGCCACGACCCAGTCGGCGAGGTCGCCGTCACCGTCCCACCTCCGGAAGGACCGCAGAAGCCAGGCGGCAGAGTGCGTCCACAGCTCGGCGAGGCGGGCGCGGTCCTCCACCGTCGATGTCGGCGCGACGAGGTCGTGCCGGGCCAGGAGGGTGTGGGCGCTCGCCCCGTCGAATCCGACCTCACTGCGAAGCACGGCATCGTCCTGATCCCAGTAGTCGCGCCATTGCTCATCCGTCCCGTCGTGCATCCAGGGACCGTGAACGTCGTGGTGCACTCCCCTGCCGAAGTCTGCCGCCGAGGCCAGTGCACGCGGGCCCGATGGCGAGCTCGGAACGAACCGCCGGTGCGGATCCTCTCTCGCGAACACAGCTCCTGCCTCAGCGAGGGGCGATTGTCCACGCGTCGCGGGGATCGACCCTGCGTTGTCGGCATCGTTCGCGGCGAGTTCATTTCCCCCTCCCCAGAGCATGATCGAGGGGTGATGACCGAGCGCGGTGACGTAGGCCAGCGCGATCTCGGCGAGCTCTGCCGCAAAGGCCGGATCCGACGGCGGGAGATTGTCCAGGCCGCTGGAGGACAGGGGAAGCTCCTGCCAGACGAGGAAACCCATCTCGTCGCACAGCTCGTAGAACA
>JBMDWQ010000164.1:0-4343 GCA_048594675.1 Microbacterium sp. | reverse complement strand
CCGCCGCTGGCCTGCTCTGCGGCGGGGGGAAGATCCGCCTCACGGATGACGAGGGTCGTCCGCTGCGCCGATTTCCCGGAGACGAGCGCGACATAACGTCGAAGGGGTGACCCACCGAGAAGACTCTTCCCCGACCGCGTTCCCCACGCCGACCTTCCGCGCCATCGCTCCGCTCGTCGTCGTCGCGTCACTCGCCGTCGTCGCGCTCGTCGCTCCGTTTCCGGGCGGCAGTCTGAGCGTCGCCGTCACGTCGGCCGCCGCGACGGCGGGCTTCGCCGTTCCCGGCATCGAGTTCCTTTCGGACGCGCTCCTGCTCGCCCTTGCGGCGGTGACGGCGGCGGTGCTGCTGCACGCATGGTGGCGGACTCCGGAGCACCGCGCGCGCGTGATCGCCGGTGGGGCCGGTGTGGCGCTCGCCTATCTCGGCAGCGAGGCGGGCAAGGTGCTGTTCGCACAACGGCGCCCGTGCACGAGGTGGCCGGCCGCTGCGACGTGCGATGTCGCGGACTACTCCTTCCCCTCCAACCATGCGACCCTCGCCTTCGCGGCCGCGTGCGTCGTCGCCATCGTGGGCGGCCGGCTGCTGTGGACGATCCTCACGGTGGCGCTCGCGGTCGCGGTCGCGGCCGGTCGCCTTCTCGAGGGCGTGCACTACCTCCACGACGTCGCGGTCGGGGCGATCTGGGGGATCATCGTGCCGACGCTCGTCGTCCTGACGGTCGAGGTCGTGCGGGTGAGGCGCCGGGATCGCGGCTGAGCCGGCCGACGCGGGCTCCTCAGGCGTCGCCCGGTGAGGGCAAGATCTCCGCGAGGAGGGCCTCTACCCGTCCGCGGATCTCATCGCGGATCGGCCGCACCTCCTCGATCGCACGTCCGGCGGGATCCTCCAGCACCCAGTCCTCGTAGCGCTTGCCCGGGAAGATCGGGCAGGCATCGCCGCATCCCATCGTGATCACGACGTCCGACTCCCGCACGGAATCCACCGTGAGGAGCGACGGACGCGCTGCCGCGATGTCGATGCCCTCTTCGGCCATCGCCGCCACGGCGACCGGGTTGAGGCGATCCCCCGGCTCGGATCCGACCGACAGCACCTCGACTCGGTCGCCGGCGAGGGCGCGCAGGTACCCGGCTGCCATCTGCGACCGGCCGGCGTTGTGGACGCAGACGAAGAGGACGGTGGGAACGGCGGTCATGGTGGTCTCGCTCTCCGGGAGAAGTCGGGAGGAGTCTATCCGCGCGGGTGGTCCGCGGGGCACCCCGGGCTCGGTACCCGCTTTCGGTGTTGCCTAGGATCGGGAACGAGCCGGTCGCGGCACGGCGGAGGGAGTGCACCATGTCCACACTGAAGGAGGTCGCTCCCGGCGTGACCGTGGCCACGAGCCGGACGATGTCGACGAATGCGACCGTGGTCAGCGGCGGCGGCCGCGCCCTCCTCGTCGACCCGGCCTGGATGCCGGACGAACTCGACGCCCTCGCGACGGAGATCGAGCGTCGCGATCTCACCGTCATCGGCGGTCTCGCGACGCACGCCCACCACGATCATCTGCTGTGGCACCCGCGATTCGGCGATGCTCCCCGCTGGGCGTCGGCGGAAACCGCGCGCCTGGCGCGAGCGGAGCGATCGGCGCTGGTCGACTCCCTCGGCTCCGATTTCCCCACCGAACTCGCGGATCTGATGGGCCGCGTGGCTGCGACCGATGGCACGCTCCCGCCCGAATCGGTGCCGCCGGGGGTGGACGTCGAGCTGATCGTCCACGACGGACACGCCCCCGGACACACCGCGGTGTGGCTCCCCCGACAGCGTGTGCTCCTGGCGGGGGACATGCTCAGCGACATCGAGTTGCCCCTGCCGTTCGCCCCCGACGACCTGCCGTCGTACGTGGCGGCGCTGGACCTTCTCGCTCCGTTCGCCGCACAGGCCGGCGTCATCGTTCCCGGCCACGGCACCGTCGGTTCGGACGCGCTCGTGCGACTGGATGCGGATCGCCGCTACCTCGACGACATGATCCGGAGCGGATCATCGAACGATCCTCGCGTGGGGCTTCCTGGCATGGCGGATGCGCACGCCCGCGTGCGCCGCATCGCGCGGGAACTGCGACAAGGGGACCGTCCCGCAGCCACTCCCTGACGGCGTCGTTCGACGGTGCCCTCGGCGGATTCGATGAGTGTCCTAAGAATCACGAAAAGATAACGAGAAACCCTTGCCGTCGTTATCTGGCCGTTATAGAGTGCAGGCACGGTAGTTGTTTTGCTGTGGCAGCTACCGACATGTGATTGCAGGACACTCTTGGTGCAAGGGACAAGGGCCGGTCGGAAGCCTCTCCGACCGGCCCTTACTCTGTGCCCGAAGGTGGTCAGTGACGGGGCGACGGAGGGCGCGACTCCTCCCCACCCGGGGCGATCGGGACCCTGTCCACAAGTTGCGGCTGATCTGGGTTTTTTGGGCCGCAATGTCGGTGGTTGACGAGATAGTCAACGCATGGACGTCATCGCGAGCGCAGCCCCCGCCCCGGCCGAGATCGACGCGCTGCTCGACGAGATCTCCGAGACGGGCCGGCGCCTCGCGGCGCTCCACGCGCGCGAGATCGACCTGCTCGCCGCCGCGGTGAGGGTGACCGAGCGCCAGTCCTCCGGCGCGTCGTCGGCCGACCACGACATCCCCCTGCGGTCGATGGCGGCGCAGATCGCCGTCGAGCTCCGCGCCTCCGACCGCTCGATCCAGCGACGGATGTCGATGGCGGCACTCATCGTGTCGCGGTTCTCTGCGACCCACGCCGCGCTCGGGTCCGGGCAGATCGACCGCGCACACGTCCGCGTGATCGTGGAGGCCGGCATGCACATCGTCGATGACGAGGCGCGGGCGAGGTATGAAGCGGCCGCGCTCGACGTCGCACGCCGAGAGGCTCCCGGACGGCTGCGTCCGGCGGCGAGAATCCTCGCCAGTCTCGTCGATCCCGTCGATCTCGCGGAACGCCATCGGGTGGCAGCGGCTCGCAGAGGCGTCTGGGTGCGGGATCTCGACGATGGAATGGCCGAGCTCGTCGCGAGCATTCCCGCTCCCCTCGCCCACGGCATCCACGATCGATTGACGTCTCTCGCGCGAAACACGATCGAAGGCCGCGCCTCCGCTGCCGACGACTCCGCCCCGGCCGATCGCCGCGGCATGGGTGAGCTCCGCGCGGACGCCTTCGCCGACCTCCTGCTCACCGGGCACGCGACGCTGGCAGCCACATCGGCGTCCACCCCCGCCACCGACGCGATCACGGCCCGCGTTCAGATCACCATTCCGGTGCTGACCCTGCTCGGGCACGACACTGCACCCGCCGACCTCGCGGGGCACGGCCCCATCGACCTCGCCACCGCGCGAGCTCTGGCGGCGACGGCCGAAGGATGGGACCGGGTGCTCACGCATCCGGTGAGCGGGGACGTCCTCGCGGTCGACCGCTACCGCCCGAGCGCGCACCTCCGCCGCACCCTGCGCGCCCGCGACGAGCACTGCCGGTTTCCGGGCTGCCGCCAGCCAGCGCCCCGGTGCGACATCGACCACACCATCGCCCGCGAACACGATGGGCCTACCGACGCGGGAAACCTCGCTCACCTCTGCCGGCGACACCACACCCTCAAGCACCATTCCGCCTGGCGGGTGCGACAACTCCCCGGCGGCGTGCTCGAGTGGACGAGCCCCACGGGCCGCGTCCATCCCGACCGACCGAAGCGCACCCTGGTGTTCAGCCCCGCGCCGCCGGCGCCACCACCGACCGTGGCTCCGAAGAACGATGCGCCCTTCTAGCGGCAGCGTGACCGCCGCGCAGAGTCCCCCGGGCGCCGCCATGCAGCGGACGTCAGGCGCCGCCCGTGGCCCGGATCGTCGTTCCCGCGACGTAGCTCGCCGCCGGCGACAACGCGAAGGCGATCACATCGGCGATCTCCTCCGGCTGGGCGACGCGCCCCATCGGATGCCGGGCCGCGACGCGCGCCGGGCGGCCCGGGTCACCCGCGTCGGCGTGGACGTCGGTCTCCGTCGTGCCCGGCGCGACGCCGACCACGCGGACACCCTGCAGGGCCGCTTCGACCGCGAGCCCCTTCGTGAGGGCATCGATCCCTGCCTTGGTCGCCGCGTAGTGCACGTACTCCCCCGGCGAGCCCGTCGTCGCAGCACCGGAGGAGATGTTGACGAGGACGCCACCTTTCGGAAGCACCATCACCGCCCGCCGTGCCACCAGGATGGCGCCGGTGAGATTGACGTCCACGACCCGCCGGATGACGTCGACCGGCGTATCGACCAGCCGTCCGATGTGGAAGGTGCCGCCGGCATTGTTGACGACCGCGTCGAGCCGAGGCGA
>JBMDWQ010000163.1:0-3479 GCA_048594675.1 Microbacterium sp. | reverse complement strand
ACGTCCGAAGCCCGATTCGGGTACCTTGCTGGACCGATTCGGGGACCTTGCCAATATGTCTCGTGTATGCGCGTACAAGCGCAGCGCTTTGTCGCACTGTCACATGCCGCTCGGGTGCCTGCGACAGCGCAAAAATTGAGGGTTGCGCAGCGACTCTTCTTCGGCTGGTCTGGTCTGGCTCGCAGGAGGGAGGTATCGATGCGGTGGTTGGTGGTCACGAATTCAGGGGGTCATTTCGTCGGCGGAGCAGAGGTGGATGAGCGTGCGCTCGTCGGCACGGTCGCCGCCCTGTTGCAGGTGATTCCGGATGCCGGAATCTATGTGGATGGGCAACTCCTCACCGAGGAGGCCCGTACGGCGATGAGAGCGGCCATCAGGGAGGCCGAGGCTTCTGCGACCAGCCCGATGCCGGACCCAGCGCAGTTGCGGGAGTACAGCGAGACCATGAAGCAGTCGTTCGGCGACGTGCGCGAGGGCTACATGGCGATGCTCTACGACATGCAGCAATGGGCCCGTCGCTCGGGCGAGATGATGATCGAGCGCGAGCGGCAGTTCGCCGACGAGGCGGCCCGTCAGCGCAAGCTGACCAGCCAGAGCCTCGCCGACGTGGATCTGCTCGGACGCAGCGTCAAGGCGGTCCAGTTCCAGGAGATGTTCGCGGTCGCTGGTGCGAGCAAGCTGGGGCGGTCACCTCGAGAGAGCTCGCCGAGCGTCATGGACCTCATCGGGGGCGTCATGCGGGCGGTGGCGGGTCAACGGTGAAAGGGAAGGAAGGAAAAATGGCTCAGCAATCGACATGGTCCGCAGGACAGGTGCTCGCCCAGGCCGAGGGCTCGATCGGCACGACGGTGCGCGCCGCCGTCGCCAACTACTATCGAGGACACGACCTCGATACCGCACAGGCGATCCGGCGCGCGGACACCGACACCGAGGCGGGCCAGCTCGTGACGGCGATCCGTCAGGGTCGCGTCACCGAGGTCGCCATGGTGGCCGTCAGCGCGGCCTTCGGTGTGATCGGTGGGGCGCTCGCGCAGAAGGCCGTCAACAATGCGGCGATCAAGGGCATGCCCGTCGTGACACCGCTCGGGCTCGTGCCGGCCATCGCCGGCATGGCGCTGCCGATCAGCCTGTCCGGGCGCTCGATGCTCGCGGCCGGAGGGGTCTCGTACATCACCGGCGCCGCCCTCTACAAGATGCTCACCGCCGAGCCGGAGGCCATGCCATGAACGGCCCGATCCTCGCGCACGTGCGGCGCATCCTGAGCGGTCACTCCGACCGCGCGCTGATCCACGCGGTCAACGACGCCGGCCACGAGTACTAGCTCGAGGTCCCCTCGGAGGCAGTTCGCGGCGTCGACCCCGACAGCGGCGTCGTGCTGATGGTCTCGTGGTCGCTGCTCACGCTGCCCCGCGCGCCCGTGCCAGTGGCGGCGCCGAGTGATCCGCAGGCCGCGACCACGCCGTCGACTGCTGCGCCGACACGAACGCCCACGCCGGCCAACGCCGTCGACGCGGAGTTCATGGCGTTGATGGCTCGCTCTCGCCGTTCGCCCGAGCCCACGACAACGTTGCCGACCGCCGCGAGTGCGGCCGGCCCCGAGCATCAGATCGCAGCGCTCCTCGGCCTCACGCCGAACCGTTCGAGCTGAGCCCTTCGAGTCGATCACGCTGCACATTCGAGTCATGGCCCCCGCACGTCGTGTGCGTGGGTCAAGCATCTGTTTGTCCACACCAGGAGAGAAGCAATGAATAATGGAAATTTGGTCGCGGTCGAGGCCCTGCCTCGTGAGGGTGAGTACAGCCAGGAACAGATCATGGAGCTCTTGCGCAGGTTGGCCAGGAGCCCCGGGTCGGTCGAACGCCTGCTGCGTTGCGCCGACCAGATCCCCGAATTTCAGCGTGTCATGGGCAGCTTCGAGGATCGCTGCCGTACCACCATGAACCGCTGCGACGCGATCGAGATGCTGTGCCGCAACTTCCTGTGCCCCGGCAACGTCAACTTCTCGCAGCGCACGCTCGACGAGTACAGCGGCCTCAGCCAGGTCAAGCTCGCCGAGATCGTGACGGATCTGGGAGATCCCTACGTCAACAACTTCCCGGTTCCGCCGGGCAAGAAGATCCGCCTGACCCACCGGCCGCGACCGGGGTACACGCCGATCAACATCCGGCTCGACCTGAACATCGCCGGCGGTGGCAACAACTACTCCGACTTCTCGGTGCAGTTCTTCCTGGTGCCCGGAGGCGTCGATTCGGCGCTCGGCCTGTCCATCGGCAACAACCACGACGGCAACATCTTCCTGAACAAGGACGGCACCCAGATCTCGGTGCCGTTCCCCGAGTACCGCGGGACTCCCCACAACGTGGGCAGCCTCGAGCTGCTCGCCGTCGAGCTCCGCAACGGCGGGGCCGGCAACAACCTCGACTCGGCGCACGTCAACGTTTTCTACGACAACACCCGGTTCTACGAGAACTGCAAGGCGCAGTGCAGCGGAGGCTGCGCTTCGCCGACGACCCCGTCGATGTGACGCTCAGCCCGGAGGATCACCATGGCGAACGAATCCATCATCCTCGAGCTCAACGCCGAGACCGACTGGGACGGCGCGACGCTCACGACGCTGCGCCGCGACGACGCGATCGTCACCGGCCAGCGCTACTACAAGTTCAACATCGCGGGCCCCCACGGGACGCTCGCCGCGGACCTCGGGGGCCTGTTCTCGCCGGTGAGCGCGAAGCTCGTCGGCATCGCGTACTCGTCGTGGAACCCGGAGTCGAAGGGACGGGTCATCGCCTCCGACTCGAACGGCTCGTTCCGCCAGGAGATCACGCTCAAACCCGCGATCCAGTACGTCGCGGTCTACCCGGGCGACCGCCTCTCGTTTCTCACGAAGGACGGGCGCGGCCAGATCGTGCTCAGCGTCAACGAGATGAACGAGCAGGACTCGCTCGAGTGGGGCGCGCGTCATGAGCCCTACGTGATGCCGACGCGCTTCCGCATCATCCGTCCGACCGGCGTCGCGTTCGCCCCGAACCTCACGATTGAATGGCAGCCGACCTTCGACTACGACGCGAGCAACGGGATCCTGACGACGTCGGACAACAACACGGGCGTGATCCCGGCGACCTCGCTGTGCCTCTACCCGCGCTGGCAGGGCTGCTACGTGACGGTGCGCTACGCGGGCAGCAACAGCGAGGGCAAGCTGCACATGGTCGACAACCTGACCCGCAAATCGTGGGTGGCGGAGTCGTCGATGGTCGACGTCAAGTGGTCGACGGTGCAGTTCGTCAGCCACGACGACGGCATCGCCCTCGAGGCCGTGCCGGTGGGACCGGGACAACGCCTGGTCTGCGACCTGGAGGTCGCTCTGGTCCACCCCGGCAATCGTCTCGCCGGGCGCTACCAGGGAGGGTTGTAGGCCATGATACTCGACCGGCATCGGGTGCCCCGACTCGTCGAGCTGTCGGCGCTCGAGCGCGTCGCCC
>JBMDWQ010000162.1:0-5662 GCA_048594675.1 Microbacterium sp. | reverse complement strand
TCGACCTCATCCTGCTGGTCGCCGTCGGCGGAACGGCGGTCTTCACTCTCTGGCACTACTTCTCGGAGCGCCGCAAGGTGCGCAAGGAAGCGGCGGCCGGCGTGGAGCCTCGCGTCGACGCCCGCGAGGCGGAAGAGCTCGCCCTCGAGCCGGAGGTCTTCGACGATCCGCTCACCCCCGACGCCGAGACCAACGCCGAGCACCGGCAGCGTGACGAGCCCCGCACCGACGCCTGAGCGAGCGCCCGTTCAGGACGCCTTTTTCGCCTTCTTCGGCGCGGCCTTCTTCTTCGTGGAGCCGCCATCGCCCGACGCCTGGCCGGTGGAGCCCTTCTCGCTCGACACACCGCGTGCCGCACGGCTGCGTTCCACGCTCGCGCGGAGCGCTTCCATCAGGTCGATGACCTCGCCACCGGAGTCGGCGTCGCCCGCTTCGCCGAAGGTCTCGCTCGTGTCGAGGGCGTCGCCCTTGTCGAGCTTGGCCTCGATCAGCGTCCGCAGTTCGGCCTGGTAGGCGTCGGTGTACTCCGCCGGGTCGAAGTCGCCGGAGAAGCTCTCCACGAGGGAGGCCGACAGGTCGAGCTCCTTGTCGGAGATCTTCACGTCGGTCTCCAGTGCCGGGAACGACGCCTCACGCACTTCGTCGGCCCACAACAGCGTCTGCAGCACCAGCACGTCTCCGCGCACCCGGAGCGCGGCCAACCGTGTCTTCTGGCGGAGGGAGAATCGGACGATCGCCGTCCGGTCGGTCTGTTCCAGCGTCTTGCGCAGGAGCACATAAGCCTTGGGTGAGGACGAGTCGGGTTCCAGATAGTAGGCACGATCGAGAGTGAGCAGGTCGATCTGCTCGGACGGCACGAACTCGACGACCTCGATCTCGCGACTGCGCTCGGCCGGCAGCGACGCGAGGTCGTCCTTGGTCAGCACCACGGTGCGTTCCCCGTCGTCGTACGCCTTGTCGATATCGGCGTAGGGGACGACCTCGCCGTCGATCTCACAGATGCGCTGATAGCGGATCCTGCCGCCGTCGGCCGCGTGGACCTGATGCAACGGCACGTCGTGGTCTTCGGTCGCGGAGTAGACCTTGACCGGCACGTTGACGAGGCCGAACGTCAGGGCGCCCTTCCAGATGGATCTCATCGTCCCAGTAGACACCGAGGGCGCCGATGGTCGCCAGGGGTTGCCCGTTAGCCTTACGCCATGGCAGATGCTCCGCGCCGCGCTTCCCCGCAGACCGTCGAGGTCGCCGGGCGCCGGTTGCGCGTGAGCAACCTCGACAAGGTCCTCTACCCCGAGACCGGCACGACCAAGGGAGAGGTGGTCGACTACTACGCCCGGATCGCCCCGCTCCTCCTGCCGTACGTCGCCGGCCGCCCGGTCACCCGCAAGCGCTGGCCGGAGGGCGTGGAGTCCGCCCCCTTCTTTGCCAAGGCCCTCGAGGCCGGCGCCCCGTCCTGGATCCCGCGGCGTCCGATCGCCCACAGCTCGGGATCGAAGGACTACCCGCTCATCGAGGAGAGGGCAGCCCTCGTCTACTTCGCGCAGACCGCGAGCCTGGAACTGCACGTGCCGCAGTGGCGGTTCACCCCGGAGGGCGACCGAGGCCGACCCGACCGGCTCGTGCTCGACCTCGATCCGGGGCCGGGCGTCGGCCTGGCCGAATGCGCGCAGGTGGCCCGCTGGGCACGAGCTGTCCTGACCGACCTCGGAATGGACGCGGTCCCGGTCACGAGCGGCAGCAAGGGCATCCACCTCTACACGCCCCTCGACGGCTCGCGCACGAGCGAGCAGATCTCCGCGTTCGCGCACGAGCTCGCGCGCGCACTGGAAGCAGACCACGGCGACCTCGTCGTGAGCCAGATGAGCAAGGCCGCTCGCTCGGGGCGGGTGTTCCTCGACTGGAGCCAGAACAACGCTGCGAAGACGACGATCGCCCCCTACTCGCTTCGCGGTCGCGCCCAGCCGACCGTCGCGGCGCCCCGCACGTGGGCCGAGCTCGACGACGTCGACCTGCGCCATCTCACGTTCGCCGAGGTCCTCCAGCGCGCCGACGACGTCAGCGACACTCCGCCGGCGCAACCCCCGCGCGCTGCGAGAACATCCTCCGCCGACGCGCTCGCCCCTTACCTCGCCAAGCGCTCCGCCGACAAGACGCCGGAACCCATGCCCGCGCCCGGAGGACCCGCCGTCGCCGAGACCGACGGCACCACCGCGCGGTTCGTCATCCAGGAGCACCACGCCCGACGGCTCCACTACGACCTCCGCCTGGAACGCGACGGTGTGCTGATGAGCTGGGCCGTTCCTCGCGGCGTGCCGGAGACCGGCGCCCAGAACCACCTCGCGGTGATGACGGAGCCGCACCCGATGGAGTACCTCGACTTCCACGGCGAGATCCCCCAAGGGCAGTACGGCGCCGGGACGATGACCATCTGGGATGTCGGCACGTACGCGACCGAGAAGTGGCGCGACGACGAGGTGATCGTCACGCTGCGGGGCCGGGAGACGGGACCGCTCGGCGAGGCGCGGCTGGCCCTCATCCGCACCGGCGGAGAAGGGGAGAAATCGCAGTGGCTTCTGCATCGGATGACCCCGGAGCCCGCCACTCCGTCCGACCGCGCGCACCACCGGCCGTCCGCGCCGGCTTCCCGTTCTCACCGGCGTCCTCCGGCACACGGCGAGGACGGCCCCGTGATCGCTCCGATGCTCGCGACGCCGTCCACGCCGGAGTCGGCGCGACTCGCCCTGCGCCGGTGGTCGGCGCCGTGGGTGGAGTTCAAGTGGGATGGGGTTCGCGCGATCGGGACCTGGGACGGACGACGTCTGCGGCTGACCGCACGCAGCGGCACCGACATCACGGACCGCTACCCTGAGCTCTCCGACGTGGATGCCGGGTTCGGCCCCGTCCCGTGCGTCGTCGACGGAGAGATCGTCGCCCTCGACGCCTCCGGCCGTCCGAGCTTCACCCGGCTGCAGAACCGCATGCACCTCGCCTCCCCCGGAGAGATCCGCCGCGAGATGACGCGCACCCCCGTCCAGTATTTCCTCTTCGATCTCCTCTCACACGGCGGCACCGATGCCAGCCCCCTGCCCCTCGCACAGCGACGTGAGCTCCTGGAGGCCGTGGCCTCCGACACGATCGAGGAGATCAGCGTTCCCCCGGTCGTCGACGACCTCGACGTGGCCCTCGCCACCGCAGAGGAACTGGATCTCGAAGGCGCCGTGGTGAAGGACCCCGAGTCGCCCTACCGCCCGGGCCGGCGCAGCGAGCAATGGCTGAAGGTCAAGCGCACGCACACCCTCGAGGTCGTGATCGGCGCGATCCGCCCCGGCAAGGGGGGTCGCACCGGCCAGATCGGCTCTCTCCTGGTCGGGATCCCGGGGCCTGACGGCCTCCACTACGCCGGACGCGTGGGATCGGGGTTCAGTGAGCGCACGCTGCGCATGCTGGATGGCGCACTCGCACCGTTGCGCTCGGAGGCCGATCCATTCGTCGGCACCCCGGCCGCCGATGCCGCCGATGCCCTCTGGGTGCGCCCGCACCTGGTCGCAGAAGTCGAGTTCGCCGAGCTCACCCCCGATGGCATCCTCCGGCACGCGCGCTGGCGCGGGCTCAGGTCGGACATCAGCGCCGACGACCTCTCCTGAGGCCGTCAGTGGGCGTCATGCTCCACGTGTCCGGCCGTCTCGAACTGGAAGGTGGAGTGCTCGACGTCGAAGTGCTCGGCCAGGCACGTCTGGAGCTCGGCGAGGAGCTGCGTCGTACGCCCCTCGGACAGCACCTCGGCCGCGACGACGACGTGCGCCGTGAACACCGGCGCACCGCGCGTGAGCTGCCAGACATGCACGTCGTGGACGGCGGTGACGCCGGACTTGCTGAGCAGGTGCTCGCGGATCTCGGCGACGTCGGTGCCGCGCGGAGAGGACTCCCCCAGCACCGCGAAGACCTCCCGGAGCAGCGTCACGGCTCGCGGCACGATCATGACGGCGATCGTCAGCGACGCCAACGCATCGGCGGGCATCCAGCCGGTGAGCCAGATCACACCCGCCGCGACGATGACGACCACCGACCCGATCAGGTCGCCCATCACCTCCAGGTAGGCGCCACGGACGTTGAGGCTCGTCCGTTGTGCGGCACTCAGCAGCCACATCGAGATGGCATTGGCCACGAGTCCGGCCACAGCCACGATGAGCATCACCCCGCCGGCCACCTCCACCTCGGACGGGTCGACAAGTCGCTGGATCGCTTCGACGACGATCCACGCGCAGAGCAGGATCAGGATCACGCCGTTGATGAGGGCGCCGAACACCTCGGCGCGCTGGTAGCCGTAGGTGTTGCGGTCGTTCGCCGGTCGAGCGGCGATGATGCTCGCGACGAGGGCGACGACGAGCGCCGAGGAGTCGGCGAACATGTGCGCGGCATCGGCGAGCAACGCGAGCGATCCGCTCCACACCGCGCCGACGATCTGGACGATCATGACCGTCGCTGTGAGAGTGAGCGAGATCGTCAGCAGCCGACGATTGCTGGCAGAACGAATCCCCGGTGTGGGTGCGTGGTCGTGCATGCCTTCGAGGCTATGGCCGATAATGCGTGATCACGGCCGATTCCCGCAGTCGGGAATGATCGTGATTTTCAGTCGCCCGACCGGGGAACCCGGGCAAGCAACGGACTGAGCTCACGGAAGGCGCGGCCGCGATGCGACGCCGCGTTCTTCTCCTCGGCCGACCACTCGGCCACCGTCCGTGCGGGTTCACCCTGACCGTCCGGAATGAAGATCGGGTCGTAGCCGAAGCCGCCCGCGCCCGCCGGGGCCGTGGCCAGCCGCCCCGGCCACACGCCCTCCACCACGTACTCTTCGCCGCCGGGAAGCACGAGCGCGATCACCGAGACGAACTGGGCGCTCCGGCGAGGGTCGGCGATGTCCGACAGCTGATCCAGCAGCAGCGTCACGTTCGCCACCGCGTCCTTCTGGTGGCCGGCCCAGTAGGCCGAGAACGCACCCGGAGCCCCGCCGAGCGCATCGACGCAGATCCCGGAATCGTCCGCGAGGGCCGCGAGGCCCGTGTGTGCGCACGCCGCGCGGGCCTTGATCAGAGCGTTCTCGGTGAAGGTGACACCATCCTCTACCGGCTCGGGGCCGTCGTAGCCGACCACCTCGATGTCCGGCCGCTCGTCGCGCACGATCTGGGCGAACTCCGCCACCTTGTGCGGATTGTGCGTGGCCAGCACGATGCGCGTGGCAGCGCTCATTCGGCTGCTCCGGCGGCGAGGGCCTCCTGCTGGATCTCGCGCAGTTGCGCGCAGCCGTTGACACCGAGTTCTAGGAGCGCATCCAGCTCCCGCTTGTCGAAGGGAGCACCCTCGGCCGTTCCCTGGACCTCGACGAAGAGGCCGCGACCGGTGACGACGACGTTCATGTCGGTCTCGGCACGCACGTCCTCGACGTAGGCCAGATCCAGCATCGGCGTTCCGTCGATGATGCCGACCGAGACCGCTGCCACCGAATCACGAAGCACGTCGGCCTTCTTGGCGACGAGTCCCTTGGCTCGGCCCCACTCGATGGCATCGGCGAGCGCCACGAACGCACCGGTGATCGCCGCGGTACGCGTCCCACCGTCGGCCTGCAGAACGTCGCAGTCGATCACGATCGTGTTCTCACCGAGTG
>JBMDWQ010000161.1:0-7951 GCA_048594675.1 Microbacterium sp. | reverse complement strand
CTGGCTCATCACCGAAGAGATGCGCAGCCTCGGGATGGAGGTCCGTGCAGGCATCGCCGCGACGAGCGTCGAGCACGGAGAAGACGCCGACACGGTGGTGCTCGCCGACGGCACTCGGCTGGCGGCGGACATCATCGTGCTTTCCGTCGGCGTGCGTCCGGACACCGCCCCCTTCGCCGCCGCCGGGATCGCCTGCGAGCGCGGCGCGATCGTCGTGGATGCACACGGTCGCACGTCCGCTCCGGGGGTGTGGGCGGTGGGCGACGCGACCGTGTCGGTCGACGCCGTCACCGGCACCCGTCGCCCCGTCGCCCTTGCCGGGCCGGCCAACCGTGCCGGGCGCCTGGTCGCCGACGACATCCTCCGCCCCGACCGTGCGCGGCCCGTTCCTCGCCCGATCGGCACGGCGATCGTTCGGATCGGGGAGCTGACTGCGGCCCTCGCCGGCGCGAACCGTGGCGCGCTCGACGAGGCGGGCATCGACTACCGCACCCTCCATCTGCACCCGAACCAGCACGCGGGCTACTTTCCCGGCGCCGCGCCGGTGCATCTCATCGTCCAGATCCGCGCCGCAGATGGTCTTCTGCTCGGCGCGCAGGCAGTCGGTGCCGGGGGCGTCGACAAGCGGATCGACGTGCTGGCGACGGCGATCCGCGCGGGGATGCGCGTCGACGACCTCATCGACCTCGATCTCGCCTACTCGCCGCCGTATGGACAGGCGAAGGACCCGGTCAACCTCGTCGGCATGGTCGGCGAGAACGTCCTCTCCGGTGCCTTGCGAGTGTGGTATCCGGAGGAGCTCGAAGAGGTGCGGGAGAACGCGCTGATCCTCGACGTGCGCACCCGCGCCGAGTTCGACGCGGGCTTCCTCCCGGGCTCCCTCCACATCCCGCACACCGAGCTGCGAGAGCGCCTCGATGAGGTGCGGGACGCGGCGGGCGACCGCCCCGTGCGCGTCCTGTGCCAGTCGGGCGTGCGGTCGGCGATCGCGCACCGCGTGCTGATGCACGCCGGCATCGACTCCGCCTCGCTCTCCGGCGGCATGCTGACGCTGCGAGCCTGGCTCGGCGAGGGACAGCGCGAGGTCCTGGACCGCTCCGCTGTGCTCGCGACGGCGTAGCGACGCGGCACCGGACCCGTGACCGCGCACGACCACCATGAGGGCCCCCCCCTCGACATCCGCTGCTCGCTCTGAAGGGACGCACCATGACCACCACTGACGCCGACGCGCACAAGCGCATCCTCAATCGCCTGCGCCGCGCCCGCGGCCAGCTCGACGCCGTCATCGCGGCAGTCGAGAACGAACGACCCTGCCGCGAGATCGTGACCCAGCTCTCGGCGGTCTCCAGCGCGCTCGACCGCGCCGGTTTCACGATCGTCTCGACCGCGATGAAGGACTGCATCACCGACCCCGAGAGCGCTCGCGACGAACAGGGTCTGACGACGGAGGAGCTCGAGAAGCTCTTCCTCATGCTCGCCTGAGCACCAACGAAGGAGAACCCCATGTGCTACGCGGTCTCGTGCCGGAAGTGCGGCAAGACCACCTGGTCCGGATGCGGTCAGCACGTCGACCAGGTCATGCGCGGCGTGCCGGTGGCCCAGCGTTGCCCGGGACACGAGGGCGAGAAGGCCACGGGCCTGTTCGCCAAGCTCTTCGGGCGCTGAGATGGCCCGCTCCCTTTCCGCGCAGACTCTCAGCGACGCGGATCGCCGCGTGGTCGCTGCGTGGGCGGCGGACTGCGCCGAGCGCGTGACGATCCGCGAGATCCAGACAGCGCTGCGCGTGGACTGAGCCGCGAGGTGGGGCCCGCCGCCACGATCAGGGGCCTGCGGCGATACCCTGCCAGCGTGGGACTCTCGCCTCTCGGCCACGCCACCCGACGCGGACGGCAGCAGGGCCCGGGGTGGTCATCGTGACCGCCTCGGCGGACCTGTGGTGGCTGCCGGTGGGAGCGGGCGGGCACGTCGTCATCCACACGAGCCGGTGGTGGGAGTCGCTCCGCGCACGACGCGATCGACGGTCGCCGCGACCGCTCTTCCACGCTGCGCTCGAGGTCACCGACGGCGACGCGCTGTACGTCATCGAAATGACTCCGGCGTGGGGCACAGCCCCCGAGCCTCGCGGCGTCGTTGCCGAAGGTCCGGTCGGCACGCGGTGGCTCGGCGCCTCGCGGTTCTTCCGCTACGAGGTCCGCTGCTGGCCAGGCGGCACCATCCCTGACACCGCGTGGGCGGTCGAACCGCCGATGCGGCTGCCTCTCTCGCCCGCCGATGCCTGCGCGCTCCTCACCCGCGTCGCGCAGGTGCCGCGCCTCGTCTGGGGCCGAGACGCGTTCGGCATCGGAGACATGTGGAACTCCAACTCGCTCATCTCCTGGCTCCTCCAGACGTCCGGGATCGACGCGAACGCGCTGACCCCGCCGGGTGACGGCAGTGCCCCGGGTTGGCGCAGCGGTGTGGTCGCGGCAGGTCGGCTCGCCCCACGATGAGCGTACCCGCGCGTGCCGCTGACCACGCTCAGGTCCAGACGAGGAACCCCGAAACGGCGGCAGCGGCGGCCAACACCAGAAGCGCGAAGTTCATCGGCGTCACCTTCGCCTCACCGCGGCGCAGGTGGAAGACGACGGCGGCGGCCTGAACAACGACGAGCCCGACGGCGGCGAGAGGGGCGAGGATCGGCGCGATGCCGGTCACCGGCGGCAGGATCAGGCCGATCGCCCCGAGCACCTCCACGACACCGATGAATCGGACCAGGGGCAGCGGCACCTCGCCTGCCCAGCCGATACCGGCGGCGACGAGGGCGTCGGGAGAGCGGAAGGTCTTCATCGCACCGGCGGCGAGATAGGCGAGGGCGAGCAGACCGGCGACGATCCAGTAGGCGATCAACATGGGTGGTTTCCTTTACGTGAGGGATAGGGGTTCGGGTGGCGGAGGGTGCGCGACTACCCGCGCGGCGCGCGGTCGTTCCAGATGAGCGGAGCGCGGCGCAGCCATGTGTCGTCATCGAGGGCGTCCAGGAGGAACCGGGCGACCTCGCTCCGGCTGACGGTCATCCCGGGTTTGCCCTCACCCACCAGCGCAGCGCGCAGCGGCCCTCGCGGAGGTGCGTCGGAGAGGGCGACCGAGCGGGCCAGCACCCACTCGGCATCGGAGGAGCGGACCACCGCGTCCACGCCGTGGTGGTCGTTGTAGCCGTGGCGAATGCCGGAGGTTCGGATCAGTGTCTTGAACAGCGGATTGAGCGACGGCCACGAGTCGCCGGCACCGAGCGTGGAAGCGACCGCGATCCGGCGGATGCCCTTTTCGTTCATCACGGTGAGCATGTCGCGCGTGGCGTCGGTCATGAAGTTCGGCGGACTCACCGACTTCGCCCACGGATTATCGCTGGCGCGCGAGTTGTTGAGGGCGCTCACCACCGCGTCGACACCGTCGGCCGCGCGGCGCAGGTCGTCGATGTCGGCGGGGGTGCCCGCAACGAGTTCCACGCCCTCGGGCGCGTCGAGGGCGGCGGGATTCCGCACCAGCGCTCGCACGCGATGGCCGCGCTCGACCGCCTGCCGGAGGACGTGGATGCCCGTGCGGCCGCTGCCGCCAAGGACGAGGAGGGTGGTCATGAGGAGGTCCTTTCGGAGGTTGCGCACCGATGATGTGGCAGCATATTGATGAGTGTGTAAAGAGAGGGAGAGGTCAGAGATGGCGTCACCGAGGACGATCAGCGGGCCCTGCCAGGCGTGGCCGGAGAACAGTGCCTTCATCCGCGAGGTGCTCGACCGCATCGGCGACAAATGGACGGTGCTGGTCGTCAGCACGCTCGGCAGCCGCCCTCTCCGGTACTCCGACCTGCAGGCGAGCATCCCGGGGATCTCGCAGCGGATGCTGACCGTGACGCTCAAGGCCCTCGAACGCGACGGACTGCTCACGCGGACCGCCTACCCCGAGGTGCCTCCTCGCGTCGAGTACGAACTGACCGACCTCGGACGATCGCTGCTGGAGGCCGTCATGGCCCTGGCCGGATGGGCCGCCACCCATTACGAGGCCGTCGCTGCGAGCCGTCGCGAGCACGAGATCACCGGAGTCGGGCGAGGGAAGGGGCACGAGGCCCCCACCCTGGTCACCGCTGGGCGGCCTCCGCTTTCGTGACGACCAGCTCGTGCATCGCGCGGGCGTGATGCAGGTCCCAGTAGCGCGGAGCGATCTCGCGGGCGGGAAGGAAGTCGAGCCCGGGAGCGGGAGCCTCCTCGGCGATCATCAGACCGATGGCGACGTGGGCGACGTGGACCCCGGTTCCTGACAGAGCCCGACCGAGATTGAGAGCCCAGTTCCGCAGCGCCGCTCCCCCGGCCGTGACGTTGCCGTACTGCGCGACCGGGTACAGCGACCCGGCGCCCGTCGTGAACAGCAAGGTGCCGGCCCCGGCGGCGAGCAGGTCGGGAAGGACGACCTCCGCGGCGGTCATCGCGCCGTACAGGTAGTACTCGATCTGCGGCTGCACGTTCTCGGGGGTGGCCTCGCGGATGTCGACGGGAGCCAGCGGCCCGGCCGAGGCGTCCGCAGGCGAGTATTCGAGGACGTCGATGCCGCCGAAGTGTTCCTTGGCCGATTCGAGTGCCGCGCGAAGGGCGGGGCGATCGAGGACGTCGGCGGCGAAACCGGCGGCCGTGATCCCGTCGTCGGCGAGCTCGGCGATCAGGCCGTCGAGCTTGTCCTGGTTGCGGGAGATGAGCGCGACGGCGAAGCCCTGTGCTCCGAAGGTGCGGGCGATGGCGAGGCCGAGTCCGGGGCCGGCCCCGATGATGGCGATGGTGGGCATGGTGTTCCTCTGGTCTGTGATGGGTGTCGTGGAGCGGGCGGTCACGGCCGCGGGAGGGAGGGGAGCGCGCACGCATCACCCTCGGGATCGCAGGCCACGGCGTCGCTGTCCCCCACGAGCTGGAGGACCGGCCTGATCGCCTCTTCGGTGTTCACGCCGCCCCCTCGGCGGTCTCGGCCACGACCCTGTCGAGCACGCGGGCATAGGCCTCGACGGACTGCGCCCCCGAGGCGGCGAACCGCCGGTCGAACACCGTGAACGGAACACCTTGGATGCCGAGCTCTTGACCCTGCCGGGTGTCGGCGCGCACGGCGTCGGCGTACTCATCGCCGGCTAGGACCTCGCGGACACGCGTGGCAGACAGCCCGACCTCTTCGGCGACCTGCGCGAGGACCTCGGTGTCGAACGGGTTGATCTCGCCCGCGAAGAAGCGATCCTGCACGAGCGAGAAGAACTCGGCCCCCTTCCCCGCGTCGTCGGCGTAGTGCACCACGCGGTGGAAGTCGAACGTGTTCGCGTTGAGCCTGTCGAGGGAGAAGGCCAGGCCTTCGCGCTGCGAGAGCGCCTGGATACGACGCTCCGCCTGCAGCACGGCCTCGGCATTGCCGCCGTGCGAGCGGATGAACGCGCTCTCGATGGTCTCCGGCGTGTGCGGGGCGTGCGGGTTGAGCTCGAAGGAACGGAGCTTCAGTTCGAACCGCGCGGCGTCGGGGCGCACGTCAATGGCCCCCTGCAGTCGATGCTTCCCGACGTAGCACCACGGGCAGCCGAGATCGGCCCACACCTCCACGACGATCGGGGCCGAGCGCTCCACTTGGTCGGATGACATGATCTTTACCTCACTTCTGGTTCGTAACCACATTGTGAGTCATCCAAAAGGCCTCTACAAAAGGCACCTCAAAGTGCGTTCGGCGAGCGCGTCACCGCGGTCGATCGGCGCCCCTTACCCCCATGCCGCGTCGAAGCGGGCGCGCAGATCCCCCAGCCGCTCCACGGGCTCGTTGGCGAACACGAGGCGCAGGTAGTTGTCGCCCGACGGACCCCATCCCGGCATCGGGGTCGCGGCGACCCTGCCCCGGGTGAACAGCCGCTCCGCGGCGTCGGAGGGTGACAGTCCGATCCGCGTCGTGTCGATGAGGAGCGACCAGCCTCCGTCGGGAGGAATCACCGGCAGTCCCGCCAGCTGCGCCAGGATCACGTCGCGTCGCCGTCGCCACGTGTCCACGGCGCGCTGAACGTCGTCGTCGGCGTCGGGAGCGCAGAGCGCTGCCGCGACCGCCTCTTGAGCGAGGCCGACCTGACAGACGACGTTGCTCAGTCCGACGAGGTTGATGTCGGAGAGGATGCGCTCGGGCCCGACGACCCACCCGACCCGCCAGCCGATCATCCGGAGTTCCTTCGAGGCGGCGCCGACGGTGATCGTCCGCTCGGCGAGTCCGGGAATCTGCGCGGGATGAACGCGCTCGGCATCGTCGAACCGGATCCGCTCCATGGCGGCGTCGTAGATCAGCCAGGCCGGATGCCCGTCGAGCGCCTGCGCGAGAGCCTCCCAGTGCGCCCGCCCCAGCACCGACCCGGTGGGCATGGCGGGCGACATCATGAGCACCGCCGCAGTACGCGTCGTGACCGCGACGGCCAGTTCCTGCGGATCGATCTCCCACCCCCGAGCAGTCGGCGTGAGAGGAACGAATCGCGGGACGCCGCCCGCCAGCCGCACCCTGTTGACCAGACCCGCGTAGATGGGGTCGACCATCACGACCTCGTCGCCGGGCTCGACGATGGCGAGCAGTGTGTTGAGGATGCCGTTGAGGCCACCGGCCGTGATGACGCACTCGCGGACGGGGTCGTACGTGCGCCCGGCCTGCCGCCCGACGTGGGCGGCCGCGGCACGACGGAGCGACACACCACCCTGAAACGGCAGGTAGCTGTTCGCCTCGTCCTCATCGACCGCCGCTTTCGTCCGCTCTCGCGCAACCGCGGGCGGGCGAACGTCGGTGTCGAGGTTCTCGAGCCTCAGGATCTCGGGGTCGTTCGCCCGGTCCGCCCGGTCGCCGACGTGGTCGACCCCGATGCCCGGAATGTGCTGCAGACGGCTGACGGTCATGAGGGCTCCTTTCACTCAGTTCATATCGTTCTGTTTATGGAACGATAGGCTATCCCCATGCCTCCGCGCTCCTCACACACGGCCCGCACGGAGCTCTCCGCGCTCTCCACGTCCGTAGGGCATCGGATCAGGGAACTGCGGACGGCACGCGGCGTCTCGCTGTCGGCGCTCGCCGCCACCACACAGCTGGGAAAGGGGACGCTCTCGGAGCTCGAGCGCGGGCGCCGCAATCCGACGCTCGACACGCTGTTCGCCATCGCGACCGCCCTGTCGGTGCCGCTCGGCGATCTGCTCGTCGCGGACGCCGCCGGGCCTGCCGAGGATCAGCACGCAGCGCCCGGTGCGCACGGACAGAACGTCGACGCGGAACTCCTGGGGCGATGGAGCGAGCCTGCCGAGATCGTCGAGGTCTACCGGATGGTCGTCCGTCGAGGACGGCGGGAGTCTCGGCGCCATCTTGTCGGCGTCATCGAGAGCATCACCGTCGTCGACGGCGAGATCGCCGTCGGGAGCACCGACGCGCCAGTTCGCCTCGTCGCCGGGCAGAGTCACACGTTTCCCGGCGATCGGGATCACATCTACGAAGGGCGGGCCGAGCGCAGCAGCACGGTCCTCGTCATGCGCTACCCCGCGGGGACCGGCGAGGCCGGCACGAGCGGCGACTGAACGACCCGCCGGCGCGCCGCGCGCTCCCCCTCTCGCCCACGCCGGCGCGTATGCCCCGCTCATGCCACTCCCGGCGGCAGCAGATGCGACCTGACCGGTAGGTTGAGGCATCGAAGGTGGTTACCTGTCGCCGCACCGAGCGCCACGAACGGAAGCAGATGAGCAGCATCAAACGCGTGACGGTCGCCGACGTCGCTCGTCTGGCAGGCACGTCGACCGCCGTCGTCAGTTACGTCTTCAACGACGGTCCTCGCCCGGTGGCTGCGGGAACCAAGCAGAAGGTGCTCGCTGCCGCAGCAGAGCTCGGCTACGTCCCGAACGCCCTCGCCAAGGCGTTGCGATCGGGCCAGTCGTCGCTCGTAGGCGTGGTC
>JBMDWQ010000160.1:0-4110 GCA_048594675.1 Microbacterium sp. | reverse complement strand
GGGATCGATCGCGGCGCCGGCGTGCCATTCGGGCCATCTACCATAGGTCCAGCAGAACAGCGCGGTCGCCGTCGCGCGATCGAGACAATAGCGTCCCGCGCATCTCCGGCTGACGGAGACGACGGCATCGAGACCGCGCTCGACCAGCGATCGATCGGCGGCTCGCCTCCCGCGCGCGAGTGTCGTGAGCAGGCGTTCGAGTCGATCGGGCTGTTGCCGCACCAGGAAGAAGACGAGGGGAAGCACGAGGAACGCGCGGAGCCGATCGTTCGCCGAAAGACGTTGCCGGGCTTCGAGGGGAACGACGATGTCAGACACGGACGAGTACTCCTTCGGCGGCGAGGTCATCGAGAAGTTGGTGGAGATCGCGCGTGATCTGGGCGGCGTCGACATCCGGGTACCGCTTCTGGAGGTGCTCGACGATGCCGTCCACGGGCTCCCCGTCGACCAGGAGGCGGAGGATGCGCGTTCCGGAGGGATTCACCTGGCGGTACTGCCCGGAGCGTCGGCTGAGCAGAACGCCCCCGTGGGTCACTTCCGTGAAGCGGACGTCGTCGGCGAGGTGGTAGGTGTGTGGCATCGTGCTCACCTTTCGTTCACGAGTGTCATCCGATCCGCGGCCTGAAGCCAACGCTCCGCGGCCAGGAGGAATTCGAACGGGAAGAAGTGTTGCGCTTGGGGTTGCATGCTCTGCAGATACGTTTTCAGGCGCTCGACGTCGACCAGTCCGCGTCGGCCGAGGCGGAAGTCGTCGGCCTGGGCCGCGATGGATCTGCGGTGCTCGTTAAACGCGGTGTAGATCAACGAGATGTAATCGCCTTTCGACCGTCGGTCGAGAAAGAGATCGGGGACGACGCCCGCGGCGGCCGCGGCGAGGCCGGGCTTGAAGCGACGGGTGTTCAGACGATCGACCAGGCGCACCTGGAGCGCGAGTTCGATGACCGCGTCATCGAGGAAAGGCGCTTCGTAGCGGACGCCGACCTCACGCGTCTGTTCATCGAGGGCGCGGTGGATCTGACCGTTGCGTGTGATCATTCCGTACGCGACGGCGTCGCTGGCGAATGCGGCATCGAGTTGTGCATCCGCGGTGTTCTCGAGGATCAGATCCTGGACCGCCGACAGCGCGGTGTCCGTGGCCCACGGGGACAGCGAGAACACGACGTCCCACGCGGGTGAGGGCCGCTCGAACTCCGTCATGCCCAACGAAGCGGTCTCCCGCACGAGCCACGAACGTGGATCGTCCCTGTTGAGCGCGGCGCGAACCGTCTTCGCCAGGGGCCAGCGGTGAAGCGTCGCCATCCCCCGGATCGCCCCGTAGAGCGCCGCGGGTGCCTCGCGTCGCAGGCCGGGGAGGACGGATTCGTCCGGGTAGAAGAGCTCGTCTCCTCCGGAGCCGGCGAGGTGGATCGTGCAGCCGTGCTCGCTGAGACGCTCGGCCATCGCGCGGTGCATTCCCTCCGTGCGGATGGACGGTTCGGGCTCCGCCGCGAACCGCTCGTTCGTGACGTGCCATCCGGCGAACCAGCGCGGGAACTCGTCGTGCGACACGCGGATGTGCCGGCTGCGAAGCGCCCGGGCCGCGGCATCCGCCCACTCGGCGTCGTCGTTCATCTCGACGCTGATGCCGAGGTGCATGGTCGTCAGCTCGCTCGCGTGTTCTCGCGCGAAGAACGCGAGGGAGGTCGAATCCATCCCTCCGGAGAGGTCCGTGCTCAGGGTGGATCTGGCGTGTCGAGCCCGCGCCTCGATGGCGGCGTGAAGCGCCGCGGCCAGAGCCGGCGTGACCTCGTCCTGTGGCACGTGGCGTCGAGGGAGAGCCCACCGTTCGCTCACGTGAAGGGGACCCGTCGCATCCGCACACAGTTGATGGGTCGGCAGCACGTTCTCGATTCCCTGCCAGTAGCTCGCGTCGCCGAGGGGCCAGGGTGCGCGCGGAGCGATGAGGGCGAGCGGCACGCGCTCCTCGCGGAGACGCGGGCGGAACATCTCGATCAGCAGCCCGAGGGAATTGGAGGCGAGCGGGGCGTCCGGGTCGGTGGAGTAGGACAGGCGCCGGAAACTCGACAGCGTCCCGAAAGCCCGCGTGGTTCCGGAGGACGTGGAGACGAGGGTGAAGAACGCCCCGGCGATGCTGCGGTGAATCGTCGTGAAGTCCGGCTCTCGGCCGCCGGCGTCGAGCCACGAGCGGAGCTCCTCATCGCTGCTACCAACGGTGCCGAGAAGAACGACTCGGTAATCCTTGTTCGAGGCCTGGACGATCTCTGCGTCGTCCCAGTCGCCGACGATCCACGGGCGTCCGGAGATATGCGGAACATACTTCGGCAACGCCGCGGAGGGGGCGGGCGCGATGACCTCTCGGTCGGGATAGAGCAGGAAGCGCATGGTGTCGACTCAGATCTGGGGAGGGGAGGGTGGGAGCGGCCACGAGGCGACCGCTCCCACCCGGGATCAGCGGCGGGTCAGAGCCACCAGCCGAGGACGTCGGTCCAGTAGCCCTGGGACGTGAAGGCGGTGTCCTTGCGGAAGTCGCCCACGACGAGCACCTGAGGCTTCTCGTAGGTTTCGGTCATCTGTCTCACCTCCTCCCCTGCTCGGGAACCACCGCGCGGTGCGGGGAGGGGATGCCGTCGGCGCCCTCGTCGGCGACCGGGACGGTGGCGGGGATGCCGGAGAGCGAGGGCGAACCGCGGTCGGGCCTGAGCCTGCGCCTCAGCGCCGACAGGACAGCGGGGACGTGGTGGGGACCGCTGCCACGCGGTGTCGCGGGCAGACAGGCGACGGCGACGGCGCCGATCATCACGAGAGCGAACGTCCAGAGTCCGATGGTGACGATGATCCCGACATGGAAGACGATCACGGCAGCCAGCGCCACGCGACGGAGCCTGTCTGTTCCGCACAGGATGATCACACCGACGGCGATCTCGAGCGCGATCGACCCCCAGGCCACAGCGAACGCGAAAGACGGCACCGACATCACGGCGACCCCGAGGTCGCGCACCCAGCCGGCGGCGCCGAACATGTTGTCGCGGAGGACGTAGTACTCCGCGGTGCCCGAGAGCCAGTCGGAACTGGCGAACTTGCCCACACCGGAGTGCAGGTAGATGCCCGCGACCTGGAGGCGCACGGCCCACAGCGCCGCATACGCGACACCGCGCGCCGACGGGCTGAGGGACGATCTCGGCCGCGTCCAATGCCACCAACGGTCGTCGGTCAGGCACATCGGAACGAGCAGCAGCGTGACGACCTTGGCGGCCAGTTCTCCCCCGTCAGGCAGGGCGATGCTGCCGGCGATCGAGAAGGTCACCCAGGCGTGCAGGATTCCGGTCGCGCGGGGAAGGAACCCGGATGCCACGACGACCAGGAGGATCAGCATGATCGCGTGTCTCGTCGAAGGGGCGAGGACATCGCCTCCGAGGCAGTACGCGCTGATCGCCTTCACGCCATCGCAGTACGGAGCGGCGGGCTGATCCCCCACAGGCACGAGAAGCGCACGCGGGTCGGTGAAGGCCAGGAGCACGATCTGGCCCGAGGCGAGAACGGTGCGCGCGACGCCGAACCAGAGGCGACGGTGATCGAACGTCGACAGCGTGGAGAGCAGGCTCATGATCCTCCTCCGTTCGCGGGGCAGACGACATCGACCGGCGCGACCTTGTCGACGATCTGCTCGTCGGCCGAGGGGAAGGTGCGGTAGCTCCAGGGACTCTGCCGTTCCTGCGTGAGGATCACCGACCCGCAGAGCGTCGGCAGGGGGCTCGTGTTGACGAGCTCGATCGGCTCGGCATCGAGATCCATGGCGCAGGAGATTCGCAAGGTCGAGCATTCCCGCCACTGCGTCACGGCGTTGGCCAGGTTCGCGAGCTCCGGTCCCTGTGCCCGCTGGTTCCGCGTGAGACCCCACGCATTCTCGATGCGCGTCTGCGGAGTCGTCAACAGACTGACCGGCGCGGAGCCCGACACCGTCGCGTACGCGCCGAACTGAGTCCCCTGGAGGTCCTTCGTGAAGAAGTTCCACCCCTGCGAGACGAACGCGCTGTAGTTGTTGCGGAAGTCCTGTCCCATACCGAGCGAGATCGTGGTCGGCGGGACCGCGACCAGCACCGACACGAACAG
>JBMDWQ010000016.1:0-3969 GCA_048594675.1 Microbacterium sp. | reverse complement strand
TTCGACTTCGACGATCTCATCGCGCAGACGGTCTATCTGTTCCGCGCTTTCCCGCGTGTGGCCGATGTCTACCGCCGGCGCTTCCGGCACATCCTCGTCGACGAGTATCAAGACACCAACCACGCGCAGTACTCGCTGATCCACGAGCTCACCAGGCCCGTCTCCGGTGCCGGAGACGCGTTCTCCAGCGGCGGCATGATGATCTTCGACACGGCCGACGCCCCGGAGCTCGAGGGGGCGTCTCTCACGGTGGTCGGCGACTCCGACCAGTCGATCTATGCCTTCCGCGGCGCGGACATCCGCAACATCTCGGAGTTCGAGCGGGATTTCCCGGGCGCCAAAGTCGTCCTCCTCGAGCAGAACTACCGCTCGACGCAGAACATCCTGTCGGCGGCCAATGCGGTGATCAGCCACAACTTCGACCGCAAGGACAAGAAGCTGTGGACCGACGTCGGTGCGGGCGACCCCATCATCGGATTCACCGGGTACTCGCAGCACGACGAAGCGCAGTTCGTCGCCGACGAGATCGAGGCGCTGCATCGGAAGGGCCTTCCGTACGGCCAGATCGCGGTGTTCTATCGCACGAACTCGCAGTCACGCGCCTTGGAGGAGATCTTCATCCGGTCGGCCGTGCCCTACAAGATCATGGGCGGCACCAAGTTCTACGACCGCGCCGAGATCAAGGACGCGATGGCCTATCTCATCGCCGTCGCGAACCCTGCCGACGACCTGGCGGTCCGTCGCATCCTCAACAAGCCGCGGCGGGGCATCGGCGACGTCACCGAGACGGCCATCGCGCGCTACGCCGCGGAAGAGGGGATCTCGTTCCGCGAGGCGCTGGCCAACGGGTCGGCTCTGGGGGTGGGGCCCAAGATCCAGAAGGCGATCGCGCAGCTCGACGCCGTGCTGGCCGAAGCCGCGGAGATCATGCTGCCGGCCAGCGGTGAGGTCGCCTCGTCGACGTCGGTCACCGAGGGCCTCACGACGCTGCTGAACAAGTCGGGGTACTTTGACGCGCTCCGGATGTCCAAGGACCCGCAGGACGAAGCGCGCGTGGAGAACCTCGACGAGCTCGTCGCCGTCACCCGAGAGTTCGCCCGCAACAATCCCGACGGCACGATCCTCGACTTCCTCACCGAGGTGGCGCTCGTCTCCGACGCCGACGACCTCGATGACGCGTCGGGGACGGTCTCGCTCATGACGATGCACACCGCCAAGGGTCTGGAGTACGACGCGGTCTTCGTCACGGGAGTGGAAGAAGACCTGATCCCGCACCGGATCTCGGCGGGCGAGCCGGGAGGGCCGCAGGAGGAGCGCCGGCTGTTCTACGTGGCCCTCACGCGTGCGCGCAAGAAGCTCCATCTGTCTCTCGCGATGACGCGGGCCCAGTTCGGCGAGGTCTCGGTCGCGATGCCGAGCCGGTTCCTCCAGGAGATTCCGCACGACCTGATCGACTGGCGCCAGTCGCCGGGCGACGTCAACTCGCGCGGCGGGGCACAGTCGCGCGCCCTGAACGCTCGCCCGGGTTCGCGCGGCGCCGGTGGAGGCGGCCGTCGTTACGGCGACGATCTCGTGCCCTTGCCACCGCGGGAGCGACCGGCGGGTTCGCTCGAGAAGTTCGCCAATCGGATCCCCGCCAAGGTCCGGGACAACGGCGACCTCGAGCTCGCCCCGGGCGACCGGATCCGCCATGACGACTTCGGCGAAGGTCGCGTCGACATGGTCACGGGCGAAGGGGCCAAGCGCGTCGCGCACGTGCGTTTCGATGCGGCAGGCGCCAAGAAGCTCCTCATCAAGATCGCTCCGATCACCAAGTTGTGAGGGCGGCCCTTCACCGCCCCGTTACGCAGCGTTCCGACATGTCCTCGTCGTGCGACATGAGAATGCCCTAATGTGACCCTGGGTGCTCCCGCCGGTGCGCCACGACATCCAACCCGGGAGAGTCCATGCGCACACGATCGCGCCTTCGCTCCGTCGGCATCGCTCTGGTCGCGGTGCTCACGGCGGCACTGTTCACTTTCGCCCCCGCCGCCGCGCAGGCCGCGGACACGGCGACGATCTCCGGGAAGGTCACGGTGCCCTCCGGCGTGTCCGTCTCTCCCGGGAGCCTCACGGTCAACGCCTCGGGAGTCTCGACCGGTGAGTACAAGTGGGCCACCGTCTCGGCCGACGGCACCTACACCATCTCGGGCGTCGCTGCCGGTGACTACAAGGTCAAGTTCAGCGTGAGCGACACGTCCGGGCTCGCGGGCCAGTGGTGGAAGAACCAGAAGGACTGGAGCAGCGCGACGATCCTCAAGGTCACCGCCGGCGCGAACATCACCGGAATCGACGCAAAGCTCGAACGCGGGGCGACCATCAAGGGCACCTTCACGGTTCCCGCGGGGGTCGAGTGGCCGTCGATCCGGATCGTCGACGCGAAGGACCGCACGCGCGGTGTGGAGGCGTCCTGGCAGTACGACCAGGGCTCGAAGAACTACACCCTCACGGGCGTTCCCGCCGGCTCCTACAAGATCGCGTTCAGCGCGAACGGCGCCACCGAGCAGTGGTGGAACAAGAAGACGAGCTTCGAGACGGCGACGACCCTCACCGTCAAGGGCGGCGACGTCAAGACCGGGATCAACGCGAGCCTCGTGAAATCGGCGGTGCTGAAGGGCAAGGTCACCCTCCCGGCCGGCATCAAGCTCACGAACACGAGCGGACTCTACGTGGCGGTGTACTCGGCCACGAAGGAGGTCTACCTCAACAGCACGAGTGTCAAGGCCGACGGCACCTATCGCCTCGAGAACGTGCCCGCAGGCACGTACAAGGTCAACTTCTCCGCCTACGGCCTCAACGTGCTGGGACAGTGGTGGAACAACACCTCCACGTGGGCGTCTGCCGCCAAGGTCACAGTGACGGCCGGGCAGACCCGCACGCTCAACGCGAAACTCGTCAAGGGCGCCGTCCTCAGTGGCAAGGTCACGCTCCCGAAGGGGTCCGGCACGACGCTGAAGAACGTCGAGATCGGCGTCTTCACCGACAAGCGCGTCTATCTCCGCAGCACGTGGCTCAGCGCCTCGGGCACCTACCGTGTCGACCAGCTTCCCGCCGGCTCGTACAAGGTCCGGGTGATGCCGAACGACGGCACCGCTGCCGGGCAGTGGTACAAGGGGAAGTCGGACTGGAAGACCGCGACGAAGATCGCGCTCAAGACCGGCGCGACGCGGACGAACGTCGATTTCTCCCTCAAGCCCGGCGGATCGATCTCCGGGACGGTCTCGGGGTCGGCCGCGAAGAAGGGTGTCGCGTACGTGTACGCGTACCGCCTGGCCTCGGACGGTGAGTGGGAGTACAGCGGCTGGGCTCTGGCGGCGAAGTCCGGCTCCTACACGATCAAGGGCCTGCAGAGCGGCAAATACGCGGTGCAGTTCTACCGTGCGGGAGGCGGTGCGGGATCGGGGAGCGCCGCCGCTCCGGTGCTTCCCGCGGGCGCTCGCTCGCTGACCCCGGCCACGCCCGCCCCGACGGCGGCAGCATCGGTCGTGTGGGAGAAGTGGTACAAGGACAAGCCGGACGCCGAGTCGGCGACCCGCGTCACGGTGAAGGCGCCGAAGAACACCGGTGGCATCAACACCAACCTCGACGTGGCGCCGAAGATCCAGACGCTCAAGACGTCGGTTCCGAAGATCTCCGGCACCCTCCAGGTCGGCAAGAAGCTCACCGCGAAGCCCGGAACGTGGACGCGGGGAGCGACCCTTCGCTACCAGTGGTACGCGGGCGGAAAGGCCATCGCGAAGGCGACGAAGTCGACGTTCACCCTCACGAAGTCGCAGAAGGGGAAGACGATCACGGTCAAGGTCACGGGCAAGAAGGACGGCTACAAGTCGGCCTCCAAGACCTCGAAGAAGACGAAGAAGGTCTCCTGACGCGACATATCGCCCAGCGGCCGGCCCGTCCGTTGGGGGTGGGCGGCCGCGGCCGGGAATG
>JBMDWQ010000159.1:0-45540 GCA_048594675.1 Microbacterium sp. | reverse complement strand
GTCGGCCACGACGGGCTCGGGCGCCTCCGCGGGTTCGGGTACCACGTACAGACCCGCCGGCCCGTTGGCCGTGATCGCGAGGGCCTCGACCCACGCGCGGTTGAGGGAGGGCGGGCGGCTTCCGTAGTACTTGAACGACATGGCGAGGCTGGGGTTGAGCCACACGGAGGTGCGCCCGTCCCCCACGCTGATGTCGTCGCGCCAGGTGAAGACGAACGACTCCCCACGGCGGAGCTTGTTGGAGATGACCACCTGGAGGTGGGCGAGGATGCGGTCGTCAATGTCGACGCGCGATCCGGTCTGATAGCTGAACTTGCCCATGGCGGGCCCTTCTGTGACGCACGATGTCCACCGCGGCTTGTGCGGGGGCACATCTGCTCGGTGAAGCGGCTCACCGCGCGTCGGTCATCTTCCATGGTCGCGCGGATCGGCTGCGCCCGATACCCCCTCTGGAGTGTTCCCCGCGGCATGAGCGCATTCTCACGCGTGCGCCGGAGGCTCTGCCGTCTCCTCCCGGCGCCGCAAGGGACGCGTGGCGGGCCCTTCGATGACGGCGCCATCCGGAGCGAACCGCGACCCGTGCAACGGGCAGTCCCAGGTCTCCTCCGCCTCGTTCCAGCGGACGATGCCGCCCAGGTGCGTGCAGACGGCGGACAGCCGACAGGTGCGCCCGTCGACGGTGGACTCGGCGACGGGTCGGACCCCATCGCGGACGACACGTGCGACGGCGGAACCCGTGCGCGGCGCCGGAGACGCGGGCGCGGCCCAGCCGCCGACGAGCAGCGCTCCGGTCTCGAGGTTGAGCCCGGCCGTGGCGGCCAGATCGCGCAGCCCTCCGCGACCGCGGCGGAGGCGCTCCCGGACGGCATCGGGTTCATCGTGGAGCGCGGCGTCGACGGCCAGCGCGGCGGTGGGCGCGTTGGTCATGCCCCACTTGGCGAAGCCGGTCATCGCGAAGATCCGCCCTCTGCCCCCGGCGATGGGCCCCGCGAAGGGAAGGGCCGTGCTCCGGTGGTAATCCTGTGCCGCCCACCACGTGATCGGATGGGCGCCGGGGTAGTGCTCACCGGTCCACGCGATGATGGCGTCCCGAAGCCGGCCCGTGCCGCCGCTCCGGCCGGTGACGATGTCTCCACCACCGACGACGAGCGCCGGTGCGCCATCGCGGTCGCGCGCGGTGCGCACCGATCGACTGACCGGATCGGCGGAGAGGTACATCCCCGATGGCGACCGCATGCCCGGCGGAAGCCGGAAGGCGACGACCGCCTGACGATGCGGACTCAGCTGCGCGAACAGGAGGGAGCGGTCGAGCACGGCCGTACCGGTGGCCAGCACCACGCGCTCCGCCAGGATCCGTCCCCGCTCCGTCTCCACCCGCACGCCGGTGGGGGTGGCGCGCACGGCCCGCACCCGACAGTGGTCCACGAGACGTCCCCCAGCGGCGCGAACTCGCTCTCCGAGTGCGGCCGCGGCCACCACCGGGTGAAGCTGCGCCTGGCCGGGGAGGTGCAGTGCCGCCCACACCGGGAAGGGCAGGCCGATATCCTCGGCGGCTCCCTCCTGCAGCGCCACGGGGCGGCCGCCCACCGCCATGGACACGGCCTCTTCGCGCAGCGCATCCCGACCTTCCTCGGTCGTCGCGTAGGTGTACGCGGTCCGCTCCTCCCAGGCCCCGGCGACGTCTCGCAGCTCGGCGCCCAGCCAGGCAGCACCGGCCGCGTTGGCGTCGAGGTACGCGGCGAGCCCGTCGTCTCCGGCGTGGCGGCGCACGTTCGTTCCCACGGTGCCCTGGAGGAGGCTCACCTTGCCCGTCGTGCGAGACGTGGTGCGGCCGCCGAGCACGTCCGCCTCCACGAGGGTCACCTCGTGACCTCTCCGACAGAGCAGGAGGGCGGCGACCAGGCCGGCGAGGCCTCCCCCCACGACCACGACTTCCGAGCGCGTGGGCAGCACGTCGTCGGAGGTGAGGTCGGGGCCGGTCAGCGCCCAGAGCGAGAGTTCACCCGGCCTCATCGCGTCGCCCGGCCTCATCGCGTCGCCCAGCGTGCGGCGCGGTGGGGCGGTGGACGATGCGGAATGGGAACAGGCTTCGTCCAGGCCTGCCGCGGACCATCGTCGATGAGCTCGGCCGCATCGGTGAGGAGCTCGCCCATCGTCGTGTACGTGCCGGTACGGATGCCGTGGGCGACCCACGTCACCTCGTATCGTCCGTCGCGTCGCTGCTCGACATAGGCGACGACGCTGTCGGGGTCGGTGGCGGAGGCGGATCGGTCGCACAGTCGCCACGTGTCCTCGGTAAGGGGGTCCAGCCAGAGCTGGTGGTCTTCGGATCTCATTGGGGGCCTCCGGACGGGTTCACCCACGTCTGCGGGCGTTCGCGTCGTCGTGCGCACCATCGCTCCCAGCCGCCACGGACTGTAGGGGCTTGACAGTCGTCCGACCGCGGGTTAGCACCTCCCCCCCCAACCCGAGGCGGCCCTCCTCCGCGACCGCCATAGCCCCGAGGCGCTTCTCTCGTCAATCCCCTCCGCGAAACGGCTCTCCGGTCGTTGGGTGTGCCCGTGCTCCTCCTCCGCCGGTGACGGGTCGGCCGCCACAGGCGGGAGGAGCTCTACCGCGCAGGAGGAAAGACATGGATGGACGGGTTCGACGGATCGGCGTGGCGGCACTTGCCCTGGCCGCGCTCACGGTGACCGGCTGTGCCGTCGGCACCGGGTCAGGAAAAGGCGCCTCCCCGAGCGCCGGCGCGTTCGACCCACAACGGGAGCTCACCGGCAGTCTCGACGTGATGGGATTCTCCGGCGTCGACGAGGTGGCCACCTCACGTGTCGAGCTGGCGGAGAAGGCCCTCGGCGACGTGAATGTGAAGCTCGCCGAGGGTGAGCTGGATCTGCAGCAGTTCCTCTCCGCGATCGCGGCCGGCTCACCTCCCGACCTCGTGTACGCCAATCGCAACCAGATCGGATCGCTCGCCGCACGCGGCGCGATCCTCCCGCTGACCGACTGCATCGCGGGAGAGCGCATCGACACCGACCAGTACGTCCCCGCCGCCCTCGCGCAGGTCACCCTCGACGACGCGGTCTACGGCATCCCCGAGTTCAACTCGGTCCAGCTGACGATGGCCAACGCCGACCTGCTCGACGAAGCAGGACTGACGTTCGACGACGTGAACGGCTCCGACTGGGAGGCCATGAGCGCCGCCAACGAGAAGCTCACCCGCACCGAGGGGGGCAAGCTCCGCGTGATCGGCATCGACAGCAAGCTCCCCGAGTTCCTGCCCCTGTGGGCGAAGGCGAATGGCGCTGACCTGATCTCGCCAGACGGTCGCACGGCACAGCTCGACGACCCGCGAGTGGTGGAGGCGCTCACGTGGGCCGTGTCGATCTACGACGCGCAGGGTGGGTTCAGCGCGGTGAAGGCCTACCGCGACTCGGCCGACTTCTTCGGGAAGGACAATCAGTTCGCCTCGGGAGCGCTCGGGGCGATGCCGATGGAGCAGTGGTACGTCAACGTGCTCAACGATGTCTCTCCCGACGCGCCACTCGCTTTCGACACCGTGCGAGACCGCCAGGGGGCGGCGCTGGCCTACGCGTCGGGATCCGCGTGGGCGATCCCCGCGGGGAGCGACAACCCCGCCGCGGCGTGCCGATGGGCACGCGCGATGACCTCCACCGACGCCTGGGCCGCCGCGGCAGACGCCCGCATCAGCGCACGGTCGGCCGAGGACAAGCCCTTCACGGGGATCCTGACCGGAAACGCCGCGGCGGACGACGCGATCCGCGCCCAGATCACCGCGGGCGGCGAACCGTGGGACACCGCGGTGCAGAGCATGTACGAGGCGAACGACCACGCCTTCTCGCTGCCGGCGAATCCCGCCGACGCCGAGTTCACGACCGCGATGCAGGACGCCGTCAACTCCGTCCTGAACGGACAGGCCTCGCCGGCCGATGCCCTCGCCCGGGCGCAGACGACCGCACAGAAGGCGCTCGACGACGCCTGGTCGAAGCTCGGGACACAACGATGACGGCCACCGCCGCACGCGGCCCGGCGGCGGTCTCCGACGACCGCCGCCGCAGCCGCGCCCGAGCGCAGCGCCGTCACACGCTGTCAGCTCTCGGCTTCCTCTCGCCGTGGATCATCGGCTTCCTCGTCTTCACGGCGTGGCCGCTGCTCTACAGCGCCTATCTGTCACTCACCGACTACGACGTCATCAACGATCCCTCCTTCGTCGGCTTCGACAATTACGCGCAGCTCTTCGAGGACCCCAAGGTCGCCCTTGCGCTCGGGAACACCCTGTTCTACACGCTCGTGCAGGTGCCGCTGTACGTCGTGGTCTCCCTCGTCCTGGCGCTCCTGCTCAACCAGGCGGGGCGCCGTGCAGGACTGTTCCGCACGATCTTCTTCCTGCCGAAGATGACTCCGCCCGTCGCCGTCGGAATCCTGTTCCTGCTGCTGTTCAACGGCCAGAACGGCCTGATCAACACGGTCCTCGGGTGGTTCGGTGTCGTCGGCCCCGCCTGGACGACCGATCCGTCGTGGGTCAAGCCCGGGCTCATCCTCATGAGCCTGTGGACGGTGGGCGCCTCGGTCATCATCCTGCTGGCCGCGCTCCAGAACGTGCCCACCGAGCTCTACGAGTCCGCACGTCTGGACGGGGCGGGCCCGTGGCGGCAGGCGGTCAGCGTCACCCTGCCGATGATCAGCCCGGCGCTCTTCTTCATCGTCGTGGTCAACACGATCGGCGGCCTGCAGACCTTCGACGAGGCCTACACGGCGTTCTTCGGCGCCGGGAACACGACCTACGGGAACGACGCCGCGTTGTTCTATGTGATCTACCTCTTCCAGCAGGCCTTCGAGTTCCTGCACATGGGCTATGCGTCGGCGCTGGCGTGGGTGCTGTTCGCGGTGATCATGGTCGTCACCGTGGTGCAGGTCGTCGTCTCCCGACGGCTCGTGTACTACGAGAGCGAGGACCAGCGATGACCCGCGTGCTCCCGCCGGGCACGAGCCCTCTTCCCGGAGACGCCGAGCGGGACCTGGACCGCGGAGCGGAGGAGAGGACCGGGTCGCCGCGGCGGAGCGACGCGTCGCCGTCGGAGCGTGCCACGCGACGCCGTCGCCTCGTGCGCGGTGTGGTGACACTCGCGCTGACGCTCCTGGGAGTGGTGTTCGCCTATCCCTTCATCTGGCTCGTCAGCGCGTCCTTCAAGCCACGTGGCGAGGTCTTCGACAACCGCCTCGTGCCGCAGACCTTCACGTTCGACAACTACATCGCGGTGTGGCAGGAAGCGCCGCTGGGACTGTGGCTGCTGAACACCCTGATCGTCACGGTGCTCGCCGCCGTGACCGTCACGATCAGCAGCGCGATGGTCGCCTGGGGCTTCGCCTACTTCCGCTTCCGCGGCCGCC
This sequence comes from Microbacterium sp., assembly GCA_048594675.1. Taxonomy (GTDB): domain Bacteria; phylum Actinomycetota; class Actinomycetes; order Actinomycetales; family Microbacteriaceae; genus Microbacterium. Next base: position 40,131 of record JBMDWQ010000159.1, on the reverse strand, counting down.
GCGTCCTCTTCGGCTTCGTCTTGGCCTCGATGATGCTTCCGGGGGCGGTCACGATGATCCCCACGTTCCTGATCTGGAACAGTCTCGGGTTCGTCGGGACCCTCGTGCCGCTGTGGGCGCAGAACCTCTTCGCGAGCGCGTTCTACGTGTTCCTCCTGCGACAGTTCATGATGGGCCTGCCCCGCGACCTCTTCGATGCCGCGCGGGTGGACGGGGCATCGCAATGGCGCATCTTCCGCAGCATCGCGCTACCGCTGTGCAAGCCGGCGCTCGCGGTGACGCTCGTCTTCGAGGTGCAGGCGGTCTGGACGGATCTCATGCGCGCGCTGATCTACCTGCGCGACTCGGCCACCTTCACGGTCCCCCGGGGGCTCAAGTCGCTCGTCGACGCCTTCGGCTTCGGCGGCGAGTGGCACTGGGAGATCATCGTCACGGCGAGCGTGATCTCCACCGTGCCCCTGATCGTGCTCTTCTTCCTGGGTCAGCGACAGATCATCCAGGGGGTGAGCACGAGCGGGCTCAAGGGGTGAGCGCGGACCCGGCGGACGCGTCCACCACCCGGGCGATCGCCCGCGCGAAGTCCAGCGACTGCGCCACCTCGACGGCGTGGTCGTAGCGACAGCCGGAGAGCGAGACGAACACGGAGCCGACCACCTCCACATACCCTCGGGCGACTCCGTCGACCGAGATACGGTACCGATCGGTGTCGACGCGCTCCCACACGATGCGGGGCGCCTGCTCCGGGGCGCCGCCGACATCGGGGAGCAGGCGGCGGTCCCGCGTGCGCGTCGTGCGCGCCGCCAGCGTGTCGGTCATTTCGCCCCCTCATCGGCATCCGTGAGGTCCCGAATGTAGGTGGCGCACCGCTCTGACCCCCAGGGGCTTGACAACGTGCCTCGGAAGGCATGTGCGACGATGGGCGCATGAAGGGGATCATTCTTGCGGGGGGATCGGGCACGCGTCTACACCCGATCACGATGGGCGTTTCCAAACAGCTCATCCCGGTCTACGACAAACCGATGCTGTACTACCCACTGTCCACGTTGATGCTCGCGGGGATCCGCGACATCCTCGTGATCACGACGCCACACGACGCTCCGTTCTTTGAGCGACTGCTGGGCGACGGGTCGCAGTTCGGCATCTCGCTCACGTTCGCGCAGCAGCCCTCGCCCGACGGGCTCGCCCAGGCGTTCACGATCGGAGCCGACTTCATCGGCGACGACGACGTCGCTCTCGTCCTCGGCGACAACCTGCTCTACGGGCCGGGACTCGGATCGCGGCTGAAGCGGTTCTCGGGCATCGACGGCGGCGCCATCTTCGCCTACTGGGTCGCCGAGCCGCAGGCCTACGGCGTCGTGGAGTTCGACGGCGAAGGGACGGCCGTCTCGCTGGAGGAGAAACCCGCGGCCCCCCGCAGCAACTATGCGGTTCCCGGCCTCTACTTCTACGACAACGACGTGGTGGAGATCGCACGGAACCTGCAGCCCTCCGCGCGCGGCGAGTACGAGATCACCGACGTCAACCGCGCCTACCTGGAACGCGGCAAACTGCAGGTCGAGGTGCTCCCGCGCGGCACGGCCTGGCTCGACACCGGGACGTTCGATCAGATGACCGACGCCGCCGAGTACGTGCGGACGATCCAGCGACGCACCGGGCTGTCGATCGGCGTGCCGGAGGAGGTCGCCTGGCGCGAGGGGTTCCTCACCGACGACGAGCTGCGTCAGCGGGCCGAGAAGCTCGTGAAGTCGGGCTACGGAACCTATCTGCTCGAAGCACTGGAGAGGGGTCGCTGATGGCGAAACTGCTGGTCACCGGAGGAGCCGGATTCATCGGATCCAACTTCGTCCATTACGTCGCCGCCCACACCGACCACCACGTGACGGTGCTGGACAGCCTCACCTATGCGGGCAATCGCGCGTCGCTCGAGGGCATCCCGGAGTCGCGCCTGCGCTTCGTCCACGGCGACATCACCGATGCCGCGCTGGTGGACGAGCTGACCGCCGATGCCGACGCCGTCGTGCACTACGCCGCGGAGTCGCACAACGACAACTCGCTCCACGATCCGCGCCCGTTCCTGGACACCAACATCATCGGGACCTACACGCTCCTCGAGGCGGCACGGCGGCACGAGACCCGGTTCCACCACATCTCCACCGACGAGGTGTACGGAGACCTGGAGCTCGACGACCCCGAGCGGTTCACGGAGTCGACGCCGTACAACCCGTCGTCGCCGTATTCGTCGACCAAGGCCGGCTCCGACCTCCTCGTGCGCGCCTGGGTGCGCTCGTTCGGGGTGCAGGCCACGATCAGCAACTGCTCCAACAACTACGGGCCGCACCAGCACGTGGAGAAGTTCATCCCGCGCCAGATCACCAACGTCATCCGCGGCATCCGCCCCAAGCTGTACGGCACGGGCGAGAACGTGCGCGACTGGATCCACGCCGACGATCACTCCTCGGCGGTCCTGACGATCCTCGACCGCGGCGTCATCGGTGAGACCTACCTCATCGGCGCCGACGGGGAGAAGAACAACCGCGAGGTCGTCGAACTCATCCTGGATCTCATGGGACAGGACTCCGGCGCCTACGACCTCGTCACCGATCGTCCGGGTCATGACCTGCGCTACGCGATCGACTCGACCAAGCTGCGCACCGAGCTCGGCTGGGCACCCTCGTACGGGAAGTTCGAGGACGGCCTCGCCGCCACGATCGCCTGGTACCGGGCGAACGAGGACTGGTGGGCGCCCAGCAAGGACGGCGTCGAGGCCTTCTACGCGTCCAAGGGGCAGTAAGTGACGGCGTACGGCAAGCCGCTCACCCCGCGCGAGACCGGCATCGACGGCCTGACGATCTGGGACCTCCCGGTCCACGGCGACAATCGGGGCTGGTTCAAGGAGAACTGGCAACGGGAGAAGATGACCGCGGCGGGCCTTCCCGACTTCGGTCCCGTGCAGAACAACGTGTCGTTCAACGACGCCGTCGGCACGACCCGCGGCATCCACGCCGAGCCGTGGGACAAGTGGGTCTCGGTCGCGACCGGCCGGATCTTCGGCGCCTGGGTGGACCTGCGCGAAGGCCCCGGTTTCGGACGCGTGTTCACGGCGGAGCTGGATCCCTCCGTGGCGATCTTCGTGCCGCGCGGCGTCGGGAACTCGTACCAGACGCTCGAGCCCGACACCGCGTACACCTACCTCGTCAACGACCACTGGTCGGCGGATGCGTCCTACTCGTTCGTCAACCTGGGCGATCCGGCGCTGGCGATCGCGTGGCCGATCCCTCTCACCGAGGTCGAGATCTCCGACAAGGACCGCGCCCACCCCGTGCTCGCAGAGGCCGTCCCCGTGCCCCCGCGACGTGTGCTCGTGGTCGGCGCCGACGGACAGCTCGGTCGGGCGCTGCGCACGGCCCTGGCAGGTCGCGGCGAGGTCGAGTTCGCCTCGCGCGCCGACCTCGACCTCGCCACGTCCGATCTGGCGTCGGCTCGGCGGTGGCGCGACTACGCGACCATCATCAACGCCGCGGCCTACACCGCCGTCGACACGGCCGAGACGCCGGAAGGCCGCCGCGACGCGTGGGCGGCGAACGTCACCGGCGTCGCGGCGCTGGCCTCGGTGGCGCGCGAGAACGGCATCACCCTCGTGCACGTCTCGAGCGACTACGTGTTCGACGGCACGGCGGACCGCCCCTACACGGAGGACGACCCGGTCAGTCCGCTCGGCGTGTACGGCCAGACCAAAGCGGCCGGCGATGCGGTCGTCGGCACGGTGCCACGGCATTACGTCGTGCGCACGTCGTGGGTGATCGGCGAGGGGCGGAACTTCGTACGGACGATGGCCGCGCTGTCCGAACGCGGGGTCTCTCCGACGGTGGTGTCCGACCAGATCGGACGCCTCACCTTCACCGAGGACATCGCGCGGGGCATCCTCCACCTGCTGGACACCGGCGCGCCGTTCGGCACGTACCACCTGACCGGCGGCGGAGAGGCCGGCTCGTGGGCCGACGTCGCCCGCGCGGTCTTCGCCGCCGTCGGAGGCGACCCCGCCCGCGTGACCGACGTGAGCACGGAGGAGTACTTCGCGGCGGCCACCGGCCCCGTCGCCCCCCGCCCGCGCAACAGCGTGCTCGACCTCTCGCGCCTCGAGGCGACCGGCTTCGTCGTCCGCGACGCGGCGGAGAGCCTCCGCCGCTACCTCGACGCGCCGGCCTGACGCGCGGGGTGCGCACGACACCGTGAAAAATGCGCGGTGGTGTTTGCGGATCCTCGAACGAGCGCTAGAGTGAGGGTGAACGCGGCGTGACAGCTGGGGTTGTCACGTGGTCCGGGGGGACCACAGCGTTCATCTGGGGGATGATGTAGGCGCCATCGCGTGTCTGCATGTCGCATGTTGCTGGGGGGCACAATGCTGACGCAATTGATTGCTGTGGGGGAAGCGCAGTGAGCGCGGTCGACGAGGTCGTACCGGCACTGCATCTGCCGAGGTTCACGTCTCTGGGCACGGCGCGCACCAGCGCGTCGGTCGCTCCGCGTGCCTCCGCAGCGATCGTGAGCCGCCAACAGTGGGAGCGCCGCTTCCGCACCCGCTTGCGCGTGACCGACAGCACGATCGTGCTGCTGTCGTGCGTGCTCGCATCGGTGCTCTCACTGTTGGCGACCTCTCCGCAGGTCCTCGCGGCCGACCCGTGGCTCCTGCTGCGGGTGCCGTTGAGCACGGCGATCGTATGGGCGATCGCGCTGGGGCTGCTCAACACCCGCGAGCCGGCGATCATGGGAAGCGGCGCGACGGAGTACACCCGTGTGCTCCATGCGACCGGGCTCGCCTTTGGTGCTCTGGCGATCGTCTACGTGGCCTTCGAGTGGCAGGGCATCCGCACGCAGCTGTTCTTCGCGCTGCCGGCAGGTGCACTCGCGCTGCTGGTCTCGCGGTGGGTCGCGCGCCGCTGGCTCGTCGCCCAGCGCGCGCTGGGCCGCTACTCGTCGCGCACGGTCGTGGTGGGAACCCGCGACGACGTGGAGTACGCCATCCGTACTCTCGGCGACGAGGGTCGACTCGGTTACAACGTGGTGGGCACCGTCGTGCTCGACGATCAGATCGGGAGCCTCTCCGTGGGGACGGAGAGCTATCCGGTGGTCTCGGGCGACGACGCGGCACCCCGCGCTGCGGCCGAGCTGAACGCCGACACGATCATGGTGGCCGGACAACCCGCGGGCGACCCGACCTACATCAAGCGGCTCGCGTGGGAGCTCGAAGGCACGGCTGCAGAACTCGTGCTCTCGAGCCGGATCGCCGACGTCGCCGGGCCCCGCATGTCGCTGCGTCCGGTGGAGGGGATGCCCCTCATCCACGTGCGCATCCCAACGTTCGAGGGCGGGGCCTACCTGATCAAGCGCGGTCTGGACGTCGTGGCGTCGGCAGCGTTCCTGCTGCTGTTCTCGCCGTTCATGGCCCTGATCGCACTCGCCATCAAGATCGACGACCCGGGCCCGGTGTTCTTCCACCAGGAACGCGTCGGCCGCGACGGTCGCACGTTCAAGATGGTCAAGTTCCGCTCGATGCGCATCAACGCCGAGGCAGAGCTCGCCAAGCTTCTCGAGGCGAACGAGGGCGCCGGTCCGCTGTTCAAGATGAAGGACGACCCGCGCGTCACCCGCATCGGTCGCATCCTCCGCAAGTACTCGCTCGACGAGGTTCCGCAGTTCCTCAACGTGCTGCGCGGCGACATGAGCGTCGTCGGCCCGCGCCCGCCGCTTCCGGCGGAGGTCACGGCCTACAACGGCACGGTCTTCCGTCGCCTCTACATCAAGCCGGGCATCACGGGACCATGGCAGGTGGGCGGCCGCAGCGACCTCTCCTGGGAGGAGAGCGTCCGGCTCGACCTGCGCTACGTGGAGAACTGGTCGGTGCTCAGCGATATCGTGCTGATGTGGCGAACGGCGAAAGTGATGATCAAGCCCGAGGGGGCGTACTGAACCCCTCGCCGGCGAGCCCGGCGCCGGTGACGTCCGACAACGACGCCACCGAGCGACCGGTGCGCTCGCTCTCGATCGCAATGATCGGCACCCGGGGGGTCCCGGCGGCCTACGGCGGCTTCGAGACCGCCGTCGAGGAAGTCGGGCGCCGTCTGGCCGAACGCGGACACCGCGTCACGGTCTACACACGCGGATCCGACCACAAGGAGCGCGAGTTCCTCGGCATGCGCGTCGTGCATCTGGCCGCGCTCCCGGTCAAGCAGCTGGAGACCCTCAGCCACACGGGCCTCTCCGTGGGACACGCGCTGCTGCGCCGCCGCCCCGACGCCGCTTTCGTCTTCAACGCCGCCAACTCGCCCTTCCTGCCGTTCCTGCGCGCGCGGCGCATTCCGATCGCGCTGCACATGGACGGACTGGAGTGGAAGCGCTCGAAGTGGGGTCGGCGCGGCAAGGCCTACTACCGCTGGGCGGAGGAGTTCGGTGTGCGGTGGGCCGACGCGCTGATCGCCGACGCCCCGGGCATCTCCGACTATTACGACGCGGAGTTCTCGGTTCCCACCGAGCTCATCCGCTACGGCGCTCCGATCCTCACCTCCGCCCCGGAAGGGGGCGTGCGCGAGCGCGGCCTGGAGCCCGACGGCTACCACCTGGTCGTCGCGCGCTTCGAGCCCGAGAACCACGTGCTCGAGATCGTCGAGGGCTATCGGGCGAGCGGGGCGAGCATGCCTCTCGTGGTCGTCGGATCCGCTCCGTACAGCGCGGAGTACACGCAGCGGATCGCCGCCGCCGCCGAGGGGGACGACCGCATTCGGCTCCTCGGCGGCGTGTACGATCAGGACCTGCTCGATGCCCTCTACTTCCACGCGCACACCTACGTGCACGGGCACTCGGTCGGGGGAACCAACCCGTCTCTGCTCCGGGCGATGGGGGCCGGAACCGCGGTGATCGCTTACGACGTCGGCTTCAACCGCGAGACCCTCGACGGCAACGCCTGGTTCTTCGGCGACGCCGACGGCGCTCGGGATCGTTTCGACGAGGTGAAGAAGGACCCCGCAGCGGTGACGACGCGCGGACGCGAGATGCGCGCGCGTGCGGAGGAGTCGTTCCGCTGGGAGACCGTGGCCGACGAGTACGAGGCTCTGGCCCATCGCCTGTCGGCGGGAACGTCCGTCCACCGCACCGCCCGACGCGCACGCCGTCGATCGTGAGCCCCGCGTTCCGCGGGCGGCGCGAGACCCCGGAGCGTCCCCGTCGCGGAGTCAGGCCTCGGCGAGTGCGCGGGAGAGCTGCGTGTGGAAGGTGCGGATGTAGGCGCGGGCGGCCGACAAGGTGCCGGCGTGCTTCGGTGCGCGCGATCCATGGTCGTCGGGAATGTCGAGCGGGTGCGGCCGGCCGAACGACCACCCCGTGCGCGCCGTCGGCAACAGTCCATAGGCACGTCGCTTGTTGAGCTCGACCGCCACCTCGTCGAGGCTCGCTGCACCCGTGACGTCGGCGGACAGCACGTTCGCCTCGCGCAGGGTGAATGTCCGCTCCCGCGCCGTCGGCACCAGCCGGGCGACGACGGCGCGCTCGGCCAACGAGGCCGTGATGACGAGGTCGGCGTCCTCGATCAGGTCGGCGTCGATCTGTCGGGAACGATGGGCAGCCACGTCGTCGTGCGCCACGCCGTCGCGCACGAGGATCTCGTCGACGACGGAGCACACCGGCAGGCTGCCGGCGACGTGCGCACCGGCGCTCTGCAGCCTCCACTCGCCTGACCCGCCGTCGGCGGCCACGAGACCGGAGAACTCGAACTGCATGAGCGGCGACCGGCAGACGTTCGCGGCGCAGACGAACAAGAGGCGTTTCTCCACGTGGTTTCCCCCGATTTCCGCGTGCAGAGCTGTGAGGACGAGCGTGGCTCCCACCTTACTCGGCACAGGAGCGGCGCGACGGACACACCGGAAGAGAGAATGGACCGATGGTGGCACGATCTGAGACACCCGCACGCGAGACCTACCTGCTGGCCCACCCGGGAGCGGAGCTCTTCGGCTCCGACCGCATGCTGCTGGAGAGCGCGCGAGGGATCGTGGACTCCGGCGCGCGCGCCGTGGTCGCCCTGCCCGAGCACGGGCCGCTCGTCGAACACCTCCGCGGTGCCGGCGCCGAGGTGGTGATCCTCCCGATGCTCGTGCTCCGCAAGGCTCTCCTGCGTCCCCGGGGATGGCCGACGCTGATCCGCAACACCCTGCGCGGAGCGGGCGCGACCTGGCGCCTCATCGGCCGGGTGCGTCCCGCCGCCGTCTACGTCAGCACGATCACGATTCCGCAGTGGCCGCTCATCGCGCGCCTACGGCGTGTGCCCGTCGTCAGCCACGTGCACGAGGCCGAGGCGTCCGGATCGCGGCTCATCAACGCGGCGCTCTACGCTCCGCATCTCGCAGCGACCAGCGTGCTGGTCAACAGCCGGTTCAGCCGCGACACGATCGCCGCCGCCCTCCCCCGCGCCGCCCGTCGCGCGGAGCTCGTCTTCAACGGGGTCGCTGGCCCCAGCGAGGCCGCGCTCCCGCGGGAGGACATCGACGAGCTCCGTGTGCTGTACATGGGGCGACTGTCGCCGCGGAAGGGCGTCGACGACGTCGTGTCGGCCGTCTCGCTGCTCACCGAGCGCGGCCAGCCGGCCACCGTCTCCCTGCTCGGCTCGGTGTTCACCGGCTACGAGTGGTACGAACAGGAGCTGCGTGAGCGGGCCGCGGAGCTCGGCGGCGACACGGTGCGGTTCCTCGGCTTCCGCCCCGACGTGTGGTCGGTGCTGGCCGAGCACGATGTGCTCGTGGTGCCGAGCCGCATCGATGAGCCCTTCGGCAACACGGCCGTCGAGGGCATCCTCGCGCTGAGGCCCGTCATCGCCAGCGACACCAGCGGGCTGAGAGAAGCAGCCGGGGGATACCCGACGGCCGCGCTGGTCGCGCCGCACGCGCCGACTGCCATCGCCGACGCGCTGGAGGACATCGTCCGCACCTGGGCCGACCTGCGGGGGCGCCTCGAGGCGAGCAGGGCACAGGCGGAGGCACGGCACGCCCCGGAGCTCTACCGCCGCGCGGTCAGCGACGCGATGCGGTCGGCGGGATCCGCTCGCTGACGACACCGCGCACGCCCCGCGGGGACAACCGTCATCGTCGTTCTCGGTCGCTGACGGCGCAGACCGGGAGAGCGCGGCCCGCTCCCTCGGTCACGCGCGATCAGCGGCTCTGCGCTCCGATGACCTTGGCTCCCGCGGTCAGTGCACTCTTCGCGGCGACGGCAGCGGGCACCGGCGAAGCGTTCGAGCTCTGGGCCGAGCGCATCGTCGACAGCAGCTTCAGATCGGAGGACAGCACCGCGGCGCCGTCGACCGCGCGCGAGGTCTTGTCGCGACCGGTCGCTGAGACGTACGCCGAGAAGGAGGCGTGGCGCTGGTTGCCGTTACCGGCCTGCGCCCACTGCGCGAAGTTGCTCGTGTCGGAGGCGCGGGAGCGGTGGTACACATTGCCGCCGCTCTCGGTGACCATCTTGGCTCCCGTGAACTCCCGCGACCAGTCGTTGACGCACACGACGCAGTCTCCCTGAGCCTCGGAGATGACGTTGTTGCTGACGACGACGTTGCGCACCGTCCACGGCACGGTCGGGTCGGGGTTGGGGCGGCGCGGATCGTGCCCGGGCAGGCTGGCGTTCGATGCGCGACGCTCGTCCTGCGTGATGTAGACGCTCCCGCTGGCGTTGTCGGACAGCGTGTTGTTCCACACCGCCGCATTGCCGGAGTTGGCGATGAGGATGCCCGCCTTGCCCGAACCTGCGACGAGGTTGTTCGCGATCACGGCCTTGTCGGACAACTCCACGACCAGTCCGTATCCGGTGTTGCCGGAGACGTCGTTGTCGGTGAACGTCAGATCGTAGACGGACTCGTCGAACCAGGGCCCCTGTCCCTTGTTGTCGATGAACGAGCTGTCGGTCACCTGGATCCCGCGGGCTCGGGTCACCTTGAGCGCTCCGGAGACCGGCGCCCGGTTGAAGCCCTGCGAGTTGTTGTTGACGGACAGCATGCCCTTCACCGTGAGACCGTCGGACTGCGAGGCGCCGGCACCCAGGAGGCCGTTGTTCGCGACGGTCACCCGCGTGAGGGTGACGTTCGAGGCCCACGTGTAGAAGCCGGTGGTCGCGTTGTCGCGAATCGTCACGTCGGTCAGCGTGATGCGGGGCTGGTCGGCGGTGACGGTTCCCATCTCGGGCACACTCGTGGCGTATCGACGGATTCCGATGCCGCGGATCTCGGCGTCGGTCGCGCGAATGGTGAGTGCCTTGGACAGGGTGCTCGCCTCGACCTTCTTGCCGCTGGGGTTGGACCCGATGACGAGGGCCTTGCCGGAGCGATCGACGTAGAAGGTTCCCGCGGTGACCGCGGAGCGCGAGCCCACCTGGGTGAGCGGCTTGCCGTCGATCCAGATCTGGTCGGGGTGCGCGGCCATCGGCTTCTTGGGATCGAGCCACTGCCAGCCGGGCTGTGTGCCGTCGGGCTTGCCCTTGGCGTAGGTCGGGCTGGAGTCGAAGAAGGTGGTCCACCCGCTCTTGACCCAGACCGATCCGGACTGCTGCCAGCCGCTGACGACCTCGGCACCGTCGAGCCAGACCTCCTCGTTCGGGTAGGGCTGGATCGTGATGCCGGTGCGGGGGATCACGAACACCGACTGGTGGTAGGTCCCCTTGCGCAGCACCACCGTGCCGTAGTTCTTGGCCAGCTCGACGGCGCGCTCGATGGTCTTGACCGGCTGGCTCTTCGTGCCGGGGGCCGAGTCCTTGCCGCTCGGTGCGACGAAGATCGCCCCCGCGGGGACGGGGTAGGCGAGCGTGCCGGGAGCCGCAGCGCCGACATCGCCGCGCTTGCCCGGATAGTCCACGCGCACGGCGCCCTGCCCGGTGGGCGACGGCTCCGCGGTCGCCGTCGGCGTGGGAGTCGGCTTCGGCGTCGCGGTGGCGGTGGGCTTGGGGGTGGGCTTCGGAGTCGCGGTGGCGGTCGGCTTCGGGGTGGGCTTCGGGGTCGGAACGGGCGAGGGAGCCGGGGCGGCGCTGGTGCGGCGGCTGCTGAGGTTGTCGAACGACACCGGCATCACGGCGCCGGCACCCGACGCGTAGACGAACGCTCCCACGGACCCCGCGGTACGCACGCGCGACGCCGAGGTGTCTGCCGTGCGCAGCATCCACGTGGCCGGCTGGGTGGCACTGGCGCGCCACGCGCTGGCCGACACGGTCACGGTGCGGCCGGCACCACTGACGGCGGCGCGGATCCGGACCGACTCACCCGCCTTCACTCGGAACGGGAGCGCCGTGCGTGCGAGCGTCGTGAACGACATGCCCGCCGAACGGGCGATCTCCAGATCGGCCCGACCGTTGGAGCGCACGATCACTCGCGCGGCGTACCCCGACGTGGAGGTGGCGCGGACCAGATGCGACGCGTAGACGGTCGATCCCGACTTCGGCAGACGCGGCAGCCGTACGTCGATCCTGCTGACGACGTTCGCAGCGGTGGCCACCGAGGGGAGCAAGGCCCGCGCGGAGCGACCGGCCCCGGCGACGGTGAGCGTCGCCGTGCCGCGAGAGACGGCACCGGCGCGCGTGGGCACCACGGCGTAGCGCCCGCCGTCGAGGGAGGCACCCCATCCCGAGGCGACCGTGCGGCTCATGGAGTCGCGGGCGAGCGTGTCGTCGGCGGCCACGGAAGGCGTGGTCGTCAACAACGGCGCCACGAGCGCCGCGAGGGCGATGGCGATGAGGGTGAAGCGACGAGGGGCAGGCGACGACGACATATGAGGGTCTCCAGGCAACCGCGGGTCGGGCTGGGGGGAACGCATAGCGGGTGCGAGAAAGCTACCACCGCCGTCAACCGATACGCACGGGTGTGAGAGCACTCTCATGCGAGCGCATGGAGCTGCGCCGTCGCGACGCCGGCTCCAATCCGCCCTCGGATCAGTTCTCGGAGAGGTAGTAATACCGATCGCGTCGCGCCTCGGCGACGTTGTTCAGGACGAAGCCGGCCAGGTTCGCACGCACACCGGTGAGTGCCGCGATACAGCGTTCCACCTGGGTCTTTGCGGTCTTCCGCGTGTTGATGATCGCGATCGTGGCGTCGACGTACTGCGAGATGACGGTGGCGTCCGAGACCGACAGCACGGGAGCCGTGTCGATGACGACGAGGTCGTAGGAGGGGCGCAACGCCTCCACGAGCAGACGCATCCGATTCGACGCGAGCAGCTCAGCGGGGTTGGGGGCTTGCTCCCCCGCCGTGAGCACCGCGAGGCCCCCGGCACTCTCGATGATCGCGTCCTCGGCTTCGACGGCCTCGACGAGCACCGACGTGAGTCCCACCGCGTTCTCGAGCCCGAGTGTGGTCGCCACGGTGGGGCGACGCAGGTCTGCATCGATGAGGAGCACCCGTTGGCCGGACTCGACGTAGGCGAGCGCCAGGTTGACCGCGGTGGTCGTCTTACCCTCTCCGGCGACGGAGGAGGTGACGGCGATCGCGCCGATGCGATGCTCGACGGCGGAGAACTTCAACGCTGAGCGGACCTGCCGATAGGCCTCCGCTCCATGGCCGTTGGGCTTGGTCAGAACGACGGGACCGCCGGGCTTGCCCTTCTGCCGCGGCACCGCCCCCAGCACCGGCAGGTCGGTGACCTCGGCGAGAGCGTTGCGCGAGCGCACGCGGGTGTCCAGCAGCGCCCACGCGCTCAGGGCGAGGGCGGCAAGCAGAGCCCCGATCAGCACGCCGATGACCGCGTTCTGTGACTTGTTCGGCGAGGATTGGACGGTCGCGGGCACGGCGGGATCGATCACGCGGGCGACGACGGTCGACTCGCCCTTGTCGTCCTTCGGCGCGATCGTGTACACGGCCTGCGTGAGGTTGTCGGCGATGGAGTTGCCCACCTCGGCGGCGAACTCGGGGTTGGCGGACGCGGTGGTGATCTCCAGAACGACGGTGTTCTGCGGGATCTCGACCTTCGTCATGCGGCGGAGATCCGTGAGGGTCAGATCGGGGCGGGTGGCCGCGAGGTCGTCGCGCACCTCGTCGAGCACGGTCGCCGAGGTGGCCAGCTGCGCGAAGGAGAGCATCTGGTTCTGCGTGTAGGCAGACCCCTGGTTGATGTCGGAGCCGCTGGAGGCGGTGCGCATCGAGAAGTAGATCGATGCGGTCGAGTGGAAGACCGGGGTCAGCGTGGAGCTGTAGCCGAACGCAGCGAGGCCGCCCACGAGCCCGGCGACGACGACCACCCACCACAGTTGCAGGAACACGGACGGCAGCCGTGTCGCCGCCGATTGCGTGGTGCTCATGTTGCCCCCTTGAGCAGTGTGTGTCGCGCGTCATCCAGGACGGGGGCCTCCCCATGGGCACCGTCCCGACGCCAGGCCAGACTATAAGAGGAGACCGCGATTCCCGCGACGAACCAGAGGAACGGGGCGTACTGGGTGATCAGGGCGACCGTCGCCAGCGCCGGGATCTGGCTGACGATCGCAACGGCGGCGGGGCTCCCGCGACCGGTCACGACGACCCACACGCACACCGCGAGCATCAGCACCAGGATCGCGAGGGGCACGAAGCCGTGCCGCAGACCCGTGAGGATGAGGGCACTGTCGATGGACTGGAATCCGCCGAAGTAGTCGACACCCGTGGCGTCCACGCGTCGCGCGTCGGAGACGCCGATCGCATTCATGTCGCCGACGAGCGGCAGCAGGTCGGCACGATACTCCGCGCTCCCGGCCGCCTCGTCGCCGGCGTCGTCGAACACGGTGGAGATGAAGGGCACCGCCGCGACGAGGGCCACCAGCGACAGTCCCACGGCCGCGACCCGCTGTCCGATGCGGATGTAGCGCCCGAGGAACACCACCGAGAGGGCGATCACCAGCAGGAGTCCCACGAGCCCGATGCGGCTGAGGGTCATCACGATCGCCGTCGTGACGATCGCCAGGGCGCCGGCCTTCCACCACCATCGCCAGGTCGTGACCAAGACGAACGCGCTCGAGATGGCGAGGCTGGAGCCGAGGGAGATGGAGTGCCCGAACGCGCCTTCCGCCCGCAACAGGCCGCCGCGGTATTGGAGGTTGGTCCACATCGCGCCCTGGACGCCGGGGATGAGAACGAAGATGTTGACCCCGGTGGCGAACTCGACGATCGCCAGGGAGGCCGCCACGACGGCGATGACCGCGATGCACGAGACCACGAAGTCGGAGCCGGCCGCGGCGATCGCGATCCGCCCCCAGATGTACGGGAGGAGCCACGAGAAGACCGTGTACTGCACATGCCCCCAGACGCCGCCGAACAGCAGCCCGACGACGATCGCCCCGAACGCGGCGACGGCGAGGGTGTCCACGACCGACCAGCGCAGCCGCACCGAGGGCCAGCACCCGACGATCGCGACGATCGTCACGACATCGAGCACCGTCAGGGCGATCCCTTGCAACGAGACGTTGACGTAGACCGGCGCGAAGAACAGCGCTATCGTCCACAGCACGACGGCCCATCGCGCGTCGCGGCGGAACAGCAGCCATAGGGCCAGCAGGACGTTGAGTCCGATGAGGAGCAGCGCCAGCAGGCGAAGCGGATCGCCCACCATCGCCCCCCTTCCCCGGCATGAGGATCGCTCTAGGCATCGTAGCGATGCGGCGCAGGGAATTGAACCGTAGAATGGGACCTCACCATGCACCGAGCCAGGGGGAGGCCATCAGTGCGGGCAGTTGTTCTATGGGCGAGTGAAGCGTCGACGAATCTGGGGGTACGGGCGCTGGCGCGGGGTTCTCGCGACCTGTTGCGCCGTGTCTGGCCCGATGTGGAGGTCGAGTTCGTCGACTTCGGGCACCGGCCCGACCAGCTCCGCTTCGGCCGCAAGCGCTCGCTGATCCGCGAACGCGTGCTGCGCGAACACGGAATGATGGCGTGGCTGCGTTCCTTCGACCTCGTGTGGGACACCCGGTCGGGCGACAGCTTCGCCGACATCTACGGCCTCGACCGGCACCTGAAGATGTCGATGCTGTACGAGTTCGCCCAGCAAGCCGGTGTGCCCACGGTGCTGGCACCTCAGACGATCGGCCCCTTCGGAAGCCGCACCGGACGCCTCGCCGCGCGTCGGAACATGCGCCGTTCGTCGCTCGTCTATGCGCGTGACCCCGCGAGCGTGGCCGCCGCCCGTGAGCTCGGCCGCCCGGTCGACCGGCTCGCGAGCGATCTCGTCTTCGGCATCGACCAGCCGACGCCCCGCACGGGGCACGACGTCCTGCTGAACGTGTCCGGACTGCTGTGGAAGCCCAACAGTCACGTCGACAGCGAGCGGTACCAGCGGTTCGTCCGGGCGACGATCGCCGGTCTCCTCGACGCCGGACGCGGCGTGACGCTCCTCCCCCACGTCCTCGATTCGGCCGACCACGACAACGACGTGCCGGTGTCGCGAATGCTGGCGGACGAGTACGGCGGACGCATCGACCTCCACGTTCCGACCGACCTCGACGACGTCCGCGAGACGATCGCCGGCTCCGCCCTGGTGATCGGGTCTCGCATGCACGCGTGCCTCAACGCGGTGTCGACGGGAACGCCCGCCATCGCGATCTCGTACTCGCGCAAGTTCAAGCCGCTCTTCGACGAGATCGGGTGGCCGCACGTCCACGCGCTCGGAGAACCCGATGCCCTCGCCGCCCAGGTGGTGGCGACAGCGACCGGCCCCTCGATCACGGCGGACGCCGAGGCCGCCCGGGATCGTGGCCGCGAGGCGATCACGGCGATCGAGACCGATCTGCGAGCCCTGCTGTGAGCGCGCTGCGCGACCGCGTTCGCTCCGTCGTCGCGGCGGATGCCTGTTCCGGCTGCGGCATGTGCACCCTGCTGGACCGTGGACTGGAGATGTCGGATGCGACGGGGTATCTCCGCCCGGTCGAAGCCGCCGCTCCCGCCGAGCTCGACGGCGCCACCGCGATCTTCGACCGCGCCTGCCCGGGCCGGCGGATGGACGCGCAGCGCCCGGAGGGCGCGCAACGCCACCCCCTGTTGGGCTCGTACTTCGGCATGTGGGTCGCGTGGGCGACCGACGAAGAGGCGCGTTTCCGTGGTTCCAGCGGAGGTGCGGTGACGGCGCTCCATCAGTGGCTGGTCAGTCGCGACGTCGACGCTCGCATCGTCTCGGCGGCGGCCTCCTCGGCGGCGCCGTCGCGCACGGTGCCGGTGACGATCACGACCAAGGCGCAGGCCCTCGCCTCGGCGGGATCGCGGTACGCGCCGGTCGCCGTGGCGGGCGACCCCGCCATCCTGCAGGCACCCACCGCGGTCACCGGCAAGCCGTGCGAAGTGAGCGCCCTGCGCGCGGCCCGACTCACCGACGACGCTCCCCTTCTGCTCTCCTTCTTCTGCGCCGGCACGCCGAACCAGTCCGCGACCGAGAAGCTCGTCCGCGACCTCGGCGGCCCCGAGATCGACGCCGTCACCTCGCTGCGCTATCGCGGCGACGGATGGCCGGGACGCTTCGTCGCCGCCTTCGAGGGCGGAGAGGTGAGCACGGACTACGAGAACTCCTGGGGCTCCACCCTCGGTCCCGCGACGCAGTGGCGGTGCAAGATCTGCCCCGACGGCATCGGCGAATCCGCCGACGTCGTCGCGGCCGACTCGTGGGACACCGACGAACGCGGCTACCCGGTCTTCGACGAGGGAGTCGGGCAGAGCGCCCTCATCGCCCGTACGCCCCGGGGACTGGCCGCGGTCCTCGCGGCCGAGGAGGCCGGGTTCCTGCAGCTGAAGCCTCTCGACCCGGGTGCTCTCGTGTCGGCCCAGCCGCTGCAGGCGAGCCGGCGCACGTTCCTGTTCGCACGGCTGCTGGGTTCCCGCCTCGCCGGGCGTCCGGCGCCGCGCTACCGCGGTTACGGGCTCCTGCGGCTGTCGCTCTCGGCTCCCCGCACGGCGATCCGCACCGCACGCGGCACCTTCCGCCGCGTGCGGACCGCGCTCAAGGCCCGGCGATGAGCGGCACTCTCGCGCAGTCCGCTGCGCGGGGCATGTTCTTCACGCTGGGCGCGCAGGGCGTCAAGATCGTCCTGCAGCTCGCCTCCGTCGCGATCCTGTCACGCCTGCTCACGCCGAACGACTACGGCCTGCTCGCGATCGTGCTCGTCATCGTGGGCGCCGGCGAGATCTTCCGCGACTTCGGCCTGACCGCCGCCTCGATCCAAGCGCCGACCCTCAGCCGCGGACAGCGCGACAACCTCTTCTGGCTCAACGCGGCCATCGGGGCCACCCTGTGCATCATCGTCTTTTTCGTGTCGTGGCCGGCGACGTGGATCACCGGCCTGCCGCAGATCCAGGCGATGGTGCAGTGTCTGTCGCTGCTGTTCATCCTCAACGGGCTGGCCACACAGCACCGCGCGAGCCTGCTGCGCGCCCTGCGGTTCAAAGCGATCGCGGTCGTCGACATCGCCGCCGCCGTGATCGGCCTGGGGCTCGCCATCCCCGCCGCCCTCGGTGGCCTCGGCTACTGGGCACTGGTGCTCCAGCAGCTCGTCGTCGCCGCCGTGGGGATGGCCGGGGCCGTGGCGCTCGCCCGCTGGTGGCCGCGGCTTCCCGACCGTACCGAGAGCATCCGCGACTTCATCGGGTTCGGGTGGAACCTCGTGGCCACCAACCTCCTCATGTACGCGGGCTCGCAGTTGGACACCGTCCTAGTCGGCGCCCGCTTCGGCACGGGCGCGCTGGGCCTCTACAACCGCGCGTTCCAGCTGGTCATGACGCCGCTGAACCAAGTCCGGGCGCCCATCAACAGCGTCGCCCAGCCCGTGTTCGCCCGGGTGCAGGGGGATCAGCCGCGCTTCGAGCGTTACGTCGTGGCCGGGCAGCTGGCGCTCGGCTACGGCATCGGCATCGTCCTGGCCGTCCTGGCCGCGCTCTCGACGCCCGTCGTGGCGGTCATGCTCGGGCCCCGCTGGCTCGACGCGGCCCCCATCCTCTGCCTCTTCGCGATCGCCGCGATGCTCTCGAACATCTCGATGATCGGGTACTGGGTGTATGTGTCGCGCGGCCTCACCGCACAACTGTTCCGCTACACGATGGTGAGTCTGGCGATCAAGGTCGTCTGCCTCGTGACCGGTTCGTTCTTCGGCGTCGTGGGGGTGGCGGCAGGCTTTGCGATCGCCCCCGCGTTGTCGTGGCCGATCTCCCTGTGGTGGCTGTCGCGGTTGACCCCCATGCCGGTGCGGGAGCTCTACGCGGGTGCCGCGCGGATCCTCGCCGTGTGCCTGGCCGCCGCCTTCGCCGCCGCGGGAGCGGGGGTGTTCGCGGCGGGTGGCCTCGCGCCCGTTGCCCAGCTCGGCATCGGAGGAGTGGCGGGCCTGTTGGCCGCGGCGTTCTTCCTCGTGTTCCCGCTGTTCCGGAACGACGCGGCGACCCTCGTCTGGTTCGCGCGACTGATGCTGAACCGCAAGAAGTGAGGGGCAAGGGGGACGCCATGGCACCGGCTGAACGATCCACGGCCGTTCCGGCGGGAGGGCGCATCCACTGGATGGACTCGGTCCGCGGAACGGCGATCCTGCTCCTTCTGCTCTGGCACGCCAGCGCTGTGCCGGAGATGTACGGCGCGGAGATGCCCGAAGCCATCCGCGCCGTCAACGCCTTCTTCCTGCCGTTCCGCATGCCGACGCTCATGCTCCTGTCGGGGATGCTCCTCGCCAAGTCTCTGAGCAAACCGCTGCCGACCTACTATGCGGGCAAGTTCGCGATGATCCTGTGGCCCTACGTCGTGTGGGTGCTGATCGCGAAGGCGACGTTCCTCGACATCGAGGGCATGCCCTGGTGGCACTGGCGCGCGTGGTACGCCACGTCGTACCTGTGGTTCCTCTTCTTTATCGGCGTGTACTACCTCGTCGCTCCGGCTTTCCGGCGGCTGCCGGGATGGGTGCCGGTGGCGACCGCCGCCATCCTCGGCCTCGTGCTGCCCTACGGCACGACGGAGCAGCGGATGGCCTACTTCGCGGTGTTCTTCTTCGCCGGCGCCTGGCTGACTCGGCATCGCGGGGTCCTCGACACGATGACGCGGTGGCGCGTGGCCGGCCCGCTGGCCGTGGCGGCCGCCGGGTTCGGCGTCGCCGCGGCGCTATGGACCGATCCGCTGCAGTACGCCGTGTGGGGGGCGCCGTTCAGCCTGGCCGGGAGTCTCTTCCTCGCCGCCCTGTACGGCTCCCTCGAACGAGGACGACGACGGCTCGGGGCGCTGCGCTTCGCCGGGCGCTCCTCGCTCGTGTACTACGTGAGTCACTTCCCGGTCATGGCCGTGATCTCCGAGGCCCTGCTGGGCGTCCTTCCTCCCCTGCTCATCGCCGCGATCAACCTGCTCGCGGCCCTCGCGGTGGGAACCCTCCTCGCCTTCGCAAAGGAACGGATGCCGGTGTGCTGGTTGTTCCGCGCTCCGCGTCCCCTCACCCGCGGCGTGGAACGTGCGATCGGGTGGGTCGCACCGCATCGCCGGACGGCGACGCGCTAGGGAACGTGTGCGGCCCTGAGGCGACGCGAAGCGCCCTCACTCTGACCTCCCCCTCACTCTGAGCTCCTCAGAGCAGGTCGTTCTCGGCCTCTTCGATGCGGCCGCTCCACCAGGAGTCCGGACCGGTCGCCGCGCTGTCGATGGCCTGGAGCCGTCGTCGGAGCTCTCTCAGCCGCGCACGGTGAGAGAGCCCCTTGCCAGACGGGAGCGTGCGAGCACGTGTCCTGCCCTCCCGGAATGCACGGAGACGCTCCGCAGCCTGCTCCGCCGTCATCACGACGGGTGCCGGAGCGGGCGGCCCGGAGCTCAGATAGTCAGCGAAAGCCTCCAGGAACCCCTCGGTGGCCCTCCGGTCGCGGTTGAGCGGGAAGCGATCGCCCGTCGCAGGGTCGCACACCCACGTCGTCCCGTCACTGTCCTCCATGACCAGGAACTCTCCATCGTGGACGCTGCCGATCTCGCGAGCCTCGGAATCCACATCGGCTCTGGGTGCCACCGGGTACAGGCGGATACCGAACAGCTGCTCCTCGCTCACGCCCTGCATCCTACCGAGGCGGGTCGCACCGACCTTGACCGAGCCCGGGTGGGATCTCGCCGACGGGATCACGGCTCCTCACGGCATCGGCCCCCGGTGTTCCTTTCGGAACTGCCGGGGGCCGATGCGTCGTGCGCGTCGCCGCTTACTTGGCGGTGAGGTCGTACACCGAGACGACGACGGGACCGTTGGTGGCGGTGCCTGCGACGTAGCTGCTGATCGCGATCTGGCCCGCACCCTGCAGCGCCGCGGTCGTATCCGTGCCGGTGACCCACCAAGCGGTGGGCTCATCGGTGCCGGCTGCCCACACCTTGACGCGCAGCGTCGTGGTGCCGTCGGCCGAGGACGTCTGGAACCGCACGTTGAGCTTGGCGCCCGCGGTGTGGGTGTAACCGCTGAGGTTCCGGTTGGCGATCAGCGTCTCCGTGCCGTCGACGACCTTGGCGACACCGACCGCGACGACACCCGCCGACGAGATCCGGAGCTTCGCCCGCAGCTCGTTGCTGCCGTTCTTGTGAACGGCGTAGTTGAGGTGGAGTCCGCCGCCGTCGGCGACCTTGTCGGTCGAGAACGTCAGACGGGCGTCGAGATCGCGTGCGGAGACGTCCGAGAGCGTCGCCGTGCGCGTCTGCGACTTGCCGACCGTCAGCAGCCCCGCGCCGTCGGCGACCGAGAGCCCGGTGGTGCCGCTCCAGGCGCCGCCGTCGATCGCGGTTCCCCACCCGGTGGCGACGGTCCGCTCGAAGTCGTCTCGTGCGACGAACGAGTCGTTGGACACCGTCACGCTCTTGGTCGCCGACGCGGTCGCCCCCAGGCTGTCGGTGACAGTGAGGGTGACGTCGTATTGACCCGACGCGGCGTAGCTGTGCGATGCGGTACGACCGGTCGAGGCCGACGAACCGTCGCCCCAGTTCCAGCTGTACGTGAGCGTCGCCCCGTCGGAGGCGGTGGAGTCCCCACCGTCGACGTTCACCGTGAGCCCTGCGGTGGCGGTCGTCAGCTTCGCGACGGGCCGTGCGTGCTCGACGACGATGTTGGACGAGACGGGTGCACTGGTGGCACCCGTGCTGTCGGTCACCGTGAGCGTCACCGCGTAGGTGCCTGCCGCATCGTACGCGTGGGAGGGCTTGGACGCCGTCGACGTCTTGCCGTCGCCGAAGTTCCATGCGTAGCCGGTGATGGTCGCCCCATCAGACGCCGACGACTCGGTGCCGTCGAACGACGCGGTCAGGCCGTCGGCCATCGCGGCGATCTTGGCGACGGGTGCCGCATGCGGGGCGACGGCCGTGCCGCGGACCACGAGGTCGTCGACCGAGACCGTGACCGGACCGTTGGTGATCGTGCCGGTGCCGTAGGCGCCGACGCCGAATGATCCGGCGCCCTGCAGCGTGTTCTCCGTGTTCGAGGCCGTCGTGGTCCAGTCGGTCGGCTCGCTCGAGCCCACCGGCCACACCTTCACCTTGAGGTCGGTGCGCGATGCGGTCGGCTGCTCCACGACGAAGCGGACGTTCAGCTTCGCGCCGGCCGTGTAGGTGTAGCCCGTCAGCGTCTTGGCCGCGATCAGGGTCTCGGTCGTGCCGATGACGGTCGCCAGGTTCACGGTGACGGCACCGGCCGCGGAGATCCGGAGCTTGGCCCGGTACTCACCCGTCGCGTCCTGGTGTCCGATGGCGTTGAAGTGGATGCCCCCGCCGTCGGCGACCTTGTCGGCCGAGAAGACCAGCGACATGTCGAACGCGTTGGTCTGCGGGTCCGGGAGCGAGATCCGACGAGTCTGCGACTTGCCGACCGAGATCTTGCCGGCGCCGTCGGCGACCGAGAAGCCCGTGGCGCCCGACCAGCTGCCGCCGACGTCGGCCGTACCCCAGCCGCTGGTGACCGTGCGGTCGAACGTGTCGCGAGCGAGGAACACCTCGGCGAACACCTGCGCGTCGTGACTGACCGTCGCGGTCGAGCCGAGGCTGTCGGTGACCGTCAGGGTGACCGTGTAGGTGCCGGCCTGTGCATAGGTGTGGGTTGCGGTCTTGCCGGTGCCGGCAGCGCTTCCGTCGCCCCAGTTCCACGAGTACGAGAGCGTCGCACCGTCGGATGCGGACGATCCGCTCGCATCCGTCGACACCGACGGGCCCGTCGCGGTCACCTCGAACGCCGCCACCGGATCGGCGTGGGTCACGGTCACCTGCGCGGTCGCGGCAGCGCTGTGCGCGCCGGTCTCATCCGTCACGACGAGCGAGACCGTGTAGGTGCCGGCTGCGTCGTAGCGGTGCGTGGGCGAGACGGCCGTCGACGTCGCGCCGTCACCGAAGTCCCACGCGTAGCTCTCGACGGTGGACCCGGCCATCGCGGTCGAGCCGGAGCCGTCGAACGATGCCGTGAGGCCGCTCTCGGTGTGGGCGATCGCCGCCGTCGGCGCCTGGTGCGGCGCGGTGGCGGTGACGGTGGCGGTCTTGGTCGAGACCAGGCCGCGGTTGTCGGTGACCTTCAGCGTGACCGTGTAGGTGCCCGGCGCCGCGTAGGTGTGCGTGGCCGTCACACCGGAGGCGGTCGGCGTGCCGTCGCCGAAGTCCCACGTGTAGGAGCTGATGCTCTGACCGCTCGCCGCCGTCGACGCCGAGGCGTCGAAGGACCGGCTGAGGTCGGCGCCGCTCACCTGGAACGAGGCGGTGGGAACGCCGGCACCGGTGCCGACCGCGTAGTGCTGCGCGACCTGCTGGGCCGTGAGAGCCGCGCCGTACACCGCGACCTCGTCGAGCTGTCCCATGTAGTAGCGGTTGTTCGACGGCTGGTTCGGCCACCCGTTGAGGTTGTCACCGCCGATGCGCCAGTACCCGGTGTAGTTCTGGGCGGTCGTGACCGAGGCGTCGGACGCGCTCAGCTGACCGTCGAGGTAGAGGGCGATGCCGCCGGTCCCCTGCGTGGCGACCACGTGGTGCCACTGGTTGTCGGCGTACGACTTGTTGCTCGGCGACATCACGGTGCGGACCGCGTTCGGGTAGACACCGAAGACGATGCGGCCGTTGTCGGTCAGGTAGACGTGGCGGTCGTAGGAGCTGGAGTCGCCGGTGCGGGAGCTTCCGTACCCGATGAGCTTGCCCGAGTTCCCCGGGGCCGCCTTGAACCACAGCTCGACGCTGAAGCGCGCCGTGGTCGGAACGGTGGTCGGCGTGGCCGCCGTGCCGCTCTGCGATCCGTTGAACTGCGCGGCACCGGTCTCGCCCGGAATCGCGGAGCCGTTCACGCTCGTGACACCCGTGCCCGTGACCGCGTCGCGGCTGCCGGCCCAGTCCGCCGTGAAGCTGGACGGGTTGAAACGCCAGTAGATCGACGGGGACGTCGCCAGCACCTGGTCGGCGTACGCCGAGGGCAGGTTGTTGGTCACGGTGCCGGTGATCTCCGAGCTCGTCACCGAGTTGCCGTCGCCGTCACGGACCACGACGCGGTACGTGTGCGTGGTCCCGGCGGTGAGACCGGTGGCCGTGAGGGAGACTCCCGGCAGGTTCCAGAACGTCGACGCCTTGGTGACGGTGGCCGCCGGGGCGCTGGCGCCCTGCTCCCACAGCTCATAGGTCAGGTCGCGGTCGTCGCGGTCCCAGTTGGAGCCGATGCTCACCGACAGCGTGCCGGGGAAAAGCGACTTGGTGCTCGTGGGCGCCCAGTCCGCGCCGGAGAGGCGCGGCCCCTGCTTGGCGCCGCTGGCGGGCTGGCGTGCGAATCGCACGAGGCCCTGCTGCCGCTGGTTGTTCACACCGATGAACTCGCCGCCGAAGACGACGTAGTCGTCGTTGCCGGTGATGGTCCAGCCCGCCTGGCCCATGCCGGACGCGGTGCCGGTGAGCCACTCGGGGAACCAGTTGACGGCGGCCGGTGCGGGATACCCGCTCCAGTCGGCGTAGATGTTGTTGACGTAGGGCGAACGAGTCAGGGTTCCCTTGCGCTCGGCCGTGTAGATGGTCGCGTGACGCAGCGTGCCGTCACCCTGCGGAAGACCGCCGGCCGTCGTGCACTCGTGCTCGTGCCCCGTGCTGTAGACGTTGGTGCCGTCGCTGAAGACGCCGTAGTGGTCACCGTGACAGTCCGCGATCCACACGACGTCGCCGGTCTGACCGTCGGCGGCGAACAGGCCCTCGAGGTTGCCCGTGGTGGTGTCCGCGAACACCCATCCCGTGCCGTAGACGTTCTTCGAGTCGGCGGAGATGGCCCAGATGCCCGCCTTGCCGGAGTTGCCCGACCCGTCGTTGCGTCCGTTCTTGACCGTGTTGGTCACCGCCCACGGCAGGAGCGCACCGCTGGAGAGGTCGAGGGCGGCCAGTCCGCGCTGGAGCGAGCCGTTGACGTTGGCGAAGCGACCCGCGGCGATGAGCTTGCCGCCGCCGGGAGCCAGGACCATCGAGTCGACCTGCAGGTCGGTGGTCGGGGCCCATCCCAGGACAGCGCCGTTGGAGGCGCTCACCGCGGCGAGGTTCTGTCGCGAGATGCCGCCGGCGGCGCCGATCAGGCCTCCGAAGTAGACGGCGGTGTCGGTCGCGACGATCGCATTGACGAACGAGCCGCCGATGGCCGGCTTGAAGGTGTTCGAGAGTTGGCCGGTGGCGGTGTCGAACGCCGCGACGTTGAAGCGCGTGGCGTCGCCGACCTTCTGGAAGCTGCCGCCGACGTAGAGCGTGCGCCCGTCGGGCGAGAGCGCGAGCGCCTTGACCGTACCCTTGATGTCGGGAGCGAACGGCAGCAGGTTGCCCGTGCGCACGTCGTAGGCCAGCAGGTTCGAGCGGGCCGTCAGGTTGGTGCCCGGAGCGGCACCGGCCGGGCGGGTCTGCGAGAAGCTGCCGCCCGCGTAGACGGTGTTCCCGTTCATGACCTGCGTCCAGACGATGCCGGAGTCGAGCTGCACGGTGGGCAGCGCGTCTGCGGTGACGGTCTTGGCGTTGCGCTGTTCGATGGGCGCGACGCCGCTCAGGTCGCCGTCGGCGGCCACGGCGGCACCGCCACCGACGACGGCGCCAGCGGCCACGACGGCAGCGGCGGCGAGGACGGCGACGCTGCGCCAGATCTTCTCGGTGATGTTCATCGGGGGGATCCTTGTTCTCAGTTCTCTTCGGCGAAGAGCGCGATCGTCGCGCCTGCCACGTATTGGATGCTCACGACGAAGTCCTTGCGGGACTTCTCGGGAAGAAGGAAGACGTACGTCGCCTCGGCGGTGTCTCCCGCGGCGAGCTCGCCGGCGAAGGGCGTGTACGGCTCAGAGGTCGTCGGCTGACCGAAGACGTCGCCGTCGGCGGTGAGCCCGACCATCGCGGTGGCGATGTCGATGGGCTTCTTGCCGCCGTTGGTCAGCGACACGTCGACGGCCACAGCCGGACCGGAGATCTCTCCCGGCGTCTGAGCGGTGACATCCAGCGAGCGGATCTTGGTGATCCGCGCGGTGACGTCGCCCCCGACGTCGGCCTCGTCCTTCAGGCCGACCTTGGTGGTCTCGACCTTGCCGCCCGACTTCTCGACCTCGTCGATGGACCCGCCGTTCGGAGCGGGCACCGTCTCGGTCGGTGCGGGCGTGGTGTTCTGCGTGCCGTCAGCCGTCGGCGCCCCGCTGGCGGTGCCGGCGGCGCCGGCCTCCGCCGCGATTCCCGAGCACGCAGACAGCGCGATCACGGACGCAAGTGCGATGACGGCGCCGATATGGCGCGTGTAACGTCGTTCCCCCATTGACGAGACTCCCCAGTCCCCAAACGAGATCGCCTGTCATTCCTTGTTCGGCGATCCCACTCGCCGAGGACAGGTTCGACCTCTTATTCCCCAGAGTCCGGAATCTACCACACGCTTGCGCGAATCGCCTAGGGCTTTGCGCGTTTTCTTTCCGACGGGCGGGTGGGGTCCTCCACGTGGGTGAGCTCGTCCGTGGCGCGCAATCGCGTGTCCTCTGGACTCCGCGACGTCTCCAAGCGGATGGCGGGACCCGCCAGGTAGAGCGCCAACTCCGGGAAGCTCGAGTAGTGCGGCCCGACGATGTGCGCCGAGCTGGCGAGGAGGTACAGGTCGACGAGCGACAGCCGCAGCGCGCCCAGACTGTTGTAGGCCCCCTTGTCGCCGAGGCCCACCGTGCCCGGGAACGCCGCCTGGATCCTCTCCTGCGCCGCCACGGTATCGGCCGAGACGAAGAAGGGCACGGGCCCGTGCTCGCGGCGGATCTCGGACAACCGGTCGAGGTACCACTCGATCGGAGACTCACGGAGCGTGTTCTCGTGCGACACGGCATGCGTGCGGACCATGACGCCGACGTACGGAGCTCCTCGGAAATGGTCGTCGAAGACCCGGTGCACCCGGTCGGCCACGTCGGGCACGGGACGAAGCTCCCGCAGGAGGGGATGCCACGCGTCGATCCCCTCGGGAAGCGCCAGCGGCTGCGACGTGCGGATCTGCCAGAGGTCGTCGTCGGCCGCCTCCGGGATCCACTCGAGCCCCGCGTCGCGGTACGGGTGGGCGCGGGAGAGCAGGATCGACCGGGCGCGGGAGATCCGCTGCCGATCGGTGTGCCACAACTGGTCCATCCGCGCCCCGAACGGGCGCCCCGTCGGCCACACGTACGCGAACGAGCGGCCGGTCTGTTCGGCCAGCAGCTGCGCCGACAGCACGACGCGAACGCGGTTTCCCAGCCCGTGATACGGCCGCGTGACGGCCACGACTCCGGGACGCTTCACGGCCCCACCTTTCCGCGCAGCCCGTCGCGCATCCCCCGCGCGAGCGCCCGCCACGGCGCGATCGACCGCACGAGCTGACGGCGGCCGCCGCCCAGCAGCGTGCCGTACGAGACCCGCAGCGTGGAACGTCGCCACTGCCGGTAGGTCTCGGCGTCGAGGTGCCGGGCGGCGTACAGGAGCCGATTGCGGATGTTGTAGTAGTAAAACAGCTCCGACCGGGCACGACCGGGATCGACCGACTGCTGTGTGCCGCCCTCGTCGTGGACCGCGGTGATCGTGTCGTCGATGACGAGGCGCCCGCCCGCATCGAGGATGCGGTGCGAGAGGTCGACGTCTTCCCAGTAGAGGAAGAAGTCCTCGTCGAATCCGCCGACGCGCCGCCACAGGGCGGACGAGATCGCGAAGCACGCTCCCGAGACCCACATGCGGCGCGGGCGATCGCCGTTGCGCTCCCGGAAGCGGATGCCGGAGAGGGAACCGTCGTCGAGGTGGAGGTCCATCCCCCCGCTCCAGATGCTGCCGTCGGGTCGGAGCACCACCGGGGAGAAGAGCGCCGCGGGATCGGTCGCGGCGGCGTCGACCAGCGCGCGCGCCGACGCCTCCGGCAGCGTGGCGTCGGGGTTGAGGACGACGATCACCTCGGCGCCGTCGGCGAGCGCGGCGTCCGCTCCGCGGTTGACGCCACCGCCGAATCCGAGATTGCGTTCCAGCAGCAGCGCGTGCCAGCCGTGCTGTTCGGCGAGGTCACGCACCACGGCCTGCTCGGCCGGATCGCGGAAGCAGTCCACGACGTACACCCGCAGCCACGGAGCGGCCTCCGCCAGCGGCACGAGGTTGCGCTCCAGCAGGGCGCTGGATCCGTAGTTGACGACGATGAGGGCGGCGGCGGTCACGGCGCCCCGTCCGCACCGATCGCGCGCATCTCCCGCGACCACTTGATCGCCGCCGCCGCGAGGAACAGCACCGCCACGAGAGCGAGCAGGCCGTAGAAGACGAGGAAGAGCGGCGGCCAGCCCCAGAACACGAAGACGAGGCAGACGAGCCCGAAGTCCGTGGGAAGCAGCAGCACGGAGCGTCCGAGGGTCCCGCCGCCGCGCTGATGCGTGGAGGCGACGCCCCGCGTGCTCTTGAGGAGGTCGTTGAGGAGCATCCCGGCGAAACCCGTCGAGGATGCGATGGAGAACACGAGCGGGATGAGCAGCAGCACGGGCTGATCCGGGATCGCTCGGTACAGCCCCACGAGCACCGCGAGGTGCAGCGAGGAAAGTTTGAGGGCGTCGATGAAGTGATCCAGCCACTCGCCTTGGACGGTGCCGCCCCCGCGGAGCCGGGCCAGCTGTCCGTCGGCGGAGTCCCACGCGTACCCCAGGGCCAGCAGCGCCGCCGCGACGAACCCGGTCCAGGCCTCGACGGGCGCGGCGGCGATCAACCCGATCGCGAGGAAGGTGTGGACGGCACTGATGGCCGAGGCCTGGTTGGGCGTCAGGCCGAGACGGTGCGCGACGGCCGCGAAGAAGCGGCCCATGCGGCGGTTCACGTAGACCGAATAGGCCGGCGCGCCGCGCGCGTGCCCCTTCTGCGCCGCGGCGAGCGCTCGGTAAGAATCGACGATCGACAAAACGGTTCCCCCTCCCGGTGCCCCGTCCTCGTCATGAGCGGCGCACAGACGAATCATATGACGAGGCGTCGGCGACGTCTGCGAGGCGGGCATAGTCTGGGTCGCGCGAATCACCGTCGTCGGAAGGGGAGCCAATGAACGGTGGACATCTGCGCGTCATGCAGTCGTTCCGGAAGCCTCGGGTCACATCGAACCCGTACATCCACATGCTCGACGAGGCCCTGGAGCAGGCAGAGGGGATCGAGCACCTCCGCTTCTCGTGGCCCGGCGCCTTGCTCGGCCGCCTCGACGTGCTGCACTTCCACTGGCCGGAGGTGTTCCTGGAAGGACGGACGCCCGTGCACCGCCTGGTCCGCCGCGCGCGGATGCAGGCGCTGCTGTGGAAGCTGCGACTGACCCGGACCGCCATCGTGCGCACCGTCCACAACCTGGAGCTCCCCTCGGGGATCAGCGCCTGGGATCGGCGGATGCTCGAGTCGGTGCGACGTCGGGCCGCCGTCAGCATCGCGCTCAACGACCAGACGGAGGTCCCGGGGACGCTCGCGGTGGTGCCGCACGGCCACTACGTCGACTGGTTCGCCGGTATGGAGCGTTCCGAGCGGGTGCCCGACCGCCTCGCCTTCGTCGGACTGGTCCGCCGGTACAAGGGCGTCGAGGCGCTCATCGCCGCCTTCGCCGACCTGCGTGCACGGCGGCCGGAGACGACCCTCGCGATCTCCGGCCGACCCACCACGGAGGAGATGGACGCCGAGGTGCGCCGGCTCGCCGCGACGACACCGGGCATCGTGCTGCAGCTGGAGTACCTCACGGAAGAGGACTACGCGCGCGCCGTGACCGCCTCCTCCCTGGTCGTCCTGCCCTACGTCCACATGCACAACTCCGGCACCGTCCTCGCGGCGCTCTCCCTCGATCGCCCGGTGCTCGTGCCCGACAACGAGGTCAACCGCGCCCTCGCGACGGAGGTCGGACCGGGCTGGGTGCACACCTTCCAGGGCACGTTGAGCGCCGACGACATCGAGCGTGCGCTCGACGCACTACGCGGGGACAGTCGGGGAACGTCGCCCGATCTGTCGCAGCGCGGCTGGGCCGCGACGGGGACCGCCCACGCCGAGGCCTATCGCCGCGCCGCGCAGGCACGTCGAGGAGGGGCGCGCACCGCATGACCGACCGCATCGTGGTCGCGGTCCCGACCTTCCGTCGGCCCGCCCTCCTCGCCACGCTCTTGACCGATCTCGCGGAGCAGGCCCGTCCGGACGACGCCGATGTCTCGGTCTGCGTCATCGACAACGACCCCGATGGCTCCGCGGCCGATGTCGCCGCCGCCCACGACGCTCGCTACGTGCGAGAGCCGGCGCGGGGTCTCGCCGCGGTCCGCAACCGAGCCCTCGACGAGGCCGGGGATGCGCGCGCACTCGTGTTCATCGACGACGACGAGAGGCCGGGCGCCCAGTGGCTGGCCCGCCTCGTGGAGACGTGGCGCGACACCGGAGCTGCCGCCGTCTCCGGACGCGTCGAGTCCCGCTTCCCCGATGGCTTCGACGATCCCTGGATCCACGCGGGCGGGTTCTTCCGCCGTGTCGCGTTTCCCGCCGGCGCGTCGCAGCCGGCCGCACCCACCAACAACCTGCTGCTCGACCTGGACGCCGTCCGCCGCAGCGGTCTCCGCTTCGACCCGCGTTTCGGGCTCAGCGGCGGCGAGGACATCCTCTTCACGAAGCAGCTGGTGGCCGCAGGAGGGACGATCGTCGCCGCACCCGACGCCCTCGTCTTCGACGACGTGGCCGCAGATCGTCTGACGCCGCGCTGGGTGCTCCGCCGCGCATATCGCGTGGGGATCAGCTCCACCCGCACCGACCTCGTGGTCCGACCGGGGATCGTCACCCGGCTGCGCTGGCTCGCGGCGGGCCTCGCACGCATGACGGCCGGCACGCTGCGGCGCACAGCGGGGGTGCTGACGCGCTCCGTCGTCCACCGCGCGCGGGGAGCGCGGGCGCAGTGGCGCGGGGCCGGCATGGCCGCCGGCGCCCTCGGGTTCGACTACGCGGAGTACCGTCGCCGCGACGGCGGGAACTGAGCACGGCGAGGCTCCGACGGCCGCCGACCGAGCGGCTTTCCTGCACATGAGAGAACTCACATGCGCGGGACGGGGCGTTTTCACGCTATGCTGAACCTGCGCGTCGGCGGGGGCCGTCGCGTTCATCCTTCGAAGGGGTTCGAAGGATTCTCTGGGGGAATCGACGATTCAGGTCGTCGACATGTCAATTGCTGGGGGGCAAATGACTCTGCGAATCGGCTATGCCGCGGGTGCGTTCGACCTGTTTCACATCGGCCATCTCAATCTGCTTCGGCACGCCAAGTCCCAGTGCGACGTTCTCGTCGCCGGGGTCGTGAGCGACGAGATGCTGCGTTCGGTGAAGGGCATCGAGCCTTTCATCCCGACGTCGGAGCGCGTCGCGATCGTTCGGTCGCTGCGGTTCGTCGACCACGTGTACGTCGAGACCGTGCCCGACAAGATGGACGTCTGGCACGAAGTGGGCTTCACCCACTTCTTCAAGGGCGACGACTGGCGGGGCACGGAGAAGGGCATGCGCCTCGAGCGAGAGTTCGCCGAGGTCGGGGTGGAAGTCGTCTACTTCCCCTACACCGCCCACACCTCCAGCAGCCAGTTGCGCCGTGCGCTGGAAGCCGCCAGCAGCGCGAGCGACACGTTCGCCGCGCCGCTGTCGGCCTAGCGCGGCACCACAGACTCGACGGCGCCGAGCAGCAGCCCTCTCCGCCTCCCCAACGCCTGGGCTCACCCCACTCGGCGCCGTCGACACCCGATCGGAAGGATCGGTCCTCCGCACGCTCCACACCGGTGCTCGCGAGGGGGACCGGTCCTTCCGTGTTTCCTCGGGCGCGTCACCACACCTGAGGCCCGCCCGGAGACGGCTGAGGGGGCTAGAGCTCGCCCGGCTGCACGGCCTGCTCGTCGAGCTCGCGCACGACCTCTCGGCCGGCCCCGGCCGGAGACGCGTTGCGCGGTGCGTAGACGACGAGCGAATGGAAGACGAAGCGGACGACGAAGGCGACGACGAGGGTGATCGCGGTCGCGACGACGGCGGAGATGTGTCCCGTCTCGACCATGAAGGCGACGATGGGGATCCGCACCACCGCCTCGGCGTTGTTGAAGGCGAACGACTTCGCGAAGCGGGACCACACCCCCGAGGCTTGACCCCGCATATCGGAGAAGACGAAGCGCTCGATGAGCAGGAAGTTCCCGACGATCGTGACCTCCGCCGCGACGATCGCGGCGATGAGATAATCGACGCCCCAATGGGTGAGTGCCGCGACGATGCCGACGTTGAGCACGGCTCCCAGGCCGCCGATGATCGCGAAGAGCGACATCTTGCCGAACCGAAGGGCGGCCAGCTGCGCGAGGAAATGGATGCCCTGACGCACCGACGCCTTGGACTCGCCGGCATGCCGATCGGCGAAGTCGAACGGCACCTCGGCCACCCGGAAGGGCCGACGGACCAGCATCTCAAGCAGGATCTTGAACCCCCGCGGCCGCAGTCCGTCGAGATCGACGGCGGCGCGGGACACGAGGAAGAAACCGGTCATGGGGTCGGTGACATCGCGCAGTCGCACCGGGAACATCGCCTTCGTGATGGCGGTGGACGCCTTCGACACGAGCACGCGCGTGCGATCGGCCAGCCCGTGCGCCGTTCCCCCTCCCGCGTACCGCGACGCGACGACGACGTCGACATCGCCTTCGGCGAAGCGGGCGACCAGCTCGGGGATCTTCTCGGGCGGATGTTGAAGGTCGCCGTCCATCACCAGACAGGCATCGGCGGTGGCGGCCCGCAGGCCCTCCACGACGGCTCCGCCGAGCCCCCCGGTCCGAGCGGTGCGATGGATCAGTCTCACCGGGAGCGGCGCCGCCTCGGCGACGAGGCGGACGACCTCGGGCGTGTCGTCGGTGCTGTCGTCGACGAAGATGATCTCCGCGTCCGTGCGGACGCCGCCGGCCGCCCCGTCGAGGGCAGCGGCGACACGACGCACGAGCTCCGCGACGTTCGGAGCCTCGTTGTACGTCGGCACGATGATCGACAGATCGATGACTATCCCCCGGGAGCGTGCTGGTGCGAGAGATCTATCGTCGCACGATCACCTGGGTCTCCGACGTTCGCTTTCCGCCTGTGGGGATCAGATCGGTGCGAGACGGACCGGGGGAGGAGCCGAGAGCACGAGAATGGAGGCATGACCTCCACCGACAAGACCATCACGATGTTCGGCGCCGAGTGGTGCCGCGACTGCCGCCGGACCAAGGCACAGCTCGACGAGCTGGGCGTGGACTACACCTACGTCGACCTGGAGGCCGAGCCGGCCGCCGACGAGGTCGCCCGCGAGATCTCCGGCCGCACCAACATCCCGGTCGTCGTCTACCCCGATGCCACGCACCACGTCGAGCCCAGCAATGACGACGTCGCCGCGAAGCTGAAGGAGCTCTCGCTGATCTGAGCGAGAGTTCCTTCCTCTCCGTCGGGCCATCCGTCAGCGCACGCTGCGGCGGAACAGGGCCACGGCGATCGTGGCGGCGGCGACGAGGATCACGAGGCACCACGCCAGCGCGACCCAGATCTGCCCGCCCACCGGCTGCTGGGTGAGGAGCGCGCGGATCGTGTCGACGATCGAGGTCACCGGCTGGTTCTCGGCGAACCAGCGCACGGGGCCGGGCATCGTCTCCGTCGGCACGAACGCGGAGCTCACGAAGGGCAGGAAGATCAGCGGGTAGCTGAAGGCGCTCGCGCCGTCGATCGTCTTCGCCGACAGCCCCGCGATCACCGCGATCCACGTCAGGGCGAGTGTGAACAGCATCAGGATGCCGGCGACCCCCAGCCAGGCGAGCGGCGAGGCGGGCGATCGAAATCCGAGCAGGAGCGCCACGCCGACCACGAGCGCGAGCGAGACCGCGTTGGACACGAGCGAGGTCAGCACGTGGCTCCACAGCACGCTCGCGGAGGAGATCGGCATCGACCGGAAACGGTCGATGATGCCGCCCTTCATGTCCAGGAACAGCCGGTAGGCGGTGTACGCGATCCCCGACGCCACCGTCACCAACAGGATCCCGGGGAGCAGATAGTCGACATAGGCGGCGCCACCGGTGTCGATGGCACCGCCGAACACGAAGACGAAGAGCAGCATCATCGCGATCGGCATGAGGGCCGTCGTGACGATCGTGTCGGGGCTGCGCAGGACGTGTCGCAGCGAGCGACCCGTGAGGACGGCGGTGTCGGTCAGGGCGTGGGAGGTCATGAGGCGTCCGTTCGAGTCGGGTCGGCGGGGCCGCCGATTGCGAGGAAGATCTCCTCGAGGCTGGGCTGTTTCTCGACGTACTCGCGTGTCGTCGCCGGGAACAAGGCGCGGAGATCATCGAGGGTGCCTTCGGCGATGATGCGGCCCTCGTGGAGGATGGCGAGGCGGTCGGCGAGCTGCTCGGCCTCTTCGAGGTACTGCGTCGTCAGCAGCACCGTGGTCCCACCGGCGGCCAGCGACCGCACGGCCTCCCAGACCTCGATCCGCGCCTGCGGGTCGAGCCCCGTGGTGGGCTCGTCGAGGAAGATGACGGAGGGCTCGCCCACCAGGCTCATGGCGATGTCGAGGCGACGCCGCATCCCCCCGGAGTAGGTGGACGCCGGACGGCGGCCCGCCTCGCTGAGCGAGAAGCGCGCGAGGAGGTCATCGGCGACGCGCTGAGGCTCGGGCACGTGGCGGAGGCGAGCGATGAGCGAGAGGTTCTCGCGACCGGTGAGCACCTCGTCGACGGCGGCGAACTGCCCGGTGAGACTGATCGACGCGCGGACCTGTGCCGCTCGCGTGGCGACGTCGTCGCCGCCGATCTCAGCGGTTCCCGCGTCGGCGGCGAGCAACGTCGAGAGGATCCGCACGGTGGTGGTCTTCCCGGCGCCGTTGGAGCCGAGGAGGGCATAGATCGTGCCGCGCTCGACGTCGAGGTCGAGGCCCTTCAGCACGTGCACGTCTCCGTACGACTTCGTGAGTCCCCGCACGCGGATGGCGGGGCTGGTCGAGATGAGGGACATGGGGCTTTCCTTTCGTTGTGGACCGGCCCGAGGGCGCACGAGGCCACCGCCTCCGGCCGGCCGGGTGCCGAAGGACGTCGGTGGAGGGTCGATCAGCCCTGGGAGCGGGCCGCCTCATCGACCGCTCGCGTCAGGCGGGCGCGCTCCTTACCGATCCAGCTGCCGTCGCCGTAGTTGGCCATGAACTCCTCGGCGAAGGAGACGGGATCGTCTCCGATCAGGTCGCGGACCGTCGCCTCTGCCGCAGCACCCTGCTCGAGCAGGTCGGCCAGATCGTCGACCATGCGGATGAGAGTGTCGGTGTCGCTGGTCGGACCGAGATTGAGCAGGTACCGCTCGAGCGCCGCCGCCGTCTGTCGATAGGGGGCAGGGAGGGCCTGCACGCGGTGACGATACTCCCGCCAGCGCTTCTTGGCGCTCAGTTCGCCCGTGATCTTCTCGTACCACGCCATGTCAGTTCCCTTCCTCGCGGAGCGATCCCAGCCGATCGGCCAGGAGACTCCAGGTCGTCCAGAATTCGGCGAGCTGTGCGCGCCCCTCGTCGTTCAGAGTGAAGACCTTGCGCGGCGGGCCTTTCTCGGAGGGCACCTTCTCGACATCGACGAGGCCGCGCTGCTCGATGCGCAGCAGGATCGCGTAGATCGTCCCCTCGGCGAGGTCGGCGAAACCTCGACCCCGGAGGTCGGCCGTGATCTCGTAGCCGTAGGCGGGGCGCCGGGAGAGCACGGCGAGGACGACGCCCTCCAGAACGCCCTTGAGCATCTCGGTGTCTTGCTTGCCCACGCCGGTACTCCCTATCACTCAGTACCGCTACAAAGTAACACCGAGTACTGGTACTCCTCAACACTAAGTACCGGGCGACTCCCGCACCACCCTCGGGGCTGTCGGCGGCCGGCGCCCACGCCCTAGGCTGTCCGCCATGAGCGACGAGGCTCCTGCCGAACCGACCGCCCCGGCCACCGCATCGGACGCCGATGCCCTGCCGACGCGGACCGTCGCCCGTTATGCGGCGGGGTCCATCGGGACCGGCGGCTTCGCCACGCTGCCCGGGCTCGTCCTCACGTACTACCTCACCGACAACCTCGGGGTGACAGCGCTCCTGGCAGGCGTCATCGTCGCGGCAGCCAAAGTCTGGGACGTCGTGATCGATCCCGTGGTGGGCGCGCTCAGCGACACCGACAAGCACCGCCGGGGCACCCGGCGACGATGGATGCTGGTGGGCGCCTGCTCGCTGCCGGCGCTCTTCGCCCTCACTTTCGCAGCACCTCCCACCATCGGGCCGATAGCAGGCGCGATCTGGGTGTTCGTCGCGTTCCTGGCCACCGCGACCGCATTCAGCCTGTTCCAGGTCCCCTACATCGCCCTTCCTGCAGAGCTGACCGGTCGCTACGACGCACGCACCCGGCTGCTCACCTGGCGCGTGGTCGTCCTCACCGTCGCGATCCTGCTCTTCGGCGCGGGCGGTCCGGCGCTGCGGCGCATCACGGGCGATCCGACGACCGGATACCTCGTGATGGGCGTGATCGCGGGCGTCGTGATCGGCGTCGGCATGCTCGTCGCCACGACGGTGGCCGACCGTTCGGATCGGTCGCGGTCGGCCATGGCGGCCGCGGGGACCAGCGCTGCGGAGCGGGCGGAGCTGTTCGCCGAGGCCGTCGGCGAACACAGCGAGCGACCCCTGGGAGCCGACGCATCGACGCCCGGAGGAGGCGTGGGCGACAACTTCCGCGCCGCCGCCGAGACGCTCCGTCGTAGCCAGCCGTTCCGTGCCCTCCTCTCGACCTTCGTGCTGCAGGCGCTGGCGACCGGGCTCATGCTCGCCGGTGCACAGTATCTGGCGACGTGGGTGCTGCAGTCCGAGGACGCGGTGACGTTCCTGTTCGTCGCCTTGATCGCCCCGGCTCTCCTGGCGGCGCCGCTCTGGGGCGCATGGGCGAGACGGGCCGGCAAGGAGCGGGTGTTCGCGGTCGCGAGCGTCCTGTTCGCCGGCGCGGCGCTGTCCACCGTCGGAGCGCTCTGGGCGCCGGGCCCGTGGCTGTACGCGTCGGTCGCCGGGGCAGGCGTGGCCTACGCCGGGATGCAGTCGCTCCCGATGGCGATGCTCCCCGACGTGATCAGTCACGACGCCGCGCGATACGGGACCGGCCGCGCCGGAGCTTTCGGCGGCGTCTGGACGGCCGGGGAGACCACCGGCTTCGCCCTCGGCGCGACGCTGCTGACCGTCGTCCTGGCCGCCACCGAATACGTGGAACGCACGGCGGGCATGCTCGTCTGGCAGCCGCCGGCGGCGATCGCGGGCATCGTCCTGAGCTTCAGTGTCGTCCCCGCCGCACTCGTCGTGGCGAGCATGATCCCGCTCGCGCGGTACCGGCTCCGGCGCGCGGACATCGAGTGACGGCGACGGGCGACGGACGAAGACGCCGACGTAAGCTGAGACGACCGCCGCGAAGGAGAGTGCCGTGACCCCGGACACCGTGCCCCTGGAGCACCGCGAAGAGATCGACGCCGCCCTCGCCGCGGTGGAGAAGGGTGCGCGGACGTGGACGCTGCTCACTCTCGGTCAGCGTCGCACGCTCCTCCGACGCGTCCGCGCGTCGGTCGCCGCCGTCGCCGCCGAATGGGCGGATGTCGCGGCGACGACGAAAGGCCTGCACGCGGGCCATCCCTTGCGCGGTGAGGAGTGGCTCTCGGGACCGTATGCCGCGCTCGTCGCCCTCGACGCCTATGCCCGATCACTCAGCGCCCTCGCCGTCGGGGGCAGCCCCCTGGACACGGTGAGGTTCGGGCGCGCGCCGGGAGATCGGACGGTCGTCCACACCTCCCCGCTCGACCTCACCGACCGGATCCTCCTGTCGGGCTACTCGACCGAGGTCTGGCTCCGCCCCGGCGTGACGCCCGGTGAGGCGCGGCGCACGGCCGGGCTCGGGCAGCTCACTCCCACCGCCAGCGGGGGTGTCGGCGTGGTGCTCGGTGCGGGGAACGTGAGTGCGATCCCCTTCCTCGACGTGCTGTACGAGCTCCTCGCCCACAATCGGACCGTCGTCCTCAAGGTCAATCCGACGCAGGACGACCTCATCCCCGTGTTCGCGCGGGCGCTCGCGCCGCTCATCGAGCCGGGCTTCCTGCGGATCGTGCGCGGAGGGGGAGACGTCGGGGCCTCCCTCACACGCCATCCGTCCATCGCGCACGTCCACATCACCGGCTCGGAGGCGACGTTCCGCGCCATCGTCCCCGATCTGCGGGTTCCCATCTCGGCCGAGCTCGGCGGGGTCTCCCCCATCATCGTCGTCCCGGGGGAATGGTCGGCAGCCGATCTGCGCTTCCAGGCCGAACACGTCGTGACGATGCGGCTGCACAACTCCGGCCACAACTGCATCGCCGGACAGGTCGTGCTCCTGAGCGCGGACTGGCCGCAGCGCGACGACTTCCTCCGCGAGCTGCGTGCCGCCTACCACCGGGCCCCGCAGCGGGAGGTCTGGTATCCCCGCAGCGAGCGGGCCCTCGACACGGCGCGCGCCGATTATCCAGATGCCCTCTGGTGCGGCGACGGAACGCGCGCCCTCGTGGTGACGGGGCCCGAGGAGGCCACACCGCTGGAGACGACGGAGTACTTCTCCCCGGTGCTGGGTGTGGTCTCGCTGCCGGGCACGGGGCAGGCCTTCCTCGATGCGGCCGTCGAACACGCGAACGAGCGGCTCGTGGGGACCCTCGGTGCCAACGTGCTCGTCGCTCCCGAGACCCAGCGCACGCTCGGGACGGGGTTCGAGCGCGCGATCGCGGAGCTGCGCTACGGCACGGTCGCCGTGAACGCGTGGACGGCCTTCGGCTTCCTCACCCCGACGGCCACGTGGGGCGCATTCCCCGGCGGGACGGTGGAGGATGCGCCGAGCGGGATCGGCGTGGTCCACAATGCACTGCTGCTCGACGAGGTCGAGCGCACGGTCGTCCGCGGACCCTTCCGCCCGTTCCCCCGCGCGATCCTCACGGCGCTGCGCGGCGGCGGCCTGTCGGTGCTGCCGAAGCCGCCGTGGTTCGTGACGTCACGCACCGGCGCCGTGGTCAGCGAAGGCTTCACCCGCTTCCGCATCGATCGCGATCTGGCACGGATGGCCCTCGTTCTGGCGCAGGCGTTCCGCGCCTGAGTCAGCGACCGCCGCGGCGTCCGGCGCCGTTCTGACGCACGACCGACCCGACCATGAGCTTGCCGCCCTGCTGGCTGGCACGGCGACCCGTGGTGCGGGCGTTGCCCGCCGACGGCGCGCCGGAGGCCGCGGCGCCCGAGGAGCCGTGGCGCGTCGATCCGTGAGCGGTGTCGGTGTGCCGCGGAGCGCGGTCGGTGCGAGCGGCCCCCGCCGTCTGCTCGTTCCGCGAAGGACGACGGCGACCGGTCTGCGTGGACGCGCCGGCGGAGCGCTGGTCGTCCCGGCCTCCGCGACCGCGACCGTTGCCCGCCCCGGCGCCGGTTCCGTTCTCCCGCGCCGCACGCTTGCGCTGGGCGTTGGCGCCCTGGCTGCGTCCACCGCCGCGCTGCGGCTGCACCTTCGGGGCCGGCGTCACGTACGGGGCCACCTCGCCCACGAGGGCGGTGACAGCGGGAGAGTCCGCCGTCACGGAGGTGGGAGTCACGGCGACGCCCGCCTTGCGGAGGAGATCCTTGACGTCCTTCTCCTGCCCGGGAAGGACGAGGGTCACGACCGAGCCCTCGGCCCCGGCGCGCGCCGTGCGACCCGAGCGGTGCAGGTACGCCTTGTGCTCCATGGGCGGGTCGACGTGGATGACGAGCTCGACCTCGTCGACGTGCACGCCGCGGGCCGCGACGTCTGTCGCCACGAGCACACGTGCGGCCCCCGACGAGAACGCGGCGAGGTTGCGGTCCCGCTGCGGCTGCGAGAGGTTGCCGTGCAGGTCGACGGCGGGGATCCCCTGGGCCGTCAACTGCTGAGCGAGCTTCTTGGCGTGGTGCTTGGTGCGCATGAAGAGGATGCGGCGACCCGTGCCCGAGGCGAGGGTGCGCACGAGCTCCTTCTTCGCGTCGGTTCCCTCGACGTGGAAGACGTGGTGCGTCATGGCGGCGACGGGCGAGTTCGCCTCGTCGACCGAGTGGAGCACCTCGTTCTGGAGGAAGCGGCGGACCAGCTTGTCGACGCCGTTGTCGAGGGTCGCGCTGAAGAGCAGTCGCTGGCCGTCGCGAGGCGTCTTGTCCAGGATCCGGGTAACGGCGGGGAGGAACCCCAGGTCGGCCATGTGGTCAGCCTCGTCGATCACCGTGATCTCGACCGAGTCGAGCGTCAGGTGCCGCTGCTGGAGGAGGTCCTCGAGCCGCCCGGGGCAGGCCACGACGATGTCGACGCCGGCCTTCAGCGCC
This sequence comes from Microbacterium sp., assembly GCA_048594675.1. Classification (GTDB taxonomy): domain Bacteria; phylum Actinomycetota; class Actinomycetes; order Actinomycetales; family Microbacteriaceae; genus Microbacterium. The sequence continues at coordinate 354 of JBMDWQ010000159.1, read as the reverse complement.
GCCACCTGACGGGTCTGGGTGACCCCGCCGAAGATCGTCGTGGTCTTGAGTCCGTACGCGGCGGCGAGGGGCTCGAGCGTCGCGTTGATCTGCGTAGCCAGCTCGCGCGTGGGGGCGAGCACGAGACCCAGGATGCGCCCCTGGCGGCGAGCGCCGCCGGCGAGGGCTCCGCCGAGGCGGGCGGCCATCGGGATGGAGAACGCGAGGGTCTTTCCCGAGCCGGTCTTGCCCCGACCGAGCACGTCGCGCCCGGCGAGCGTGTCGGGGAGCGTGTCGACCTGGATCGGGAACGCGGAGGTCTTGCCGTCCTTCGCGAGGACGTCGAGAAGCGGAGCGGGCACGCCGAGCGTGCGG
>JBMDWQ010000158.1:0-7577 GCA_048594675.1 Microbacterium sp. | reverse complement strand
GTCCGCGGCACGTGGACGGCGGGCACCAAGGTCACCTACCAGTGGTTCGTGGGCGGCAAGGCGGTCAAGGGCGCGACCAAGGCCACCTACACCGTGAAGAAGGCGGATCGCGGCAAGACCGTGGTCGTGAAGGCCAAGGGCGTCAAGGCGGGATACAAGACCGTCACCAAGACGTCCGCCGCCAAGCGGATCGCGCGCTAGTCAGCCCCGCGCACCCCGGTGGCGTCGACCGATCACGTCGGCGTCGCCGGGGCGGCTGTGCGCGCCGGGGAAGAGCCGCCGACGAGAGGAGAGGACGGCCGATCATGACGCGTCATCGCGATCCGCTCGTCGTCGCTGTCGTCGTCACGACGCTCGCCACCGCTGCCGTCGTCGCCGCGGGCGCGACGATCGGGCGGATCGTCGACGGAACCGATGACGCCTCGACCGGTGCTCCCGTCGTCGCCCCCACACGCTCGACCTCTGACCCGGCCGCGACGCGGGCGGAGACTTCGCCGTTCGGTATCTCGACACTCGCCGACCCCGCGTGGGTCGCGGAGACCGCCCGTTGGTCCGGGATCCCCACCCGGTCGCTCGCTGCCTACGCGGGCGCCGCGATCGAGGCGGCTCGCACGCACCCCGAATGCGGAATCGGCTGGAACATGCTCGCCGCGATCGGCTTCGTCGAGAGTGAGCACGGCACGATCGGTGGCTCGGCGATCGGCGGCGACGGAGTCGCGCGCCCCGCCATCATCGGCATCGCCCTCGATGGGACCTCGACCGAGCGCATCTCCGACACCGACGACGGCGATCTCGACGGCGACGCTCGATGGGACCGCGCCGTCGGACCGATGCAGTTCCTGCCCTCCACCTGGGCCGTGTGGGGCCGGGACGGCAACGGCGACGGGCGCGCTGAGATCCACCAGATCGATGACGCCGCGCTCGCCGCCGCCGAGTATCTCTGCGCGGCGGGAGGAGACCTCACGAGCGGCGAGGGGTGGATCGACGCCGTCACGGCGTACAACCGCAGCGTCGAGTACAACGACCGCGTCGCCGAGGCTGCCGCGTTCTATGCCGGGGGCGGGTGACGATCCCGCGTCGATGACCCCGCGCCCACGACGCCGCGCCGCAGGGGTGGGAGAATGGGCGCATGTCCTCCACTGCCGGTCACCGAATCGAGACGGCGCGCGTGCGTCGCGCCCCCCGATACGGCGTGTTCCTGGTGGGTGGGGCGCTGGTGGGAGTCCTCGTCGCCGTGATCCTCACCTTCGCGTTCGGGGGCGGTCCGATCGAGACGGGGGCACCCGCGGGGGACACGAGCGACTACACGGGTCTCACCTACTCGACGCCGCAGGTGCTCGGGTTCTTGGCGCTCATCTTCGCCCCGATCGGACTGGCGGTCGGAGGTGTCGTCGCGTTGATCCTCGACCGGGTCGTCGGACGACGGACCCGTGAGGTGCGCATCGACCGCGAGACGGTGGTCGAGTCGCCCGACGCGGCGTGAGCTCTCCCCGCCGCGAGACCGATGCGGCGGTGGGTTTCAGGCGAGGTCGGCGATCACCGGCGCGATGGCGGAGTCGAACGCAGCCACGTCGCCGCGCAGGCCGTCGGTGACGGCGACCGTCAGTGCGCCGATCCACCACACTCCCCGCTGTGTCAGCGGCAGCACCTGCACGTTCAGCTCGAAGGAATGCGCCCGGCGGCCCACCCGCCTCTCGTGCTGTGCGATCGCACTCGCGTAGGCCCGATACGACGAGGCCGTGCCCACGCTCGCCTGATAGCGCTCGTACGCCGCTCGCGCGAACGCGACCGCAGCAGGACCGTGCGGGAGGATCGCCGCGTGGAGCTGCGCGAACCCTTCCGTGGGGAGCGCGATCACCATCTCGAAGCCGTCGACGAGATCCAGCGGTACGGGCGACGGGTGCGCCTGCGGCTCCACTGTCATGTCCCAGAACGCCCGCCACTGCCGGTCCAGCTCGGGATCGCGCTCGAACTCCGGGGTGTCCTGGGTGGGGGCGCCGCGGAGGAGCGGCAGCTCATCGGGGAAACGCAACCCCAGTATCTGGCGCAGGTAGAGCGCAACGAGCACCGCGAGCCCGGCGTCCTCGCGCACGACCCACTCAGGTCCGGTCGGCGCGTTCATGCCGCCCATCCTAGAGAAGGTCGGTCGTCGCGGGGGTGTCAGCGGTCGGCGGCACGATCCGCCCCGCGGACGTCACGTGCCGAGCTCGCGGATGACCTCGTCGGGTTCCACGGCGGCGGCCCGCCGCACCGGCAGTGCCGCGGCCAGCACGAAGCAGCCGATCGTGCCGGCGACCATCATCGCCAGTCGGCCGAACAGCGCGCCGTCGAGCGTGACGCTGAGAGGGATGCCGAGCACATCGAGGCTGCCGCGGCTCGCGACGAACACGGCAGCGAGCAGGGCGAGGAGTGCGCCCGCTATGCCCACCACCGCGCCTTGCGCGGCGAACTGCGCGACAAACGTGCTGACGATCTCCCGCGGGCGCCAGCCGAGCGCGCGGAGGACACCCACTTCGCCGCGTCGTGCCGACACGAAAGCCGATGACGTCGACCATCCGACGACCACCAGCTGGATCACCAGCAGTGCGATCAGCACGGGCTGCAGCCCGTTCAGGAAGCTCTGGGCAGACGAGACACCGGTGAGCATCGAGGCCAGGCTCGTCGGTGAGTAGCCGTCGTCGCGCATCTTCTCGACGAAGCCGGGGAGGGCTGCCGCATCGTCGAGCACCACGAACGCCTTCGGGTAGGCGAAGTTGTCGTGCATCCAGGCGAGCGAGTGCCCGCGAGAGGCGCCGAGCAGGTCGAGCACCATGTCGCCGACGCCATAGGCGACATGTGGACCGTCGATACCGGCGACGTCGTCGTCGTAGATGCCGACGACCACGGCGGTGCCGTCGACACCGGTCCCCGTGCCGTCGTCGGCGAGGCGCGTGTACTCCGAGGGGACTTCGTCACCGGCATCCACGCGCAGCTCAGCGGCATCACGACGCGACAGCAGCACCTCGCCCGGTGCGGCGGGCTCTCGACCGCTGAGGAGCGGCGGCTGCACGACGGGGATACGTGTGACGAGTGAGAGCGTGCGACTGGTCGCGGCGGACCCCAGCGATAGATCGACGACGGCGCGCCCCTCGGCCGACTCGACGTGAGCGATCTCCCGGAAGTCGGAGATGGCGCACCGGTCGATGGGGCGAGGATCGGCGTCGAGGCCGTAGGAGCCGACCTCGACGACGCGCAGCACGGCCGAGCCGAGACCGTCGGTGCGCTGCGAGGTCGCGGAGGCGGAGTCGGCGATCATGGGGAGCGCCGCGCCCAGAAGCCCCACTCCGAGGGCGGCGAGGGTCAGTGGCACCACCGCGCGGCGGAGGCCGGAGGGGAGCAGCCACCGTGCCAGTCGCAGCGCCCTCATCGGTTCGCCGCCTCGAGGGTCAGCTCGTCGTCCGCGATCTCACCGACACGGGGATCGTGGGAGGCGATCACGACGCAGCGGCCGTCATCGGCCAGTCGACGGAACAGAGCGAGGACCGATCGCGCATTGTCGTCGTCGAGCGCGGATGTCGGTTCGTCGGCGAGGACGGCCGCCGAACCGGTCTGCAGGGCGCGCGTGATGGCGACCCGCTGCTGCTCACCACCCGACAGGGTCTTCACCTTGCTGTCGGCGCGGTGGGCGAGGCCGACGAGAGAGAGCGCCGACGGGTCGGGGACGGCGCGCGCGGTGGCCAGCGCCACGTTCTGCGCCGCGGTGAGGTCACGGAAGAGACGCGGCTGCTGTGGCACGAAACCGATCAGCCGGCGGCGCGCGGCCGTGCGCTGCGCGTCGGAGGCCCGGGTGAAGTCGGTGCCGCCCAAGCGCACGGATCCGGAGTCGGGACGCAGGAGAAGGCCCGCGATGCCGAGCAGCGTCGACTTGCCTGAGCCCGAGGCCCCCGCCAGCCACAGCACCGCACCATCTCGCGCGGTCACCGATACGGCAGGCAGCGCCGTCGTTCGTCGGGAACCGTCGTCGTAGCTGCGGGACACGTCGTGAAGTTCGATCATGACTCTCCTAGAAAGCGAAGCCGGACTGGATGGCGTCGCGGGTGACACCGAGCTCGCACGGTGCGCTCGCGTCGGTCGAGATGCGGTACATGGCGGCGGAGGCCGCACACCCGCGCCGGGCGTCGAGTCGCGACCGGAGCTCGCCCTCGTCGGCGGGCGACAGATCGTCGGGCGGCTGGTTGGCGATCAGACTGAGGCGGCTGAGAAACAGGGGGCTGTCGTCGGGGAGGGCAAGAGTGGCGTGCACGAGGCCGTCGAGGTGATCCGCGTAGGCAGTGAGGACCGCCGCCGAATTGAGGAACTCGCCGTCTTGCGCCATCGCGATGACGCGATTGATGGTCCGTTCGTCTTCGTCGGTGAGGGGCCAGGGCTCGACGCTCACGGCGCCCAGGTCGACGTCGAGCTGTCGGAGCGCCTCGAGCACGGCGAGATGCTCCGTGGCGTTCGTCGCCGTGAGCGGCGTGTGCGCGTACGCCGCGGTCAGCTCGTCGACCTGTGCCGCGAGCGTGACGGGCAGGGGGCCGAGTGCCGCCAGGATCGCGAGTGCGCGCGCCCGCTCGGCGGGTGCGAGCTCGGTCCCATCGGTGAGGAGCCGGGTGAGGATGCCCGCGGTGCCCGGCGCGTCGTCGGCCGTCGATGCGCGCACGAGGTCGGTGAAGTGATCGCCGAGGGTGAGCATCGCCTGGTACGTTCCGCCGATCGTGCCCTGAGCGTGCACTTTGAGGCGGTACAGCCCGGTGGTGGCGTCTCTGCGGGCGGCTGCCCGATCGAGGTACTCGTCGAACGCGTCGCGCTCGCCGCCGCTGAGGTCGAGGATGCGCGAGAGCGTGGAAGCGAGGAGGTCTTCTCCGTCGCGCAGTTGCGCGAGCGCCGCACGCGCATCAGTCGCGACGTCGCGCGGCGCCCAGCCTTCCACGCGGTACCCGAGCGCATCCAGCTCTGCGGCGGCCCGGAGCTCCAGGAGGCCGCCGATCGACTCGACGTCGGGCGTGATGCTCACGGGTGTCGTCCACCGACATGCGAACTGAAGCCGGCGGCACGACTGCTCCACGCGCCACGCGACGATCGCGCCACCGTCGCCGGCCGTCACGAGCGCGTCGAGTCGCTGACGCAGAGCCGTGCGGTCGACGTCGACGCCGGCCGCTGCCTGTTCGGCGATGCCGCTCACGATGGCGGACTCCTCGTAGGGATCGGGGTCGTGGGGAGGTTCGACCGGATCGAGGCCGACATCGACCGCGTGACCGGTCACCCGCATCAGCGCCGCGAGCGACGAGGCGACCCACTCCTCGGGCGTGTGAGTCACCGTCCGGTAGCGCTCGACATCGTCGGGCGTGAGCGCCGCCAGGTCGACGTCGTCGAGGGGGTCTCCCCACAGGGCTCGCGCCTCGAGCAGCAATGACGACGCGTAGAGGTCGAGAGGCTCTTCCCCGGTGCGCGTGGGATTGACGACGAGCCCCGCATCGTCGAGAAGCTCGCGGTAGTCGGTCGTCAGCTGCGTCTGTGCCCGATCGAGTGCGAGATCGACGGTCACGACCTCCGACGACCCGCATCCGGACAGCACGAGCGCCGCGCACAGCGCGGGGACCCGGATGAGCCGGGCCCCCGCGCGGCGTTGCCGCTTCTCCTTGGCTGCGATCACGGCGTCGTGATCAGACGTGGGCCGAAACGGGGTAGAGGGTGCCGTTGACCTTGGTCTCGGCGGTCGAGAAGACGCCGAGGTAGAACGTGCTCCACGACATGCAGACGACGCCGGATACTCCCGCCGACTTCGCGTTCTTGTTCGTGACCTTCGCCGACGGCGACGAGCCGTTGTTGCCCGACACCGAGACGCCCGCACCCTTGATGCTCGCGGTGGCGCCGATGCCGATCGGGTCCCAGTCGACGTAGTTGGTGATGTAGGAGAGCTTCGTCGTCGCTGACGCCCGAGTCGTGAAGTCGCCGCACCCCTTGCTGTCGGCCCAGTCCTGGATGTAGACGTAGGCGGTCAGCTTGCCGCCGGGGTAGCTCTTGCTCTTGGAGGAGGAGTTCGCGGAAGCGGGTGCGGAGACGGCCAGCGCGGCCACCATCCCGAGAGCGAGCGCGGCGGCGCCGAGCGCCGTGCGGCGGCGAGCGGTGCGTGCGGGGGTGTGGGGTGAAGTTCTCATGCGGTTCTCCATTTCCTGATGAGGTGTCCTGACGGGGCATAGATCCTTCTCCACTCTCAAATGAAGCAGGTTTTTATGCACACTGCACGATAGAACGCAGCATGTGTGCCGCCGCAGAGATATCCACAGGTCCCCTGCAGCGCACCCTGCGGCACCGTGGGCGCCGTGGACGCCGCGGCCCGGTAGGCTGTGCGGGTGGCCTCGTCTCCACCGAATCCCTATTCCGAAGCCGGCGTCGACACTGCGGCAGGCGACCTCGCCGTCGAGTTGATGAAGTCGGCCGTCCGTCGCACCCACGGCGCCGAAGTGCTCGGTGGCGTGGGCGGATTCGCGGGGCTCTTCGACGCCTCCGCGTTGCTGTCCTACGAGAAGCCGCTTCTGGCGAGCTCCACCGACGGCGTGGGCACGAAGGTCGCGATCGCCCAGGCGATCGACAAGCACGACACCATCGGCCAGGACCTCGTCGGCATGGTCGTCGACGACATCGTCGTGGTCGGGGCCAAGCCCCTCTTCATGACCGATTACATCGCGTGCGGGAAGGTCTTCCCCGAGCGCATCGCCGACATCGTCCGCGGCATCGCCGACGGGTGCTCGGCGACCGGCACCGCCCTCGTCGGCGGCGAGACCGCGGAGCACCCGGGTCTCCTGGGCGCCAACGACTACGACGTCGCCGGTGCCGCGACCGGGGTCGTCGAGGCTTCGCGCGTGCTGGGAGCCGAGCGGGTGCGTCCGGGCGATGTCGTCCTCGCGCTCGCATCGAGCGGGCTGCACTCCAACGGATACTCGCTCGTGCGCCACATCGTGGCCGGGGCCGGGATCGGGTACGGCGACAACGCGGCCGACTTCGGCGCGACGTGGGGCGAGGTCCTCCTCGAGCCGACGCGCCTGTACACGGCGCCGCTCCTGCGGCTGCTCGACCGTTTCCCCGACGCGATCCACTCCCTCAGCCACGTGACCGGCGGGGGCATCGCCGCGAACCTCGCGCGCGTCCTGCCGCAGGGCACGTGGACCGAGGTCGACCGGTCGACGTGGTCGCCCGCTCCGGTCTTCCGGGTGCTCGCCGATCTCGGCGACCTCGAGCTCACCGCCACCGAGGGCACGTGGAACCTCGGCATCGGCTTCCTCGCCGTGGTCGCGGCGGAGCAGGCCGCCGCCGCCGCCGAGGCGCTGACCGCCGACGGCATCCGCACGTGGCAGGTCGGCGTGGTCGGCGACGGTGCGCGTCCCGCCGGTGATTTCGAACAGGGCGCGAAGGGGGTCGACGGCGGCGCCGTCCGGCTCGTGAGCGCATACGCAGAAACGGACTGAGCAACACCAGATGTGCGGAATCGTCGGGGTCGTCGGGCAGGGACCGGCCAACCAGGAGGTCTACGACTCGCTGCTCCTGCTGCAGCACCG
>JBMDWQ010000157.1:0-20287 GCA_048594675.1 Microbacterium sp. | reverse complement strand
CGGGTGGCCTCCACGATCCGCGCGATGTAGTCCAGCACGAGCGGGTTGAGATAGACGTCGCGCGCGATATCGGCCATCCCCACGACCCCCTGGGGGCTGATGATCGAGGAGACCTCGCGGCGCGGCGCGCCGCTTCCCTCCAGAATCCGCACCGTGGCGGCGTGATCGGGGTAGCCGAGGCTCGTCCGCAGCAGAAAGCGGTCGAGTTGGGCTTCGGGGAGCCGGTAGGTGCCGGCCTGCTCCACGGGGTTCTGCGTGGCGACGACGAGGAACGGCACACCCACGCGGCGGGTGATCCCGTCGACGGTCACCTGACCTTCCTCCATCACCTCCAAGAGCGCCGACTGCGTCTTGGGCGACGCGCGGTTGATCTCGTCGGCGAGGACGATGTTGGCGAAGATCGGCCCCTGGTGGAAGTCGAACTGGCCGCTGCGCTGGTCGTACACCGTGATGCCGGTGACGTCTCCGGGAAGGAGGTCGGGGGTGAACTGGATGCGCGTGCTCGTGCCCTGGACGCTCTGCCCCATCGCCCGGGCGAGCGAGGTCTTTCCGGTGCCGGGGACGTCCTCCAGGAGCAGGTGTCCCTCGGAGAGCATCGCGGTGAACGCCAGCTCGACGACGTGGCGTTTGCCGAGCACGACCTGCTCCACGTTGTCGACGAGCGAGGTGAAGGTCTCCTGGAACCAGGCGGTCTGTTCCGCGGTGACGGTCATCGGGGTCCTCTCGAGGGGAACGGGTGACGGGGGAGGGAAGCGGAAAGGATCACGGGCCGTCCGGATCCGGGTCGGGATCGGGCTCGTCCGGATCCGGGTCGGGAGTCGGCGGCTCGCAGCGCACCGTGTACGAGGCCGAGTCGAGCCCTGCGAGTCTTCCCGACCAGGCGATCGTGTAGGTGAGGGAGAGCCGGCCCGCATCGTCGGTCGCCTCCGAACGCGAGGTCGTGTAGTCGCTCGGGTTGGCACGCACGGTGATGTCGCCGGTGCCGGGCCGGACGCCGTCGGGGTCGCTCTCGCAGTACGTCGGGAACGTCACCTGAGCGCGGTACGCCGGCCCGTCCGCCGTGACTGAGACCGGGTCACCGCAGCCGAACAGCCGGCTGCACGAGACGGCGGTGATGGCGCCCGGATCACCGAACTCGGGGAACAGCGAACGGAAGTCGGTGGACTCCTCACCGCGCGCCCGATAACGCACCTCGAAGGGCCACGACGCCCGCAGATCCGGCGTGCGAGCGAACCGGTCCCACGTGAAGGTGGCGCCGCGCTGCGAGGAGCGGTTGTCGATGGCATAGGTCGCCGAGCCGGTCGGGGTGGGGACCCCGGACACCGGCGTCGCCGAGCCGGACTTCTCGGTGCGCCCGAATCGCTGGCCGCCTCGCTCGGTGACGGCACAGGCGGTGACCGTCGCCTCTCGCCACAGCTCTTGACCCGTGAAGGTGCGCGACACCGTGCCGCCGGCCGCGGCGACCTGCTCGTCGGGCGTGCAGACCCCGTCCAGAGCGAAGCCGACGACGATCCGGTCGCCGGTTCCGTCGGGCAGGACGGTGGCCGTGGCCGTCACCGTGCCGGGATCGCTGCTGCGTGACGCGGTGACCTCGAGGCTCAGCGAGGGCGCCCCGATCCCGTTCGCGCGGAAGCTGAAGCTCGTTCCGGTCTGCGAGCCGCCGGGGATCGGCGGCAGCTCGAACCGGGTGAGGGGGGTCGCTGTGAGGGAGACGGGGCTGTTCGACCCGATGTCGTAGTCGCGGAAGACGACGCTGGAGCCGCGCACCGGTTGGGTGACCTCGCCCGCGGCGCCCCCCGAGAGCGTGAGGGTGCCGGTGGTGGGATCGACACCGGTGACGGTGATCGTGGCCACGCCGCCCGTGTTGCCATTGGGGGTGGGCGTGACCTCCGCTCCCGTGGGAGCGGCCGGTGCGGCATAGGGCCAGGCGCTGACCTGCACCGAGCCCCGGGATTCCCCGACCGAGCTGAACGCGCGCGCCTGGTAGGTGACCGGCACGCCCGTCTCCGCCTCGATCGCGGGGCAGGCCCCCGACGCATCGCACGTCGCGACCACGCGACCGCCCGCCGAGATCCGGAAGCCGTCCACGCCCGGATACGACGTCGCATCCGAGATGACGCGGAGGGTCACCGTGCCGGCGGTGAACGCCGTCCACTCCACCCGGGTGGGCGCGGCCGGAAGCCCCTGCAGATCGAGCAGCACGGTGCCGTTGCGCTCACCGGCCGACTGCCGGCCCTGGGCGTCGGCCACGACGAAGCCGGCGCTGCAATCGGCGCGGCCGGGGGTGTCGGCCGACCATGAGGCGCGCACCGTCGTGGCGCTCTCCTTGCGGAACGTGACGCCGGGGCAGTTGGCGGGTGAGCGCACCGAGACCAGCGCGAGCGGCGTGCCGGGCAACGGGTTGATCTCTCCCGGGACACCGACGACCGTGATGAGACAGGAGGAAGCGCCGCCGGACTGGGAACAGCGTTCGCTCGCCGTCCCGCCCTTGGGAAGCTGCGACGGAGCCGGCCCGACGGTCAGCAGGAGGGCCGCAGCCTCCGCATCCGGGTGACTGGAGAGGGAGACGTTCACGGGTTCCTCGCGGCCTGGACGCGCGGCGTCGTCGGCGGTGACGGTGAGCGTCGACCCCGACCTCGTCACGGTGAACTGGTCGCCGCGGTACGACTCGGCAAAGGCGAGGGCGTCCCAATCCTCCTTGCCCGCCCACCGGACCATCCCGGTGAGGTCGTATTCCTGGCTCTGCCCCGGTCCCACCGTGATCGATGCGCTCCGCAGGCTCGGCTGGGGCTCCTCCGCCTCGATGCTGACGCGCACCGTGAGGTAGGTGTAGTCATCCTGGACGTCGAGCTTGACCGGCACGACGCAGGTGTCGGTCCACGGCGCGTCGGCTCCCGCCGTGTAGCGGATCGTGGTCTCCGACACCAGCTCACAGCGCGCGTTCGCCCGCGCGCCCCCGGCTCGGACCCCGGACGCATCCACTTCCAGCGTGCGGCCGCTCGGGATCGCGATCGCCGTCCGCAGATCGAGATCCCGCGACTCGTTCTCGCGGACCTCGAGCTGGGCGGTGTCGGCCCGGAGTGCCAGTCGCGCGTCGCGGTCGCCCGGCACCCGCAGGAACCCGTACGAGACGACATCCGTGCCGTCGAAGGAGGTCCCGGAGACCTGGAAGGGGATCAGCAGCGATTCCGAGGGGATCTGGCCGGAGATCCTCGATCCCTCCACGCGGATCCCTGGGTGCGTGCCCCACAGCTGCAGGCGCAGCCCCGAGACGTCGCCCGTGTTCCACGCGACCTTGCCGCTGAGCACGTCGACCCCCGCGGGGAAGGCCTCCCGGGTCTCGATCGTGAGCGTCGTGTCGCTGACGACGGGATAGTCGGGCACGGGAGTCGGGACGGCCTTGACGACGATGAGACCCATCGCGGTGTCTCCGCTGGCGTTGCTCACGGTGTACACGAACGAGCTCGTGCCCGCCGTCTCGCCGGCCCGGAGCGTGACCTGGTCGCCCTCGACCTCGCCCAGCAGTCCCGCCAGCGTCGCGTACTCGTCAGACCCGGCGGGGGCGTTCGGCTCGACCGACTCGAGGGTGAGCGTGCCGCCCGCCGGGTCGAGGTCGTTGTCGGTGGGCCGGACGACAGCGGTGCTGTCGGCGCCGACCTGGATCTGCAGGTAGTCGCTGAAGGTCACCGGGCTCGGGTCGGAGGCGGCCGCGAGCACACCCACGCGCACCTCCGCGGTTCCCGTCGCCCCCTCCGCATCGCGCACCTGGTAGCGGAAGGAGTCCTGGCCGCTGAACTGGTCGGGGCTCGTGTAGACGATCGCGTCGCCTTCGGGCGAGATCGTCGCCGAGCCGCCCTGCGCCGGCTGACTGACGATGCGGTCGAGGGTGACGGCGTCGCCGTCGGGGTCCACGCCGTAGCGGTCGAAGGGGATCCGCACCGACTCGCCGCTGAGGACGCGACCTTCCAGCACACGCGGCAGCGGCGGGCGGTTCGCCTCGTCGCCGACCACCGTGACGATGACGCGCGCGGAGTCGGTGGCATCGGGAAAGCCCAGCCGGAAGATCGTGTAGCCGATGCCATAGGTGCCCGGCTGGTCCGGAGCGAGGTAGCGCACCACGCGTCCGGTGGCGAAGGCGAGTCCGGCGTCGTTCTCGTTGACGATCGTCGACGGGTCGATCGAGAACAGCGCCCCTCCGGGCGCGCTGTCGTTCTCGAGCACCGGGATGTCGATCTGGGCGCCGGCTCGGACGGTGACGACGTCGTCGACGGCGATCGGCGGGTCGCTGCGCGGGGAATCCAGGAGGATGACCGTCAGCTCGCCGTCCGCGCTCGCCGCCGCGCCACCCGTGCCGTCCGACACGCGATAGCGCACGATCCCCAGGACGCCCGGCGACCCGTCGTCGGTCGAACCGCTCGCGCGGATCATGCTCTGACCGACCAGGTCGACGCTCAGGGTCGCTCCCGGGGCGCTCTCCGGACGCAGGTCGCTCAGGAGCAGGACGAGCCCGGCCGGATTCGACACCGGCGGGAACACATCGACCGTGGCGTCCTCGCCCGGCCGGACGAACGCCGTGAGCGGCGGGGTGGAGATGGCGGTCTCATCGGGATCGCGCAGGGTCACCCGGACCGAGGCGGTCTCCTCGCCGCGGTCGTCGCGGACGGTGTACTGCACGAGGTACGAGCCGGCCCGCTCGGCGGCGAACTCCATGCTCAGCCCCGCGACGTTGGGGGAGACCGTGGCAGCCGCCTCGTCCAGGACGACCGCGCTGGAGAGCACCGGCGCACCGGAGGCGCCGGACACGCGCGTCGAGAGATCGATCGACAGCGGCGTTCCCGCCACCCCCGTGGCGGCGAACGACTGCGCGGTCAGGCGCGGTGTCGGCGTGACCGCGACGGTCACCGCGCGTTGAGTGGTCGCGCCCCGGGCGTCGGCGATCGTCAGCATGAGGGTCACGTCGATCGCCTCGTCGCTCTGCGCGTCGGGGTGCTGGTAGGTCACGGTGCCGCTGGGCTGGCCGGCGGCAGAACCGACGCCCGTCTCGTTGTCCACCGAGGCGAGGTACAGCGGGTCTCCGTCGGGGTCGACCCAGCCGTAGAGGGCATCGAAGGTGACGGTGCCGCCCGGAGCGACCGTGGGACGCGGCCGCTCGGCGAGGCAGTCGTCGGGATCGCAGGGTGCTGGAGCACGATTGGTGTCGGGGTCTACGACGGTGAGGGTGACGGTCGCCTCGTTGGAGAGCAGCCCGTCGCTGCGCGTGCCGTCGGTCACGCGGTAACGGAACGTGGCGGAGCCGCTCGCGTCTTCTGCCACGTGGACGACGAGGCTCTGCTCGGCGCCCGTGACCGAGACGGTGCCGAATGCCGGGTCGAGTCCCTTCAGGGACGAGACGTCGAGGCTCAGCACGTCTTCGTTCGGGTCGTGGTCGTTCAGCAGGACCGGCAGCTGCGCGACGGATCCCGCCCGCACGCCGAAGGCGTCGTCGACGGCCACCGGGGGCTTGGGCTCCAGCACTCGCTCGGCGACGGTGTCGTCGTCGGGGGTGGCCTCGGCCCTCTCGTCGAGCGCCCATTGCTGCGACGAGGCGACGAGGGCGCCCGCCGGGACCGTCCATACCCAGCCCGAGCTCCGCTCGTTCAGGGCGATGCGGGTACCGTTCGTGAGGAAATCGGGGTCGACCTGCTCGCCGAGGGTTCCCGAGCCGTAGTCGAGGGGATTGAGCGCGGGGTCGGTGCTCGTCCAGAGCGTGCCGCCCCCGGCGCCGTCGCGCAGCCAGGCGGCGTAGGTCGTGCCGTTCTGGGTCAGGGGAGCCGCGGGTGTTCCCAGGGTCTCGGCGACGATCCGCTGGGCCGTGCCCGCGTCGCGCGAGATGCGGATCAGCCCTTCCGTGTCGGCGAGGTACACGTCGCCGTCGCCCGTGGCGGGGCGCTGGAGCTTCGCGCCGGCCACCGCGTCGGTGGCGATAGCGTCGTCTCGCCCGGAGAGCGTGACCGCTCCCGTCGATTCGTCCAGGAGCGCCCAGCGTCCGCCGACGGCGGTGAGCTGGGCGTCCTCGATCGTCCCGGCGACCGGGTCTTCACCGAGGATCCGTCCGGTGTCGGCGGCGGCACGCACGACGCGCCCCTCCTCGGCCGAGTACGCGTAGACGATGCCGTCGGCGTCGACGGTGACCGCCGTCGCGACGAACCGGGGGCGCTCCTCGCCTTCGGCCACCTCCACGTCGGCGTACGGGTCGATCGCGAGGGTGCGACCGCCGCCGGACAGGGTGCCGGCGTAGACGCCGCCCACGTCGGAGCGGAAGACGAGGAAATCACCGGCGGACACGGTCTGCACCGTCCCGGCGGGCGCGCGCGTGAAGGCGTCCTCGCTCGTGGCCGTCAGATCCTGCGGGGTGGCGGGGTTGACATCGGCGAACTGCGTGTCGCTCTCGGCGAAGACGAAGAGCCGATCGCCCGTCTGCGCCAGCGAGCTCGCGTTCTCGGCGGTCTTCACGGTGTCCAGTTCGCCGAGCTCGAGGTTGACCCGCGCGTACCCGTCGCCGGCCCCCGTCTGGACGGCCCACAACGTGCCGTCGTCGAGGGGTGTCTGCCGGGCGTCGTAGCCCGGCCAGACGATGGCGAGGGTCACCACCAGGGCGACAACGGCGAGCACGCCACCGGCTCCCACGAGGGTGCTGGTGCGCGGCCGTCGAGGAGCAGCGCGTTCCGCCATCGTCAGCCTCCGCCGAGCACGAGGGCGAGGGCTGTCACGGCGCCGCCCAACAGGAGCAGCGCGCCGGCGACCCCGAGACTGACGTACAGGGCGGTGCGCGGTCGGCGAACCGGCTCGGAGCCGGCCAGCACGGTGCCGTCGTCGGGGGCACGTCGCGCGGGAGCGGCGGCCGGTCGAGCGGCACGGCGGGAGGCGTGGGCGACGGTGGGGCGCACGGGGCCGCGCGCACGGTCGTCCTCGAAGTCGATGGCCGCCCCCGCCGTGGCCCACTCGTCCACGGCGACGTCCATCGCCGTGTAGGCGAGGCCGAGGTCCTGCTGCGCCAGTTGCAGGTCATAGGCGAACTCGGCCGCCGAGGCATGACGGCGCGCCGGATCCTTGCTCATGGCGCGGGCGAGGGTCGCCTCCACGCGCGGGGGGACGTCGGCGCGTCCGATCGGGGTGTAGGTGGCACGACGGATACGGGCCTTGAGCTGTTCGCGACTGTTCTGGCCGCTTCCCGGTCGCTCGAAGGGGCTGCGTCCCGCCAGCAGCGAGTAGACGGTGGCGCCGAGCCCCCACACCTCCGAGGCGACCGACCCGGCAACCCGCTCGTCGACGACCTCCGGGGCGCTCCACGGCACCGACATCGCGAACACGTCGTCGGGGCCGCTGCGTCCGCTGATCGCCGCGGCGATGCCGAAGTCGCTCAGCACGGGCGCGCCGAAGGTCGTCATCAGGATGTTGGAGGGCTTGATGTCGCGATGCAGCAGCCCAGAGCGGTGCGCCGTCTCGAGGGCGGAGGCGATCTTCACCCCGATGTGGAGCACTTCGGGCACCGGGATCGACTCGCGCCGGTAACGCGTGGTCAGCGAGGTCGGGCAGTACTCCATGACGAGGTAGGGACGGCCGTCGGCCGAGATGCTCGCCTCGTAGACCGTGAGGATCGAGGGGTGAGAGCTCAGCCGCGCCATGACGTCGGCTTCCGCGTTGAACATCCGCAGCAGTCCCTCGTCGACGATGTCCTTCAGCAGCACCTTCACGGCCACGGGGCGGCGCGGGAGGTTCTGCTCGAACAGGAAGACGTCGGCGAAGCCGCCCGTGCCCAGCGGGCGGACATACGTGAAGCCCCCGACGACGGGGGGAGCGGAAGGCAGCCGTGTCGCCATCGTCAGGCGTCCTCCGTCTCCGATACGCCGAAGACCGCCACGACGCCGTCACCGAGATCCAGTGACGAGCCGAACTTCAGCCGCACGGACGCGCCGTGACGCAGGAGATGCGACGCCCCGTCGGGCTCACGGACGATCGTCCCGTTGGTCGATTCGAGATCGCGCGCGACGAGCCGGTCGCCCTCCAGGTGCACCTGCAGATGGGCCCCGGAGATCTCCCGCTGCGGCGATGCCACTGAGACGAGCCGCGCGCCGGGATGCGCGGCCGGTCGCGGCGACCGCCCGAGGACGAGGGGAACATCGAGCTCCAGCACCCGGTCGGACCCGATCCGCAACACCGGTCGCGCCTCCGGACGGCGACGGGCGGCCCGGCGCAGCTCGGTGCGATCGTCGAGGTCGAGCGCGGGCAGCCGGTCCCGCCGGAGGGTCTCCAGCGGCGGGTCGACCGTCACGGCGGCCGTCTCGGAGTGCGCCGCGGGCGCCGCGGGCTCCGCGGCGGTCGGAGCCGGCGTCGCGCTCGCGGCGGGCGGGGGCGTCGGCGCGCCCCACTCCAGCAGATCGGAGCGCGCGACACCCCGCGCGAGGGGGAGGGAGCCCAAGGATCGCCGGGACGAGGCGGGGAGGGCCAGCACCATTCCGGCGACCTCTCGTGCCGTGCTCTGTGCCCACCGTGCCTGCTCTCCCCCCAGGCGCACATCGCGCCCGCCGGAGAGTTCCACGCGTGCCTGGCCCCGGACGGCGATCTCGACCGTGCGCGAGGGGGCGTCCACCAACTCCACGAGTGCCACGTCCACCGGGGCGTCGCTGTCCGTGTCGAGAGCGGCGATGACCGAGGCGAGGGTCGCTCCGGCTTCTCCGAGGCGGCGCCAGAGGTGCGTGGCGGCCCCGTCCGACTCGCCTGACGCGACGGCGAGGAACCGGTCGGACACCAGCACGAATCCGGCGACGGCGGGGTCGCGGGAGACGGCGTAGGTGAACACGGGTCCAGCCTAAACGGCGGGCGCCGCGCGACCGTCCCTCGTGTCGTGCCGGGTCGGGCGGGTGAGGGGCCTCACACCCAGCCGGTCAGCCAGTTGTGGAGACGGTAGAACTCGTACGGCACCTGCATCGCCGACCACAACGGGTACCAGAACACCGCCAGCACGGCGACCGCGACGAGGAATCCGATGACGATGCGTCGACCGGTCGCGCGGGGCAGCCACATCCGCCCGCGCGCGAGATCCTGCAGGGCGAAGGTGAGGGCGAGCAGGAGGAACGGCCAGATGACGATCGTGTAGAACTGGAAGACGGTGCGCTCGGGGTAGACGAGCCAGGGGACCCAGGTCGCGGCGATCCCGACCAGCACGAGCGCGTGGCGCCAGTCGCGGTCGAGGGCGAACCGGTACACCAGGTAGGCCGCGGCCAGCACGCTTGCATACCAGACCAGCGGGTTGGGCATGCTGTAGAGCACCTGCAGGCAGCCGTTGTCGCCGCCGATGCACCCGGACTCGCCGCCCGCCGTCGACTGCGCGTACATGGAGGTCGGGCGCCACAGCAGCGGCCACTGCCAGGCGGGGCTCATGTAGTCGTGCCCGGACGTGATGCGCAGCATCGCGTCGTAGATCGTCTGGTGGTAGCGCCAGAGGCTCTGCAGCGACAGCGGGATCCAGCTGAACAGGGGATTCGTCGAGGGATCGGCGTCGGCGGCATGCCGGTCGTAGCCGCCGTCGCTGAGCAGCCATCCCGACCACGAGCCGAGGTAGACGACGAAGGCCACGGGCACGAGCAGGAAGAAGGACACGACCCCCTGGCGCAGTGCGTCCGGGATCCAGGCGCGCACGCCGAGTCGATACCGTTCCAGGGCGTCGGTGACGACGAGATACAGCCCGATCGCGGCGAGTACCCAGACCCCTGACCACTTGACGGCAGTGGCCGCGCCCGCGGCCGCGCCGGCGGCGATCACCCACGGACGGTTCCACAGCACGGGCCCATAGGTCGGGGGCTGTCCGAGTCGGGACGCGGCCGCGACACCGCGGGCGAGCCGGTCGAGGTGTCGCCGCCGATCGAGCACGACGAACCAGACCGCCAGGAGGACGAAGAAGGTGAGGAAGATGTCGAGCAGCGAGACCCGGCTCATGACGATGCCGAGACCGTCGACCGCCAGCAGCGACGAGGCGATGCCCGCGAAGACGATCGAGCCGGTGAGACTTCGGGCCAGGAGATAGAGGACGAGCACGCACGCGGTGCCGAACAGGGCGGCGGAGATCCGCCAGCCGAACGACGACTCCGGCCCGAACGCCCACATCCCCACGCCGATGAGGAACTTCCCGAGGGGCGGGTGGACGACGAAGCTGGGGTCCGTGCCGAAGATGTCCGCCTGCCCGGCGACGAAGCGGTCGTTGGCGTCGTCGGGCCACGTCGCTGCGTAGCCGAGGACCCACTGCGTCCATGCATCCTTGACGTAATAGGTCTCGTCGAACACCAGCGCCCGCGGGTGGCCGAGGTTCCACACCCGGAGCACGAGCGCCACGAAGGTGACCGCGGCGGGCACGATCCACGCCCACAGCCGATGGATGCGGGGGTCGGTCGCCAGCCTCGCCTGCCACCGCTCGGAGAACGTGGGAGGCGACGCGGGCAGCAGTGGCTCGACCGTGTTCGTCACGCGCACAAGCCTATGCTGGGGCGGTGATCATCCTCGCCGCGACGCCGATCGGCAACCTGCAGGACGCCTCGCCGCGGCTGGTGGCCGCGCTGGAGTCGGCCCCCGTCGTGGCCGCCGAGGACACGCGCACGACCGCCAGACTCCTCCGGGGGCTCGGGATCGCGCATCGGCCGCAGCTGATCGCGCTGCACGATCACAACGAGAAGCAGCGCGCCGGGGAGCTGGTCGAGCGGGCCCGCACCGAGGACGTCCTGGTTCTGAGCGATGCCGGGATGCCGACGGTCAGCGACCCCGGTTTCGCCGTGGTCACGACGGCCGCGGCGGCCGGCGTTGCGGTCACCGTCATCCCCGGTCCCTCCGCCGTCGTCACGGCGCTGGCCGTATCAGGGCTTCCCACCGACCGCTTCACGTTCGAGGGCTTCCCGCCGCGCAAGTCCGGCGAGCTGCGCTCGGCCCTGCTGGCGCTGGCCTCCGAGCCGCGGACGATGGTGTTCTTCGAGGCGCCCTCGCGGGTCGCGGCGACCTTGGAGGCGATGGCGGATGCGTTCGGCGCCGACCGTCCCGCCGCCGTCTGCCGCGAGCTCACCAAGCTCCATGAAGAGGTCGTGAGAGCCCCGCTCGCCGAACTGGCACGCTGGGCGGCCGAGGGCGTGCGCGGCGAACTGGTCGTCGTGGTGGGCGGTGCCCCGGTGCGGGAGGTCTCCGAATCCGACGCGGTCGCCCACGTGCTCGCTCTCGAGCAGGGGGGCATGCGGCTGAAGGATGCGGCCTCCGAGGTCGCCGCGCAGACCGGCCGGTCCTCGCGCGACCTCTACGGCGCCGCGCTCGCGCAGCGGTGAGCCTCCTCAGCCCTTGACCGAGCCGGCGGTCAGCCCTCCGATGATGTAGCGCTGCAGCGCGAGGAAGAGCGTCAGGACCGGAACGGCGGCCAGGATCGCTCCCGCGGCGAACAGACCCCAGTTGCTGGAGAGCTGGTTGGACACCCACTGGAACATGCCCACCGCGAGGGTCCAGTTGTCCTCCGAGACCAGCACGATCTTGCTGATGATGTAGTCCCCGAACGAGGCGATGAAGGCCAGCAGCGCCACGACCGCGAGGATCGGGGTCACCAGCGGCATGATGATCGTCCAGAAGATCTGCGCGTGGGTTGCCCCGTCGATCTTCGCGGACTCGTCCAGCTCGATCGGGATCGTGTTGAAGAAGCCGTACATCAGGAAGGTGTTGACCCCGAGCGCGCCGCCGAGGTACACGCAGATCAGCGCGATCTTGGAGTTGAGGCCGAGCGCGGGGAAGACCTCGCCGAGCGCGAGCAGCATCAGGAAGATCGCGACGAAGGCGAGGGCTTGGGGGAACATCTGGATGATGAGCAGCGTCGTCAGGCCCGCGCGACGACCTCGGAACCGGAAGCGCGAGAAAGCGTAGGCGGCGGCTGCGCCCATGAGCACGGCTCCGACCGCGGCAGCGATCCCCACCTGCAGTGTGTTGGCGTACCAGGTCCAGTACCGGGTGCCGCCGAGGGCGGCGTAGTTACCCAGGTCGAAGGCGGAGAACAGCGCGTTGCTCGCGGCGAGGCTGCCGCCCGGGTTGAGGGATGCCGACACGACGTAGACGAGCGGGAAGATGGCGTAGAAGAGGATGACCGCGGCGAGCAGGTACTTCCAGCCGACCTCGAGCAGGAACCGGCGTCGCACCGCTCCGCGGCGTCCGGCGTCGAGGGTCACGGTGGCGCGCGCCTGGCGGGCGGCGCTGCGGGTCTCGTTCGCGGTGGACATCACTGGTACTCCTCGAGCTTCTTGGTCTGGCGGAACGCCAGGGCGGAGATGAGGCCGACGACGATGAAGACGAGGATCGACAGGGCGCTCGCGAGGCCGTAGTCGGCCTTTCCGCCGTTGACCCCCGAGATGTCCCAGATCGCGGAGATGAGGATGTCCGTCGCGCCGAGCGCGTAGGGCGCGCCGGGGATGGCGGGCCCGCCGTCGTTGAACATGTAGATGATCGTGAAGTTGTTGAAGCTGAACGCGAACGACGAGATCAGCAGCGGAGCGGTGGCCACCAGCACGAGCGGCAGGATGATCGACCGCAACTGCCGGAAGCGTCCCGCGCCGTCGATGGAGGCCGCCTCGAGCGCGTCGGAGGGAAGCGCCTGGATCGCGCCCGTGCAGACGAGGAAGTAATAGGGGTAGGTGAGCCAGACGTTCACGAACAGGACGGCGAACCGAGCCAGCCACGGGTCGCCGAGCCAGTCGATCTGCGCTCCGCCGAAGAAGAAGTCGTTGATGACCCCGAACTCCGCGTTGAACATCCCGCGGAACAGGAGCGCCGACATGAAGGCGGGGAAGGCGTAGGGAAGGATGAAGAGAGTGCGCAGGAACTTTCTGCCCCGTACCCGTTCGTCGTTGTAGATGATCGCGAGGACGAGTCCCATCGCGAACGGCACGATCACCGACAGCAGCGCCCACGCGAAGGTCCACGCGGTGACCATCGCCAACGGCTGGATCATCGACGAGTCGGTGAACAGGCGCAGGAAGTTGTCGAACCCGACGTGGACGGTCCAGCCGGTCGGAAGGGTCGTGCCGTCCTCGCTCGCGAAGTTCCCCCGGTCGGTCGCGTGGTAGACGGTGCCGTTGGCGGTGTCGGTGATGGTCTGGGCGGCGGCGTCCCATTCCAGGGTCGAGCGATAGATCGAGCCGGACGTCCCGTCGTTGGTCCGGACGGACCCGGCGTTGGGATCGTCGGAGACGGGGACGCGCAGGGCGACGACCTCCTGCTGGAGGGTCTGGTCGCCGATGATGTCGTTGCGCGGGACGACGTTCCACCCGGGCACCTCGGTGGGGGCGCCGGTGCCGGAGGCCGGTCCCACCGTCTGCAGGGGGCTCTCGGCCGAGCCCGCTTTGATCTGGCCGTCTTCGACGATCGCGAAGCCGAGTGTGCCGTTCTGCTCCACGATGGCGAGGGGGAAGGTGGGAGAGCCCTCCACGCGGCGCTCGCCCTGGCTCAGGGCGGCCTGCACGGCCTGCTCCTGAGACCCGACGTGACCGGCGCCGTAGTTGGTGAAGGCGATGTAGGCCGTGTATCCGAAGATGAAGACCTGGAAGATGAGGAGGAACGCGAGCCCCGGCAGGAGGTATTTGAGGGGCAGCGCTCGCTTGGTGAAGTAGATGATGTCGGCGGCCAGGAGCAGCACGACGGCGGCGCCGCAGATCAGCCACGACTGGGCCTGGGCCGCCGCGAAGATGCCCAGGAGCCCGAAGGCGTTGACGACGCCCAGGATCGCAAGCTTGACGAGGAAGCCCCAACCGATCCCGTTCCATCGGCGACCGTGCGGTTCCGTCGTCCGCGCGCCGCGGGGCGGCGAGGGCGGGGGTGAGGCCTGCTCCGCGGGGGATTCCACCGGGACCGACATGTGCATCTCCTTCGATGAGAGGTCCGGGGCGGGTGCGAGCCCCCGCCCCGGCGCGGAATCAGCCGGTCAGCGCCGCGAGGTCGCTGACCATCTTGTCCCAGGTGGAGGCGGGGTTGGCGCCCTTGATGATCTGCACCTGCGCGGCGTTCCACAGGTCCCAGACCGAGCCCATCTCGGGGATGTTCGGCATCGGGACGCCGTTCTTCGACGAGGCCACGAAGCCCGCGATGACCGGGTCGGAGGAGACCTCGGTGGCCAGGTCGTTCCACGCGGGGATGCGGGGGTCGGCCTCGTACAGCGCCTTCTGTGCCTCGTAGGTGGCGAGGTACTTGGTGAGGAACTCCTGCGCGACCAGCGCGTTCTTGCTCTGCGAGCTGATGTAGAAGCCCTGGACACCCACGAACGGCGATGCCGTCTCGCCCCCGGCGGACGGGATCGGGTTGACCTTGACCTTCACGCCCTTCTCGGTGAGTGCGGCGATCGCCCAGGGGCCCTGGACGGTGTAGGCGGCCTTGCCATCGGCGAACAGCTCGTTGTTGGTGTCGTAGTCGACGGTCGTGGAGATGTAGCCGTCGCCCTTCTCACCGTTGGCTCCGAGCCACTCGGCGAACGCCTTGCCCGCGTCGCCGCCCATGCCGACCTCGGTCGTGTAGCCCTTGTCGTCGCTCTGGAAGACGGGGGCGCCGAAGGAGGTCTGGAAGCCGTACATCGTGTAGGCGTCACCGGTCTGTCCGGCGGTGTTGATGACGACCGGGCGGTCGACTCCGGCCTTCTTGCCCGCCGCGATCATGTCGTCCCAGGTCGCGGGAGCGTCCTCGCCGACGAGGTCGGTGTTCTGGATCAGAGCGATGGTCTCCAGCGAGTACGGCAGGGCGTAGAGCTGACCGTCGTAGGTGAAGGCGTCCAGCGACACCGGCGCGAAGTTGCTCGCGGTGTCGGTGAGGTCCAGCGGCGAGACGACGCCGGCCTGCACGAGTCCGCCGAGCCAGTCGTGGGCACCGATCGTGATGTCGGGGCCTTCGCCGGTGGGGACCTGGTTGGTGAAGTCGGTGCGGATGTCGTCGAAGTTCTTCTGGACGAGCTCGATCTTGCCGCCGGTCTCCGACTCGAAGGTCTTGGCCGCCGCCTCGATCGCCGGCTTGCGGTTGGCGTCGGTCCAGACCGTCAGCGTCACGCCGCTCGCGTCGATCGCGGCAGCCGACGACTCCGACGGTGCCGGGGTGGTGGGGGTGTTGCTGGAGCAGCCGGCCAGCAGGATGCCGGTCGTCGCGAGGGCGGCGACGGCGATGCCCATCTTGCGCATGGATTTTCCTTCCGAAGGATGGCCGAGGCTCGTCCCCCTGCGGGGAGTCGTCACGACCGGGTGGGGTGCCGCAGACGGATGCTGCGACGCTGTGTTCAGTGCGTGTTCGCGGGCGGGCCCGCAGTGGTGGGGTCGGTCATCGACCACCCCCTTCGGCTGTGCGCTGTGTGCGGACGACGGCGACGTCTCCCGCGCTCAGCACCAGCGTGCCTCGTGCTTCCTCCTGTGTCAGCAGGTCGAAGCCCGATGTCTGCAACGAAACGGTCTCGGTTCCGTGGTTGATGGCGATGAGGTACTCCGCCTCATCGGTGGTGCGGCGGACCGCTTCGACTCCGGCGGGGAGGCCGCTCGGGGATACGCCCGCGTCGGCGTAGACCGCGTCGAGCACCGCAGCGAGCCCGTCTGCGTCGGGGCGGGTGCTGAGGTACCAGCCCACCCCGTCACCGTGCTCGTTCCGGGTGACGGCGGGCCTGCCCGCGGCGGGCCCGCTCTGGTAGGTGGCGCGAACCTCGGCGGTGGTGAGGACGAGGTCCTCCTGCCAGGTGTCGGCCGGGTAGCGCGTCTCGTCGAAGACGATCTCGGCGGAGTCTCCCGCACGCAGGGGGAGGTGTTCCTCGACGCGCAGCCCCAGCGACGGCTCCAGTGGAGCCGCGAAACCCCCGGCATGGACGGCGTCGTGCTCGTCGACGACGGCGGAGAAGAAGGACACGACGAGCGTGCCGCCGGCTGCGACGTAGCGGTTCAGGTTCTCGGCGTCGGCCACGCTCAGCATGTACTGCGCGGGAGCGATCACGAGCTTGTACGCGGAGAGGTCATGGCTCGGCAGGGCGAAGTCCACGGTGATCTGGTCGCGCCACAGCTTCTCGTAGAACGCGCGGATGCGCTCGGCGTGGCTGACGTCCTCGGACGGGCGCCACTCGAGGTCTTGCGCCCAGAACGACTCGAAGTCCCAGAGGACGGCGACCTCAGCGGGCACGCGGGAACCGCGCACTTCGCCGAGAGCGCGCAGCTTCGCCCCCAGGTCGACGACCTCACGCCAGACGCGGGAGGCGGTGCCGGCGTGCGGGAGCATCGCGGAATGGAACTTCTCGGCGCCCGACCGCGACGCCCGCCACTGGAAGAACAGGATGCCGTCGGCGCCGCGTCCGAAGTGCGACAGCGAGTTGCGCGCCATCTCGCCGGGCCGCTTCGCGACGTTGCGCGGCTGCCAGTTGACCGCCGACGTCGAGTGCTCCATGAGGATCCAGGGCGCTCCGCGTCCGACCGATCGCGTCAGGTCCGCGGCGATCGCCAGGCCGATCTCTCCTTCTTCGTCGGCGGCCCAGAGGTAGTGGTCGTCGGAGACGATGTCGACCTCCTGCGCCCAGGCCCACAGGTCGCACCCGTTGTGCTGGTTCGCCATGAAGTTGGTCGTGATGGGCCGGTCGCTGTGCGCGCGGATCGCGTCGCGTTCGGCGACGAAACACGCGCGCAACTGGTGGTCGGTGAACCGGGCGAAGTCCAGGCGCTGGGAAGGGTTGACGACCGAGGGCGCGGTGGCGGGGGCGCCGATGTGCTCCCACTCGCCGTAGTGCTGGCCCCAGAACGCCGTGCCCCACGCGGCGTTGAGTGCATCGAGGGTGCCGTAGCGTCCCTGCAACCACCGCCGCCACTCCCGGACCGCGTGGGCGGAGTAGTCCTCGCCGACGGGCACGCCGTACTCGTTGTGCACGTGCCACAGCACGACGGCCGGGTGCTGACCGTAGCGGCGGGCCAGCTCCGTGGCGATCCGCACGGCGGCCTCGCGGTAGGCCGGAGCCGAGTGGGAGGCCATGCCGCGCGCGCCGAACCCCAGGGGGACACCGTCCCTCGTGACGGCGCGGGCGTCGGGGTGCTGGGCGAAGAACCACGCCGGTGGGGAAGCGGTCGGAGTGCCGAGGTCGACGGAGATGCCGTTGCGGTGGAGCAGGTCGATCACGTCGTCGAGCCAGCCGAAGTCGAACTCGCCCTCGCGCACCTCCAGCAGCGCCCACGCGAAGATGCCGATGCTCACGAGGTTGACGCCGGCTTCGCGCATGAGGGCGACGTCTTCCTCCCACACCTCGCGCGGCCACTGCTCGGGCGTGTAGTCGCCTCCGTAGGCGATCCCCGTGAGGGCGGGCCACGCGGAGGTGGCGCCGAGCGTGTCGGGAAGCGCGGGGGCGTGCATGTCGAGTCGGGTCCTCATCGTCCTGGGTAACTGTGACCGGTCACAGCCTCGCGATCAGTGTACGTCCGACGCCGCGGGTAGCCGGCGTTCGTTACTCAACTGTGACCGGTTACAGATTCCCGGCCCCCGGCTCCGCACCGGGCCGAGACGACAGGGTAGAGTCGCGTCGATGACTGCGGCGCCGACTCCCCGGAAACCGACCATCCGCGATGTCGCGGCCGTGGCCGGTGTCTCCTATGGCACCGTGTCGCGCGTCATCAACGGAGGGCACTGGGTGTCTCCCGAGGCCCGCGCCGCCGTCGAGGCGGCGATCGTGGAGACCGGGTACACCGCCAACCATGCCGCGCGGAGCCTCGCGACCGGACGGTCCAACTCGCTGGCGTTCCTGCTCACCGAGCCGCAGCACCTGCTCTTTGCCGACCCGACCTTCGCGCTCCTGCTCCGCGGGGCGACCGAGGCCCTCGCCGAACGGTCGATGACACTCGTCCTCCTGATCGCCGACACGGCCACCGAGCAGGCCAACGTCGAGCGTTACGTCCGGGCCGGCCACGTGGACGGCGTCCTCCTGGTCTCCTCGCATGAGTCCGACTCGTTGCTGGCCGCGCTCGTGGAGGCGGGCGTTCCCACCGTCTGCACCGGTATCCCTTTGGGGGAGGTCGCCGGCGTTCCCCACGTCTCCGTCGACGAGGCCGGATCGGCCCGGATGATGACTCGGTACCTCCTGGACCGCGGGCACCGCAGGATCGCCCTCATCACCGGCCCGAACGACACGCCCGGCGGTCGCTTCCGCCTCGTCGGGTTCCGCGAGGAGATGGGTGAGCTCTTCGACCCCGCGCTGGTCGAGCAGGGCAGCTACGAGCAGGCCACCGGAGATGCCGCGATGACGAGGCTGCTGGAGCGCGCGCCCGACATCGATGCCGTCTTCGCCGCGTCCGATGTCATGGCCGTCGGAGCGATCGCGGCGCTTCGTCGATCCGGTCGCCGCGTCCCCGACGACGTCGCCGTCGCGGGGTTCGACGATTCCGGACTGGCGGCGCTCCACACGCCGCCGTTGACCACGGTGCGCCAGCCCTGGTCGGAGATCTCCAGCACGATGGTCGACATGGTCCTCGACGTCATCGGGGGCACGCCGCGCGAGCCGGTGATGCTCCCGACCACGCTCGTGGTGCGCGAGACGGCCTGACCCGTCACACGGAGCGATCGGCCCCGCCTGCCCAACTAGAATCCTGGGGTGAGCAACGGCCGTTCCTTCTACATCACGACGCCGATCTACTACCCGAGCGACCTTCCGCACATCGGTCACGGGTACACGTCGGTCGCCGTCGACGCCCTCGCGCGCTGGCACCGGCAGGCGGGGGACGACACCTGGATGCTGACGGGCACCGACGAGCACGGTCAGAAGATGCTGCGAGCGGCCGCCGCCAACGGCGTCACGCCGCAGGAATGGGTCGACCGGCTGGTGGAGGAGTCGTGGTTCCCGCTGCTGGAGACCCTCGATGTCGCCAACGACGACTTCATCCGCACGACGCAGCCCCGCCACGAGGAGCGGGTGCAGCAGTTCGTGCAGGCGCTCTACGACCGCGGCTACATCTATGCGGGGGAGTACGAGGCGCTCTACTGCGTCGGGTGTGAGGAGTTCAAGCCCGAGGCGGAGATCGTCGACGGCACGGGACCGTTCGAGGGGCTCAAGGTCTGTGCGATCCACTCCAAGCCGCTGGAGCTGCTGCAGGAGAAGAACTACTTCTTCAAGCTGAGCGAGTTCCAGGACCGCCTGCTGGAGCTCTACCGCGACGAGCCCGATTTCGTGCGCCCCGAATCGGCGCGCAACGAGGTCGTCTCCTTCGTGCGCAGCGGCCTGAAGGACCTCTCCATCTCGCGCTCCGCGTTCGACTGGGGCATCCGTGTGCCCTGGGACGACACACACGTCATCTACGTGTGGGTCGACGCACTCCTGAACTACGCGACGGCGGTGGGCTACGGAACCGATCCCGAGCAGTTCGCGCGGCGGTGGCCCGCTTATCACGTGGTCGGCAAGGACATCCTCCGTTTCCATGCCGTGATCTGGCCGGCGATGCTGATGGCTGCCGGTCTCGACGTGCCGCGCGGTGTCTTCGCGCACGGGTGGCTGCTCGTGGGCGGCGAGAAGATGTCGAAGTCCAAGCTCACGGGCATCGCGCCGCAGGAGATCACCGACGTGTTCGGCTCGGATGCGTACCGCTTCTACTTCCTCTCGGCGATCGCGTTCGGTCAGGACGGGTCCTTCTCCTGGGAGGATCTGTCGGCGCGCTACCAGGCGGAGCTCGCCAACGGCTTCGGCAACCTGGCCTCGCGCACCGTCGCGATGATCGAGCGTTACTTCGAGGGCGTGGTGCCGCCCCCGGCCGAGACCACCGTGGCCGACGAGCGCATCCATCGCACGGTCGCCGACGCGGCCGCGGCCGCCGACGCGGCGATGGAGCGGTTCCGGCCCGACGAGGCGATCACGGCGATCTGGACGATCGTCGACGCCCTCAACGGCTACATCACCGAGAACGAACCGTGGGCACTCGCGAAGGACGAAGGCAAGCGTGTGCGCCTCGGGACGGTGCTGTACACCGCCGCCGAGGGACTGCGCGCGCTCGCCGTGCTGCTGTCTCCGATCATGCCCGCATCGACGGAGAAGCTCTGGGTCGCTCTCGGCGCCGACGCGCTGGGCCGGCTCGTCGACCAGCCGTTGCGTGAGGCGGGAACGTGGGGAGGGCTTCGTCCCGGGGGCAGCGTGAACGGCCTCGCCCCCCTGTTCCCCCGCGTCGACCCGTCCTGACCGCTGGAGGAGCCGACACGCCATGACCGATCCGTCGGGCTACGTCCGGGTGCGGGAGAAGGGAAGCCGCGATGTGAGCTATCCGCCCGC
>JBMDWQ010000156.1:0-30420 GCA_048594675.1 Microbacterium sp. | reverse complement strand
GGGTGCTCGGTCGATCCCGGCGGCGGGGTGATCGGGTCGCCCGGGTTGGTGGGGCTCTCCGGATCGGTCGGATCCTCGGGGATCTGCGGCGTGGCCTCGCCGGTCACCGTGTTGCGCAGGAGCACACCGGTCGCGTCATCGTTCACGGTGACGGAGTAGGTGATGACGACCTGGGCGCCCGGCGCGAGCGTGCCGGTCCAGCTGAGCGCGCTGCCGTCCACGTCGACGTCACCGACGGTGGCCGACACCTCGCCGAGCGCCGCACCCGTGAGCACCGCCGAGAGGTCATCGGTGATCGAGGCCGGATCCAACACCGTGTTGCCGGTGTTGGTGCCCGTCACCGTGTACGTGATGGTGTCGCCGGGGCCGACGGCGGTTCCCGAGGCGGGGTCGGCGGACTTGACGACCTCGAAGCCGGTGACCACGACGGGGTGCTCGGTCTCCGCCGGCGGCGGAGTGATCGGGGTGCCCGGCGTGGTGGGGCTGTCGGGGTCGGACGGATCCTCGGGGATCTGCGGCGTCGCCTCGCCCGTCACGGTGTTGCGCAGGAGCGCGCGCTCCACCCCGTCGTTCACGGTGACGGAGTAGGTGATCGTCACGGCCTGACCGCGCGGGATCGCACCGGTCCAGGTGAGGGTGTTCCCGGTCACCGTGGCGGTACCGATCGTTGCCGACACATCGCCGTTGTAGGTCGCGTTACCGAGCACGCCGGCGAGGTCGTCGACGATCTCGGCGGGGTCGAGGGCGGTGTCGCCGGTGTTGGTGCCGACGATCGTGTACTGGATCGTGTCACCCACACTCACGGCCGTCCCCGAGGCCGGGTTCGCCGTCTTGCCGACGGTGAAGCCCGATCCGATGACGGGATGCTGCGTGTCCACGGAGGGCGGCTGGATCGGGGTGCCCGGGATCTGCGGTCCGCCCGGGTTTGCCGGGTCGGGCGTCGTCGGCGTCGCGGAGCCCGTCGCCACGTTGGCGAGGATCTCGCCGGACGCGTCGTCGTCGACCGTGACGGAGTAGGTGATGGTGACCACGTCACCCGGCTGCAAAGTGCCGGTCCAGGCGAGGTCGTCGCCCGAGACGGTCGCACCGCCGGAGGCCACCGGGGTGCTGCCGATCCGCGTTGCGACATCGCCGTTGTAGCTCGCGTGGGCGAGCACGGCAGAAAGGTCGTCGGCGATCGTGGCCGGGTTGAGAGTGGTGGCACCGGTGTTGGTGCCGGTGACGGTGTACTGGATCACCTGTCCGGGCTCGACCACCGAGCCGCTGGCCGGGTCGGCCGACTTGGCGATCTCGAAGCCGGCGACGGGGTGCTCGACCGTCACGACGGGAGGCTCGACGGGGTCGAGTCCCCCGGGAGGGGTTCCCGATGCGGTCACGCTGTTGGCGATGGTCTCGCCCTCGACGTCGTCATTCACGATGACCGAGTACGTGATGGTCACGACCTGGCCGGGCTCGAGGGCCCCGGTCCAGGCAAGCGTGTCGCCGGTCACGGTCGCACCGCCCGAGGAGATCGGGGCGTCGTCGATCGACGTCGTCACGTCGCCCTGGTAGTCGGCGTGAGCGAGCACGCCGGAGAGGTCATCGGTGACCTGCACCGGGTCGAGCGTCGTGTTGCCGGTGTTCTCGGCCTCGACGGTGTACGTGATCGTCTGACCCGCCGTCACCGCGGTGCCCGCGGCGGGGTCGGACGTCTTGCGCAGGTCGAGCGCCGGGGCCAGACGCGCGTTGGTGAACGTGCAGACCACCTCGGTACCGAGGGATCCCTGCGGCTGGGTGATCTGCCCGGACGGACTGACCGTGACGGGGCTCGAGGAGCCGTCGGAGTTCAGCTGCTCACAGACGAGCGAAGACGCGTAGCGGGAGAGGTCGGTCGTCCCGAGCGCGCTCTCCGAGAGAGTGAAGGGGTCGCCCTGGTTCGTGAAGACCGGGCCGGCGTAGTCGGGCTGGACGCCGGTGATGTTCCCCGTGGTCGACGCGTTGGTCTGCGGCACCTGGTAGTCGCTCGGCGAGTCGATGCGCAGCCCGAACTGATCGGTCGCGGCATGGCGACCGCTCGGGACGTTCTTCTTGAGCGTCAGAGTGTTCGGGAAGGTGCAGCTGGCCATATCGGTCGGCGAAAACGTGCCGAGGCTCGTCGTGTTGACGGTCTCGCCGCGGGCGAGGTCGACCTCGATGATGCGGTTTCCGTTGTTGGCGGCCGAGACGAAGATGTGCCCGAGGTTTCCGAAGGCGATGCCGTTGCCCTCGACGCCGGCGCCCATGTCGTGCACCTGCTTGGCGTCGATCGTCGCGGTGCTCGAGGTGAGCTCCAGCGGGATGTCGGCGGAGTAGATGTAGCGGTCGGCCACGAGAACGAGCTGACCGGAGGCGCTGAAGGCCATGTCGCCGTTGGAGCCGAAGGCGCTGGATCCTGCGGTGGGACGGAGCGTTCCCACCTGCACGTAGGTCTGCGGGCTGACGCTCTCGTTCCACGCGTAGAGCGCGATCCCGCCATTGATCGTGTTGCTCGCGAAGTAGTAGACGCCGGTGGTCGGGTGCACCGCGCCGCGGAGCACGGCGGAGTCGAGGAAGAAGTTCGTCGTCGCGGTGGTATCGGTCACCCGGTCGTGCTTGGCGAGCACCTTGTTGCCGGCGGCGTTGGTGACGGTGTAGGCGTACCGGCCCCCGGCGGAGATCCCGAGACCGTTGGTGGTGTGGCTCGCGCCGATGCCCGTGCCGGCGAGGCTGCCGCCATCTGCGGTGACGGTGAACTCCCGCACCTCCGACGTGCTCTGCACGTAGACGGCATCGGGAGCGCACTCGAACGGCTCTGCCGCGGCGGCCGGAGCTGCCGCCCCCGCGACGACGAGCGACGAGGCGATGACTGCCGCACCGGCGGCACCGCCGACCACACGCCGCAGGCGTTCGCGCCACACCCCCTCGATCCGTGTCGATCGGTCCGCGGACCGAAGATGACGCTTCATCGCACGACGCACAATCAAGACGGCTCTCCCCCTGTCGGTGACCGGTGGCAAACGCTCACGCGGACGACCCCGAGCCGCGTTCGCGGCTGCGCGATCGTCGCGTCGCCGTTTGCGGGCGCGCCGATATTCGGGGGTCATCGCCAGCTTGGCGACGTCGTCCCGAGCCACGGGGCGAGGCACCCGCGATTTCACCCTCGGTTTCACCCTCCCAGGCAGAACGCGGGAGAGACAGGGAGTGGATCGCTAGCCTGGAGGAGTGCGTCGCCCCCGCCGCGAATTCGCGGTCCCCACACGCGTGCTGCTGATCTGCGCCGCGCTCGCCGGCGTCCACGCCGTCATCCACCTCCTCACCCTCCCGCTCCTCAGCGTGCTCGCCCCGGCCGCTCCTCCCGCCTACGCGCTGGTGGCCTCCCTCCACAGCCTCATGCCGTTCCTCGCGCGCCGAGTGACGGGGGTGCCCGGAACGGCGCTCCTCACGAGCGGGATCGCGGCGGTGTTCGTCGCCGCGACGAGTTCCCTCGGCCTGATCGCTCTCGTCCCGCTGGTCCTCACCGGAGTCGTCATCGACGCGGTCGTCTGGACCTCCGGCAGCGACGGCGTTCGCCGCGAGGCGCGCTTCGTCGTGGCGGGCGTGGCCGCCGCGATCGCCCTGTGGGCGGTCTCACTCACGGTGTTCTCGCCCGACCATTTGACGGCGACGATGCTCACCGCCACGCTGGCCGCACGCGTGGCAGGTGAGCTGGCCGTCGTCGCGCTCTCCCGCGCGATCGCCGCGGCCCTCGCGCGCGCCGGCGTGGGGCGGGCGCGAGGGCCGCAGAGCGGTCAGCCGAAGGGGTCTGGCGAGACGGGATCGTCGTAGCGGGCGGGGGCCGCCATCAGCCCCATCGCCTCGAGCGCCGCGAGCGCCTCTTCCCGCGTTCCGACATCGAGCTTGCGGTAGAGACCGCGGAGCTGGGTCTTGACCGTGTTGACCGACACCGAGAGGTGAGCGGCGAGGTCGGTGTTGCTGCTGGCGCCGGGGAGGGCACGGATCAGCGCGAGCTCCCGCGGAGTGAAGGTGGCCGCATGACGCGTGGACGGGATGATGCGCGGAACGCGGGTGACATCGGCGACGGGAACGCGCACGCCGCTGTCTCGGGCACGGTCGAGCACGGCCTCGAGAGCATCTGCCGGGAGGAGCACGAGCGCCATTCCCTGCTCCCGTGCGGCGAGGTACTCGAACGCGGCTCGGGTGGCATCCGCCGCCCGCACACGATCGTCCATCAGCGCCCATGAGGCGGCTCGCAGCACGAGGTCCTCCCCGATCACCCGCGCCGATCGCTCGCCGGTCGCCGCAGCCCCCTCGGCATCCAGCAGCCGGCGCAGCGCCTCCTCCGGCCGCCTGCGCGCGAGCTCGATCCGCGCGAGGGTGACGGTCGTGCGTGGCGAGCGGCCGCGTTCGAGCACGGCTTCTGCTGCCACGGGGTTTCCCGCGGCGAGCTCGATGAGCGACCTCGTACGGGCCAGCCGCGCGACCGTCTCCGCCCCGGCGGCGCGCCGCCGGTGCTGATGACGGATCTCGGCGTCGAGCTGGAAACGCGCGCGATCGGTGTGCCCTCGCAGCAGTGCCACCACGGCGTCGACGTGCGCCAGCAGAGGCCAATGCTCGATCGTCTCGCGGTGAGGGTCGAGGGCACGGATGTGTCGCTCCGCAGCGTCGGGGTCGAGTCGCTCCAGCGCGCTCATCGCCTGGGCGAGACGCAGGAAGCTCCCCATGTAGCCGTCGCGCCACCCATCGGGCCAGTCGAGCTCCTCCGCCTGGCGGATCAGCGCGCGGGCCTCGGGAAGATCCCCCGCCACGGCGAGCGTTCCCGCCGACAGGGCCAGTCCCTGCAGCCCGCCGCGCAGGCCGCGGGCCTCGCCCACCGCGGTCGATCGCGCGAACGCGTCCAGCGCGAGGTCGCTGCGACCGGCGTAGAAGAACGTCGTACCGAACTGGTTGAACAGCGTCGCCTCGGTGCGGCCCAGATCGTCTCTGTCACTCGGTCCGAGCGAGAGCAACGCGTCATAGCCCTCGCGGGCAGGGACGAATGCCGACGACATCTGTCCACTGACGCGCAACGACGCGGTCTCGATCGCCTTGAGCACCGCCCGGTCGGCGGGAGAAGCGGTGGACCGCTGGGTGCGCGCGCCGTAACGCGCGAGAGCGAAGTACTCGAGCGCCCGCAGGCGATGACGGCCCGTCCGGTTGTAGTCCAAGGCCAGGAGCGTCGCCAGCAGCGGGTAGCGGCGGAGCACCGAGAGCGGGATGTCGCGGAAGAGCTCGCGCAGTTGCGGACCGTGATTGCGCATGAGCTCGTTCCACGACGACCGTGCGACCCTCGACGCGAACAGCCAGTCCCTCGCCTCGACGGAGCGCCGTAGGGCCGCGAAGGCGTGCCCGGCGCGGAACTCCCACCGGGCAACCGTCATCGTGAGCTCCTGGATGCTCTCTGCCGCCACGGTGCGCAACCGCCGCTCGAACGCCTCGCGCACGAGCGGCGTGAAGACGAAGACCGGCTGCGACGCGCCGTGCGTCCACAACCCGATCCCTTCGGCTTCGGCGCGGTCGAGCAGGCTTCGCGCGGCGGTTTCGGCACTTCCGGCCTCCGTCGACCCGAGCGTGTGTCCCGCGGCGGCCATGAGCTGCGCCGCGAGAGCGGCATCGAGGTGTTCGGCGAGGGCCGCCACCGTCACGAACCGAAGGAAGGGCTCGTCGACGTCGGGCCCCTCCAGCCGCAGGCGGATGAAGGAGTCGACGACGTCGGGCAGGCTCTCTCCCCCGGGCGAGGCGTTCCGTTCCGCGTGCGACAGCTGCACGAGCTTCGCGAGCAGCGGCACGCCGCCGTGCGCCATCAGTTCGTCCACGAGCGGGTCGGACGGCGACATCGCGAGCATCTCGGCGGCCTCCTCGCGGGTCAGCGCGAGCTCGGCGGCGGTGACCGTCTCGATGTCGAGCGTCACTCCCAGGGCGGGTTCGTCGAAGACCGTCGCGCGACGAGCGGTCAGCCGGAGCACGAGGTGACCCTCTTCGGCGAGGTCGGCCAGCGCCCGCTGGACCGTCCGGTCGAGCCGGTCGACTCCATCGATCGCGAGGACGAGTGGACCATCCATCCGGCGCAGGGCCCCGCGCAGCAGGGTCCACGGGTCGGCGCCCGCGGCGAGCGACTCGGCCGCAAGGCCCAGCGGATCTCCCTCCGAGACGACTCCTTCGACGCAGAGCTCCTCCGCCAGGAGCTGGATGAACTCGGACGCCTCGACAGCGGCGCCGCGTATCCGCAGCCACAGACCGGCAGACTCCGTCGTGGAGGCCCACTGCGCCATCGCGATGGTCTTGCCGTGGCCGGCGGGGGCGCGCGCGATCACCACGGCCGCATCACCGGTGAAGCGGTCGCGCACACGCGGTCGGAAGATCGAGGAGGCGGGGATGCGCGGCGCGCCGCTGATCGCCATGTGGTCAGTCACTCCTTCGTGTCCGTCGGCGTGGGTGCGTCGACGGGCCGGAAAACCCCTTAGGCACGGGTCGT
Source organism: Microbacterium sp. (assembly GCA_048594675.1). Lineage (GTDB taxonomy): Bacteria > Actinomycetota > Actinomycetes > Actinomycetales > Microbacteriaceae > Microbacterium. The sequence goes on along the minus strand of JBMDWQ010000156.1, from coordinate 23,912 downwards.
GCTCGGGCGCCGATCGGTCTCGCGGGTAGCGAATCGACCCCTCGCGCGCAAGCTGATGCGCAGATCGGCACCCCTTGTCTACCACCACCGCGTAAACGCGGGTTCACCGGTTCGCAGATCGACCAGGATCCGCCTGCGCGTGAGATTCCGGACGCCGGCTCGTCGTGTAGATGAGGACATCCCCAGCCCTCGGCGGAGCGGGTTCGCCCCTGCTGCAGGCGCCGTCACGACGGCGACCGGAAGCACCGCGAGGGAGAAGGAGCGCGCCCCCTGCGCTCCTTCTCCCGCACGCCTTCGGCGACGCGATGCGGCGCCCGGAGGTTCCGTGCCATGCCGCGGGTGAGTCGGCGGGTGAAATCGCGCCCCGGCACCGCTGTGATTGCCCGGCATTGCCTTTTCTTCTCCCAGGGGGTCGGACGCGTCGTCCGATGCAGGGGGAGAAATGGTGCACACGAAGGAACGCGCGACCGTGGCGTCGCAGGATCCGTCCAGCGCGCGTGCGCTCGCGCGGGCGACGAACGACGGTGATCAGGTCGCCGCATCGGCGCTGCTGAGTCAGAGCATGCCGGCGCTGCGGAACGCGTCGCGAGCGATCGCCGGCCGAACGATGGACGCGGAAGACCTCCTCGCGGCAGCCTTGCTGTCCACGTGGGAGAAGTGGACGCAGGGGCGCGGCCCCGTGGAGAACACCCACGCGTACATCACCCAGGCGATGCGCAATCGGGTCCGCGACGAGGTGCGGGCGCCGCGCTCGCGCAACATCGCGCTCGACACTGTGGGATTCGAGCTGACCCTGCCCGACGAGACGGATCGGGTGCACGCCCTCCTCGACCATGCGATCGTGGCCGTGGCAATGGGCCGCCTCACCGACGAGCAACGGATGCTGCTGACCCACATCGTGGTCGACGGTGAGAAGCCGCAGACGGTCGCGGGCCACCTCGGGCGCTCGGCCGGGCGGATCAGTTCCGCCCTCTACCGCGCCAAAGCGGCCCTGCGTTTCGAGCTCGCACGGGAGTGCCTGCGCCGGGCCTGTACCGACCCGGATTGTCGAACGGACCGCGCGAGCGTCGCGCTTCGACTGGCTTCCGGGGCCGTCCCCGTCCTCGAGGACGCCGTGCTCGGTGCCGCGCGCGCGTGTTGCGGCTGCTGGTCGGGGGTTCAGGCCTACACGAACCTCGGCGGACTCGCCCTCGCGGCGGGCATCCGCTGACCTGAGCGGCGTCCGCGGTGATGTTCCGGGGACCCGCTCGTCTTGTTAACGACCGACGGCGCTCATCGCGTCTCGGTGTCATTTCACTCGGGGGAGGAACCGGTTCATGAGTACACACAGCGGGGAGCGCAGGGGCGCACCCACACGAGGACGCGCCCGCCGGGCGTGGATGGCGGGGGTGGTCGCCGTCGCCGTCACGCTGTCGGGACTGTTCACCGTCCCGCTCGCGGCGCAGGCGGCAACGGGTGACTTCACCCTCACGCTCGACGCGCCGGAACAGACGGGGCCGGCCGGGAACTTCAACTACTCCGCCACGCTGGAGTTCGAGGGCGTCGACAGCGCCAACCCCGCGACGGGTGTGGAGCTGACCACCGTTCTGCCGGCCGGGGTGACTCTCGCGTCGGTGCCGACCGGCGCCGACTCCCCCGTGCAGGGCTACACGTACGACCCCGCGACGCGGACGCTCGTGCTGACGCTCAAAGACACGACGCAGCCGCTCCTGACCATCGTCTATACGGTGGCCCCCGTCGACTACGCCAACAAGTACGAGGGGATGCCCCTCACCACCTCCATCACCGGCACCGGCGGCCCCAGCGGCCCGGTCACCTCCGACGAGGTGACGACCACCGTCGTCGGCGACAACGACTACACCGCCAGCAAAGGCTTCGAGGTCGTCACCGGCGGCGACAACCGGACGGTGACCTACCGCTTCAACGTCTACTCGGTGCACCCGTACGACCTCACGACCTTCACCTCGTGGCAGCAGCAGCTGACCGACACGTTCCCGGCGGGCACGGAGCTCGTCTCCACCTCCGGTGCGTACGACGGCGGCAGCTGGGACACGAGCGCGTGGCCCACGGTCACCTGGACGCGTGACGGACAGTACGGCCCCGACGGCAACCCGCTCGATCGCAGTGGCCAGCGCATCTGGGTGACCGTCCGCTACCCCGCCTCGGTGCCCGGCTGGGAAGACGGCGAACGTCCGCCCGTCAACACTGTGGGACTCGACACGCGCGACGCCGTCGGCGTGGCTCACGAGGGCGACGAGGCATCGGTCCAGGGCCCCGCTTTCCAGCCCCACGGAGGCACCGGTGTCGTGGGATCCAAGTCCGAGGGCGGCGCGACGTCGGCCGGCTACCTCAGCCACCTCACCTACACGGGCGGCTCCTACGTCGGACCCTCCGACGCCCCCGACATCGACCAGCTCGTGCTGACCGACTCGGGCGCCACGGGTTCACCCAACGCGTCGTGGTTCTCGCACGCCGACATCCAGCAGATCTTCGTCACCTTCTCGACGGGGCTTGCTGCGGAAGACCTGCCCTACCGACTCGAGTACCAGATCAACGGTTCGAGCACGTGGAACGAGTTCACGGACTACACCGCGGCGAGCGGCCGGACGGGTGAGAGCCTCGTGCTCGCCGTCCAGAACACGGGATCGGCGGGTTGGCAGGCCAACGCCACGCAGGACGTGCTCAACCTTCCGGTCGGCTCGACTCTCACCGGGTGGCGCTTGACGATCGCGCCCGGCGCCGAGACGGTGCCGGTGAGTTCGGAGGCGAAGGTCCGGATGGGCTTCCAGCCGGTCTTCCGCACGGTCGAGGACGGCATCCAGTCGACGACGGCTCCGGCCGGCGTCTCGCCCGGTCCCCAGACCAACACCGTCACGGTGACCGGTGGAGACCTCACGGGCGAGGCGTCGAGCACCTACACGCCCGTCGACTCCGTCTACGTCACGACCAACCTGAGCGGCCCCGGCACCCTGTCGGTGGGCGGTGCGAGCGGCGACTTCCTGGCGGCGATCGTCAACCAGAACCCGTCGGAGACCTACACCGACTCGGAGCTGCGCGTCGTGCTGCCCTGCGGCGTCTTCTACGACACCACGCAGGCGATCACGCCGGTGCAGTCGCCCCTCGTCGGCATCCCCGCCACGCCGGCGCTCGGCGCGGGCGCAACGGTGGACACCACCGAGCGCGTCACCGGCGCCGACGGTTGCGAGCAGCAAGTGGTGCGCTTCTCGTTCGACGAGCTGCCGCCGATGCGCGCTCCGGCGACGGCCAACGACCGGTCGGCGGAGAACAGCGGATGGCGGTACCGGATCCCGGTGATCGCCCTCGCTCAGGCCTACGACCCGGACGATTCGACTCTGCCCGCGTACTCGTACGCGACGGTCGCCGACCCGCGCTTCCTGTCAGAAGCCGACGGCGGCACGGCGGCAGCGACGGTGCCGATGGTGGGCTACGGCCCGTTCTTCGGCAACGACGTCTACGACTTCGACCCGGCGCGGTCGTCGGTCGGCGTGGCCCTGTCGAATGTGTCGATCAACACCGCCGGAGGCCTGCTGATCTCCAAGCTGTCGAGCGCATCTGCGACGGGTCCCTGGGCCCTGGAGTCCGAGGTCGGGGCGACGTCGTTCTGGCAGATCTACGTCAACGACATCCTGCCGAACCCGGTGACCGGTGCGGTCTTCTTCGACAAGCTGCCGAGCGTGGCCGACGGCGACGACTTCGACACGCGCCTCGCGGGTGCGATCACGGGCGCTCCCGACGGGGCGACGGTCGAGTACTCCACCGATGCCACCAGCGCCACGACCGGAACGTGGACCTCGACGGCCGAGGGCGCGACCGCCTTCCGCGTGTCGGTGCCCACACTCACCAGCGGATCGGACTTCACCCTGACGGTGCCCACCGAGAACCTCGGTGAGCTCACCTACGGTCAGCGCGACACGAACACGGTCTCGGCAACCGCCACCTACGGCGGCTCCCCGGTCGCGTTCGGCTCCAACGAGGCGGCCGTCACGGTCGTCGCGGCCCCCAGCCTGTCGCTGGTGAAGAAGACGAACGGCGTCGAGTACTCGGCGGCGCCGGGCGCATCGGTGGCCGTGGGCTCCGAGGTCACCTGGACGTACGAGGTCACCAACACCGGCGATGTCGCGCTCGATGAGATCACGGTCTCCGACGCGTTCACCGACGGCGCCGGCGACACCGGCACGCTGACCCCGACGAGCACGGCCACCGGCCCGCTGCTCCCGGGCGAGACCCGCACGTTCCAGGCGACGGGAGAGGCGGTCTTGGGCCAGTACCAGAACACCGCGACGGCCACCGCGACGGCGGTCGACGGCGAGGGCGCGGCGCTGCCGCAGCAGCCCGAGCCGGCGACGGACGACTCCTGGTACCGCGCGGGCGATTCCGGTCTGTCGATCGTGAAGACGACCAACGGCGAAGAGGTCGACTCCGCGCCTGGTCTCTGGCTGACGCCGGGGAGCGAGGTCGAGTGGGCGTACACGGTCACCAACACCGGTGAGCTGGCGCTGAACGACGTGGTCGTGACCGACGTCGACGCCGACGGCGAGGTGGTCTTCACCGACGTGATCGACAGCCTCCAGCCGGGTGAGAGCGTGACTCTCACCGCCACCGGCACCGCGATCGTGGGGCAGTACCACAACACGGTCACTGCCGAGGCGGATGATCCGGCCGGCGAGGGCACGCTCTCGGCTGCCGACGACTCCTGGTACTTCGGTGTCGAGTCGGGCATCAGTGTCGACAAGCTGGTGTCCACGTCGGAGGACGGCCCGTGGACCGAGACCGTCGAGGTCGCGTCCGGCAAGGCCACGTACTGGCAGATCACCGTCACCAACACGGGCAACGCGCCGCTGACCGACGTCGTGCTGGACGATCCCCAGATCGACGAGCGGGTGGAGGTCGGCGACCTCCTCCCCGGTGAGTCCCGCGTGGTCGTGCTCGAGCTCGATCGCACCACGGTGGACATCACGAACGTCGCCACCGCGACGGGCAACGATCCCCTGGGCGGCACGATCATCGCCTCCGACGACGCACGCGCGACGGTGGGAGACGAAGACGACGGCCTCGCCGTGACCGGCGGCGTGCTCGCCACCGGCGTCCTGGTGGTCGCGCTCGGGCTGATCGGCGCCGGAGTGCTCCTCGTGATCCGTCGTCGACGCACCATCGAGTAACACCCCGCCCCCAGCGCAGCGCCCGGGCATCCCTTGCGAGGGGTGTCCGGGCGCTGCGGCGATCCGGGAGGACTGACCCGCCGGCCTCTCACCTCTTACCCCCTCGCAGCCCGTCATGCAACCGCGTAGGCGAACGAGGCGGCTCCGACTAGAACGGAGCGATGAAATCCCTCGTATACGCAGGCGACGCCCTTCGGACGGGGGATGACATCGCTCAGGCCGTGCTGGAGTATGCGGCCTCGCTGGCCGGCGCCCACCGCGCGGACACGGTGATGATCCCGGTCCGCACCGCATCGGGCACCGTCAGCTCAGCCACTCTCCTGTTGGGACCGGCCAGCCAGATCGTCGCGGAAGATCTGCGGGACGACCACGATGAGCTCGAGGACGCGGCCGTCGTCGCGGACCTGCGGGATCGAGCGCGCGCCATCGATTCGCCCAGCACGGCCGTCGTGGACGGCGAGCCCCCCGGCGTCGCCGAGCCGGACGAGTTCGGTCTGTGAGGCGACGCCGTCGCCGGCGTTCTCGACAGCCGGACGGAGGGTAGCCCCTCGGGCGCCTCACCGTAACCCCCCTGTCGCGGGGACGCTGAGTGCCGGAGCGTGGACCATTACCGCAACGATCAGGTGACACGTGTCCGAGCAGGTGCGTCCCTCGCACGCCGACGTGACGCCGGGATCGGGAGGAGGGAGTCCTCATGGGACGTTTCCACTACGACAACCACACCAAGATCGAACTCGAAGACCGCGTCCTCGCCCACGTCCAGGTGGTCATCGGCAACAAGCTGCGTCGCGGCGAGTCCTTCTTCTTCACCTGGAAAGAGGACCTCAGCGTCGGCGACGGGCGTTACAGCGTCTGGATCCATCCGGAGGGCGACCTCAGCTTCCGCTACTTCGGCAGCCGCCGCCCCTCGCTCAACCGGGCGTGGATCGAAGCCCTCGCCATCACCGCCAACTCCCCCGGCGGTCTCTACATCGTCCCCGAACCCGCCGACGCCGCCGAGACGGGCGAGATCGACAGCCTCGACTGACCCCGTCCACGCCGCATTCCGACTCGACCCGAGCGAAAAGCAGGCTCAATCGCCGTCGACACTGCCGCCGCACGCGCAGGTCGCGGGTACGCCTGCTTTTCGCACGCGTACCCGCGACCGCCCCCCGTCAGCGTTTGCGGCTCTTGGCCTCCTTGGCAGGGGCATCCGCCGCCGCTGACTTCGCCGCCTCGTCCCCCTCCGTCCCCGGGGTGCGGGCGGACGACCCGATGGAGATGCTGCGTGGCGATGTCCCTCCGTGAAGAGGGACCGTCACCGTCAAGACACCCTTCTTGAACTGCGCGGAGATCTCGCCTTCGTCCGCCTGCTCGGGCAGTCCGATACTGCGGTAGTAGCTGGTGCTGCTTTCCCGGACGACGTAGTTCTTCCCCTTGTCTTCCTCCTTCTCGCGGCGCTCGGCCCGGATCACCAGAGCTCCCCGATCGACGGTGACGGACACGTCCTTCTCATCGAACCTCGGCAGGTGCGCCTCCACGATGAGGGTGTCGTCTCCCTTCGTGTACACATCCGTCGTCGGGGTCTTCCCGCGACTCGTGTTCAGGAGGGTCGCGCCGATGAACTCTCTCCGAAGCGCATCGAGCCCCAAGAACGGATCGAATCGTGCAAGATTGCGGGCCATCTTCTTTCCTTTCGCCTTCGTGGGGCGGAGGAGCCCCGACGCCTCTGAGCGGAAGCACCAGCGGCGCACGAGCAAGAGTGCGGCAGCTCTGACGGCGACAGAAGAGCCCTTGGTCCCGCCTCAACGGGGGGAAGGAGGCTGACGGGACCTTCTGCCCTGCCTCGGCCGCTCCGGCGAACACGCCGGCCGAGGCGTCACTCCTCTTCCGGATCGTTCTGGGCTCGTGCCGCCAGCTCGGCGGCGATGATCGCCGTGATGTCGATCGGCTCCGTCGGAGGAAGGTACAGGTCGCTGGGACTGATTCGTCGCGCGATGTGCGACGTCGGGCGGATGGAGCTGGGGTTCATCATGATCCTCCTCACGGCAGGTCCGTGTGCCTGGGCCACACAGACTCGTCCACAACCCACGCTCCGCGTAGTGCCATTGGTCCCTCGTCCCGGGCCCGGCGCACGGGACCTCCGGCCCTGGTGGTGGTGCTGAGGGCGGGCATACCGTCGCCACGGATGCGGCATCGACCATCGCCGCACCCGCGACGGCCTCATTCGTGGTCGTCTGGAGCGAGACAGGAGAGAGTGATGAGCGCACAACCCAGCGACCAGGGCGCGACTCCGATGTTCACCCGGCCGGGTGAGGCCACCATCCCCGCGCGCTACACCATCCCCGCACAGGAGAGCCTCCCGGAGACGGCGAAGCAGATCGTCGATGACGAGACGATGCTGGACGGAAACTCACGTCTGAATCTGGCCACCTTCGTCGGCACGTGGATGGATGATGACGCCCGGCAGGTCTACACCGCCTCGTTCGACAAGAACATGATCGACAAGGACGAGTACCCCCAGACCGCGGCGATCGAGGACAACTGCTGGCACATGCTCGCCAACCTCTGGAATGCTCCGGACGCCTCGCAGAGCATCGGGACCTCGACGATCGGCTCCTCCGAGGCATGCATGCTCGGCGGTCTTGCGCTCAAACGGCGCTGGCAGCAGTCACGAGGTTCCGACAGGAACGAGGCCGCCCGTCCCAACCTCGTCATGTCGACGGCCGTCCAAGTGTGCTGGGAGAAGTTCTGCAACTACTTCGACGTCGAGCCGCGATTCGTCCCCATCAGCATGGAGCACAAGACGCTCGACGGCGCGAACCTCGCCAAGTACGTCGACGAGAACACCATCGGCGTCGTCGCGATCATGGGGGTCACCTACACCGGCATGTACGAGCCGGTGGCCGAGATCGCGGCCGCGCTCGATGACATCCAGGCACAGACGGGGCTGGACATCCCCATCCACGTCGACGGCGCCTCCGGCGCCATGATCGCCCCCTTCCTGCAGCCGGACCTCGTGTGGGACTTCCGCCTTCCGCGCGTGCACTCCATCAGTACGTCGGGTCACAAGTACGGACTGGTGTACCCAGGACTGGGCTGGGTCGTCTGGCGTCACACGCAATGGCTGCCCGAAGACCTCATCTTCCAGGTCAGCTACCTGGGCGGGCAGATGCCCACGTTCGCCCTCAACTTCTCCCGGCCTGGCGCGCAGGTGCTCCTGCAGTACTACATGTTCTTGCGGCTCGGATTCGAGGGCTATCGCGCCGTGCAGCAGGCGTCGCAGGATGTGGCGACCTTCCTCGCCCACGGCATCGCGGAGATCGGTGCCTTCGATCTCTGGAACGACGGTACGGACATCCCGGTCTTCGCCTGGTATCTGAAGGAAGGTCACACGAGGAACTGGAACCTGTACCACCTGCAGGACCGGCTCCGGATGAAGGGGTGGCTCGTGCCTGCGTACCCCATGCCGGATGATCTGAGCGACCTGACGGTGCAGCGCATCGTCGTACGTAACGGCTTGAGCATGGATCTCGCCGCCGAACTCCTCGAGAGCATCCGAACCGAGACCGAGTATCTCGATTCGCTCGAGGGTCCCATGCCCGTCGAGGGGCAACGCCCCGCCTTCCACCACTGAGGAAGCGAAATGACCACTCCATCGGCCACCCCCGACAGTTCACTGCGTTCACGCCCCAGCAGCTCCGCCTTCCTCGGTGTCGGTCAGCTCGCGCTCCTGACCCTCGTGGTGGTGGCGAGTCTTCGCTCGCTCCCCGCGATGGCGATCTACGGCCTCGGGAGCGTGACGCTCTACATCATCCCCGCGATCTTCTTCCTCATCCCGACGGCACTCGTGGCCGCCGAACTGGCCACCGGATGGAGGGGCGGAGTATACGAGTGGGTGCGGGAGGCGTTCGGCAACCGCTGGGGATTCACCGCCGTCTGGCTGCAGTGGATCCAGAACGTCGTCTGGTACCCCACGCAGATCGCTTTCATCGCGGCGGCTCTGGCCTTCGTCTTCGTCGACCCGTCGCTGTCGAGTTCCGGACTGTTCACCGCCATCGTCATCCTGGTGCTCTATTGGGGATCCACCCTCGTCACCCTGCGTGGCGGCAACCTCTTCGCCCGGCTCGGCTCGTGGGGCGGCATTCTCGGCACGCTGGTGCCGGCGGTCATTCTCATCGTCTTCGGCTTCATCTGGCTCGGAACCGGAGAGAAGAGTCAGGTTCCGCTCGACGCCGCGGCCGTCATCCCCCCGTTCACGGGCCTCGCCTCGATCGTGCTGATCGTCTCGAACGTCCTCGCCTACGCCGGCATGGAGGTCAACGCGGTCCACGTCAACCAGATGAAGGATCCCGGGCGTGGCTATCCGCGATCGGTGCTGCTGGCCTCGCTGCTGATCCTGCTGGTGTTCATCCTCCCGACGATCGCGATCTCGATCGCCGTGCCGGAGAAGCAGCTGGGGCTGACGAACGGCATCATGCTGGCCTTCGACACGTACTTCCAGACGTGGGACCTCGGATGGGGAACCCCCGTGGTCTCCGCGCTGATCGCGCTGGGCGCGCTGGCATCGGTCATCACCTGGATCGCGGGCCCTTCGAAGGGTCTGCTGGCCGCGGCAGAGACGGGGCTTCTCCCCCCGATGCTGCAGAAGCGCAACAAGGCCGGCGTGCAGTCAGGCATCCTCATGCTGCAGGGGACGATCGTGACGGCCCTGGCCGCCATCTTCATCGTCGTGCCGAACGTCAGCGCCGCCTTCGTCGCCCTCGTGGACATGGCCGCGGCCATCTACCTCATCATGTACATGTTCATGTTCGCGTCGGCGATCGTGCTGCGACGCCGTCAGCCCGACGTGAAGCGGACGTATCGAGTGCCGGCGATGAACCTCGTGGCCGGTGCCGGCTTCGTGGGCTGCCTCGCCGCGTTCGTTCTCGCCTTCATCCCGCCACAGGGCTCTGCCGCCTTCTCCCCCGCGGTCTATCCGTGGGTCGTCGGCCTGGTCGTCGTCGTGCTGGGGGCGCCGCCGCTCATCTTCTACGCGCTCCGCCGACCGGAATGGGACCGCAGGCCCAGGTCTGAAGCGAGCACGCCGAGACCGTAGGGTCCCGCGCTCTCTCACCGAAGGGACGAGAAAAGCCGTCGCGATCATCTCGCGACGGCTTTTCGGTGGCGGTGACGGTGGGATTTGAACCCACGGTAGGGGGTTACCCTACACAACTTTTCGAGAGTTGCACCTTCGGCCGCTCGGACACGTCACCGCGGAAGAGTTTACGTCATCGGACGGGATGCCGCGAACCCGTCCCCGCCAACCGTCGCCCGCCGCCGCAGGTCCCACCGCTGCCCGCGCCGAACCGCCGCCGCCCCCGCCGAGCCACCCTCGCCGAGCCACCCTCGCCGCTCGCGAGCCGCCGGACCATCCTCGCCGAGCCGCCGCTACCGCGAGCCGCCGGACCACCCTCGCCGAACCGCCGCTACCGCGAGCCAAAAGCAGGCTCGATCGCCGCCCCGCCACCGTCCGGGCCCCCAGCCGCAGCTCGGGCCTGCTTTTCGCACGCGATCGTCACCCCACCCCCGCCCCGCCCCGCCCCGCACCCGGCCCGACCCACCCGGTCCCACCGCACCCGCACGCCCCCCGACCAAACGGCCCACGGCGCCCCCGCCGTCACCTAGGTTGATGCCATGACCGGATCCTCCCCGGCGCGCGAGCGCCTGGTCGTCGCGATCGCCGCGCTGGCCTCGACGGTGGCCTTCCTCGACGGCACGATCGTCAATGTCGCCCTCCCCGCGATCGAGCGTGACCTCGGCGGCGGGCTCACCGTGCAGCAGTGGACGGTCGACGCGTACCTCCTCACCCTCGGCTCGCTCATCCTGGTGGCCGGCTCCGTCAGCGATGCCTATGGACGCGTGCTCGTGCTCCGCATCGGCCTCATCGGGTTCGGCATCGCGTCACTCGCTGTCGGACTCGCCCCCGACCCGCTCGTCCTCATCATCGCCCGGGCGCTGCAGGGCGCCGCGGGCGCGTTCCTCGTCCCGAGCTCGCTCGCGCTCATCACGTCGCAGATCCCACACGAGCGCCAGGCGCGGGCCATCGGATTGTGGACGGCGCTCACCACCAGCGCGATGCTCGCGGGACCGGTCCTCGGCGGTGTCTTCGTCGACTACCTGTCGTGGCGGTGGGCGTTCCTGATCAACGTCCTTCCGATCGCGATCACGCTGTGGCTGCTCGCCCGGTTCGACAGCCGCGACCACCGTCAACCCGACGCCGGCGTCGACGTGCTCGCTGCGATCCTCTGCGCGGCGGGCTTGGGCGGCGTGGTGTTCGCCCTGGTCGAGCAGCCCACCCTCGGCTGGCAGCACCCGGGCGTCTGGGCCGGCCTTCTGATCGGACTCGCACTGCTCGTCGTCTTCATCCTCCGTCAGCGCACGGCCCGTCACCCGATCCTGCCGCTGTCTCTCTTGCGCATCCGGACGTTCTGGACGGGGAACCTCGCGACGCTGTTCGTCTACGCCGCTCTGACGCTGAACGGTTTCGTGGTCGGCGTCTATCTGCAACAGGGCGCGGGACTCTCTGCGACTCTCGCCGGGCTGGCGAGCCTCCCGACGACGGTGCTCCTCATCGCGATGAGCCCGTCGATGGGGGCACTGTCGGCGCGGTGGGGTGCCCGCGGGTTCATGACGGTCGGGCCTCTCGTCATGGCCGGCGGCGCGCTCCTCCTCCTCGCCGTCGCCGACCCGTTCGACTACTGGTGGCAGGCGCTTCCCGGAATGGTCGTGCTGGGCGTGGGTCTCGGCATCACCGTGTCGCCCCTCACGGCGGCGATCCTCGGCTCCGTCGCCACCGAGCGCTCCGGCATCGCGTCCGCGGTCAACAACGCCGTCGCCCGCATCGCGGGGTTGCTGTCGGTGGCCCTCGTCGGCACGATCGTGGGCGGAGCGCTCGACCTCGACGGGTTCCATCGCGCCGCGATCGCGACGGCCGTGCTGCTCGTCGTAGGGGCCGTCGTCTCCTTCCTCGGGGTCCGCGACTTACCGCAGGCCCGGGCGACTGACAGACTTGACGCATGAGCGTGATCGAGAACTCCAAACTCACCGTCGTCGGCGCCGGAGCTGTCGGATCCAGCGTCGCCTACGCCGCCCTCATCCGGGGGTCTGCGCGGCACGTCGCCCTGTACGACATTGCGGCCGAGAAGACCGAGGCGGAGGTGCTCGACCTCGCCCACGGCGCCCAGTTCACCGGGTCGAGCGACATCATGGGCGGTGCGGACATCTCGGTCGCGAAGGGCTCGCACGTCGTGGTGATCACCGCCGGCGCGAAGCAGAAGCCGGGGCAGACCCGCACCGAGCTGGCGGGGGTCAACGCCCACATCCTCAAGACGATGATGCCGCAGCTGCTCGAGGTTGCCCCCGATGCCGTCTTCGTCATCGTGACCAACCCGTGCGACGTCCTCACGGTGCTGGCGCAGGAGGCGACGGGACTCCCGTCGGAGCGGATCTTCGCCTCGGGCACCGTGCTGGACACGTCGCGTCTGCGCTGGAAGATCGCCCAGCGCGCGGGCGTGTCGATCTCGAGCGTCCACGCGTACATCGTGGGCGAGCACGGCGACACCGAGTTCCCGCTGTGGTCGCACGCCACGATCGGCACCGTCCCGATCCTGGACTGGGTACCGCTGGACGGTCAGCCGAAGTTCACCGTCGAGGAGCTCGACCAGATCGCCGTCGACGTCCGCGATGCGGCGTACAAGGTGATCCAGGGCAAGGGCGCCACGAACTACGCGATCGGCCTGTCGAGCGCCCGCATCGTCGAGGCGATCCTGGAGGACGAGCACGCCGTCATGCCGGTCTCCACGGTGCTCGACGACTTCCATGGCGTCTCGGGGGTCGCTCTCTCGGTGCCGTCGATCGTCAGCAGCCGGGGCGCGGTGCCGATCCGGGAGACGATGTTCGCGGACGACGAGGTGGAACTGCTGCAGCACTCGGCGGGCGCGCTGCGCGACGTCGCGGATTCGTTGCGCTGACCTTCCACAACCTCCGGCGGCGGTGTCGGCGGCGACGCGTACGCTGAGGCCATGGCTTCCCGACGAACCGCGACGACGACGGCCTTCCGTTGCACCGAGTGCGGGTGGACGGCGTCGAAGTGGGTCGGTCGATGCGGTGAGTGCCAGCAGTGGGGCACGGTCGTGGAGGCCGCCGCGCAGACGGGCATCGTCACCTCGGTCACGGCGTCGACTCCGCTGCGCGCGGCCCAGCCGATCACGTCGATCGACACGTCCGAGACCCCGCGGCGCACGAGTGGCGTCGGCGAGTTCGACCGGGTCCTTGGCGGCGGTGTCGTGCCCGGCGCCGCCATCCTGCTGTCGGGCGAGCCGGGCGTGGGCAAGTCCACTCTGCTCCTCGAAGTCGCGGCGCAGAGTGCGCGGGCCGGGCGCCGCGTGCTCTACGCGAGCGCGGAGGAGTCGCTCGGACAGGTGCGCCTGCGCGCCGAGCGCACCGGCGCGCTGCACGATGAGCTCTTCCTCGCGAGCGAGACCGATCTCGCCACGATCCTCGGCCACATCGACGACGTCGCCCCCGAACTGCTCATCGTCGACTCCGTGCAGACCGTGTCGTCGGCGCTCTCCGACGGTGTCGCGGGTCACCCGAGCCAGGTGCGCGAGGTCGCCTCGACGCTGATCCGCGTCGCGAAGGAGCGCGATCTGCCGGTCATCATCGTCGGGCACGTCACGAAAGACGGCTCGATCGCCGGGCCGCGCATCCTCGAGCACCTCGTCGATGTCGTCTGTCACTTCGAGGGCGACCGTCAGACGTCACTGCGGTTCGTCCGCGCGCTCAAGAACCGCTTCGGTGCCACCGACGAGGTGGGCTGTTTCGACATGACCGGCGACGGGATCACCGAGGTCCCCGACCCGAGCAGTCTCTTCCTCGGGCACGGCTCTCGCCAACCGGGCTCCTGCGTCACGGTGGCCCTAGAGGGGCGCCGCGCGATTCCCGTCGAGGTGCAGGCCCTCACCATTCCGAGCGCCGCCCCCAATCCCCGGCGGATCGTCAGCGGCGTCGACTCGGCCCGGGTGGCCATGATCCTCGCGGTGCTCGAGAAGCGCGCCCGCATCGCCGTCTCCACGCACGACGTCTACGTGTCGACGGTCGGCGGCGTGCGCCTGACCGAGCCCGCCGCGGACCTCGCGATCGCCCACGCGGTGGCCTCCGCCGTGCGTGATCGCCCCAATCCGCCGCGCCTCGTCGCGGTCGGAGAGCTGAGCCTGTCGGGCGAGATCCGTCCGGTCACCCAGCACGCCCAGCGCCGGGCGGAGGCCGACCGGCTCGGTTACCGCACGGTGGTCGACACGTCGTCGCGCGATCTGGCGGGCGCCCTCTCCGACGTCTCTCGTCACCACCATCCCGAGCCGGGAGACGAGCCGGGCTTCTAGGCTGCCGTGACCGGCGAGTCGGCGGGTTCAGGCGTCGAGCGCGGCAATGATGTCGGCGGGCGAAGCCTGCATCGGGTGCGGACCGGCAACGTCGAAGATCACCGTCGTGATCTCGTCACCGTGGACACCGAGGAAGGCGCGCAGCCATCCGGGCGACTGTAGCGCTACCGCCGGCGGCAGGGCCGCGGGCTTGTGGGCCGCGTCACTGAACAACAACAGCGCCACCTGACCCGTCTTCGGATCGCGGAACGTCCAGACCTCGCCGGTGTCGAGAGGATTGTCGCGTGCGCCCGCCTTCATCAGCGGGACGACGGTGGGCCCGTGACGGAGCGCGAAGGCGAGAGCTGCCATGTCCTGTGTCTGCAGCGCGTCGGCCAACTGCGGATTACGGAAATCGATCGCGTCGTTGCCGCGGGAACGCTTCTTGCCGGCCATTGCTCCAGCCTACGATCCTCCCGTGCGCTCACCACGGAGGCTGGGCAAAGAGGTGGGCCCTCTCGATCCCCCCATTGGGGACTGGGAAACTCGAGAGGGCCCTACGCTCACCGCGGGCCGGAGCCTGAGACGAGATCTCTGGGGTTGATCTCGATAACCGGTGCTGGGGACACCGGGGCCAGCCCTGCGGGAGCTACTAACAGAGTACGCATATGAGCGCACGTTTGTGTCCACCATTTGGGGGACAATTCATGAGAATCTTCTCAGCGCCCGGAGTGTCCTCCGGCCCGAAAGCCCTCATCGGAGTCGGAATTGGGCGGCCTCCGAGTCCACGCCCCCGATGGAGACCGTGAGCGTGTAATACCCCGGGAGCGCCTTCTGTCGATCCTTGGAGCACGTGTCGACCGACGAACGCGTCCGGTCCCACACGAGCGGCGTGACCGTCGCGACCTTCTTGCCGGGGTCGAGCTGCACCACCTGATCGCTCGAGTCGGACTGGCAGTCGGTCGACCGCCACCAGGTGTCGGAACCGCTCTCGATGAGGAAGGACTGCGTGGCCGTCCCGACGTTCATGACGCACGGCGCGTCACTCTCGTTGACCACGGCGATCGTCAGCTCCGGCTTCTCCCCGCCGCCGTACGAGCTCTTGTCCGTCTGGGCGGTCACCGTCACCTCGCCCGGCGAGCACACCGCGATCGAACTCGACGACGGAGCGGGTGAGGGCGATGACGGCTTCGGCGAGGCGGGCGCAGAGGGGGACGGGGTGGGCGCGGGGACGTCGGCGGACGCGGTTCCCGTCGGGGTGGCCTGGGGAGTGTCGCGGGGTGCGGCGGGCGATCCCGCACCGGCGGGATCTCCCCCGCCCGAGGCACGCCACGGCTGCCAGACGGCGAGCGCGACGGCCCCACCCACGATCAGCAGAAGCACCACGACGACGGCCAGCCGCCGGCGCCGATAGACAGCGGGCGAGTGTCGGCGGACGGGTGGCGAAGTCACCCCTTCAGGCTATGTCGGCGCGCCGCCCAGCCCCGCGGTGACGCGCCACGGCACCCCGGTCGCGCCGGGGGATCACAGGGTCTTGAGCATGCGGGTGTTGCCGAGCGTGTTGGGTTTGACGTGCGCGAGGTCGAGGAACTCGGCCACACCCTCGTCGGGGCTGCGCAGCAGTTGCGAGTACACGTCGGCGTCGACGATCTGCTCGCCGATCGCGACGAACCCCCGCCGCGAGAAGAACTCCACCTCGAACGTCAGGCAGAACAGACGCTGCAGCCCCAGCTCACGCGCGTGCTGCTCCAGCTGCGCGACGATGGCTCCCCCGACGCCGCGGTGGAGCCAACCTTCGGCGACGATCAGGGTCCGGATCTCGCCGAGGTCCTCCCACATCACGTGCAGGGCGCCGCAGCCGATGAGAACGCCGTCGTGCTCGGCCACCACGAACTCCTGCACGGACTCGTAGAGCGTGACGAGCTCCTTGCCGAGGAGGATCCGTCGCTGCACCCAGGGGTCGAGGAGTTCGAGAATGCCGCGGACGTCGGAGGTCCGGGCGGCACGCACGGTGTACTCGAGGGGCGCAGTGGTCACCGCACCACTGTATTGCGCCTCCGCGTCCCGCAGCGGCGTGCAATGCGCGGAGCTGCCTCCCTCCCGTCCCGCCTGGGCATCGCTGAGACCGGTCGACGTCATCCGCACCGACGGTGCCCCCGTTGCCCCCTACGCTGGGAGATCGGGAGGGGACCAGGCGTGAGTGTGCTGCGTGATTACGCCGCGGCGGTGGCGCAGCCGACGCTGCCCTTCGACGACGCGCCATCGGGGTCAGGATCCGCGGGGCGGTACGACGAGGTGGTCGACGAGACCGGCGACCTGCGCCCGGCGTGGAAATCGCTCGCGACGCGCGCGCTCGCTCTGACGGATCGCGACCTGGCCCGCGTCGACGGTGAGATCACCCGGTTCCTCGCCGACGACGGCGTCTCCTACAGTTGGGGCGACTCGGGTCCCCAGCCGTGGCGGCTCGATCCGATCCCTCTCGTCATCGACGCGATCTCCTGGTCGCGGGTGGAGGTCGCCCTCGCCCAGCGCGCCGAGCTCCTCAACGCCGTTCTCGTCGACCTCTACGGGCCGCAGACCCTCCTCCGCGACAGGGTGATCCCGGCCGGCGCGGTCCTCGGCCACTCGGGGTTCGTCCGCGCGGTGGCCCGTCCTCGCGCCACCGATCCACATCCCCTGCTTTTGACCGCGACCGACCTCGGCCGATCCGCCGCAGGAGAGTGGCACGTCCTCGCCGATCGTGTGCAGGCGCCTTCCGGTCTCGGCTTCGCGGCCGAGAATCGGCGCGTGGTCTCGCAGGTGCTCCCCGACCTTTACCAGGAGGGCGACCTGCACCGCTTCGAGCCGTACCTCGCGGCCGTCCGCGCGGCGCTCCTGTCGTCGGCAACCAGCGCGACGCCGGACCCGAGGATCGTGCTGCTCTCTCCCGGCACGCTCTCCGAGACCGCCTTCGATCAAGCCTTCCTCGCCGGGGCCCTCGGGTTCCCGCTGGTGCAGGGCAGCGACCTCGTAGTGTCCGACGGTTGGGTGTGGATGAAGCCGTCCGGGTGGCCGGTTACGCGGCCCACCGAGCGCATCGATGTCATCCTCCGCCGCGTCGATGCGCAGTGGTGCGATCCGCTCGAACTGCGCGCGGGATCTCGGCTGGGGGTCGCAGGGCTCGCCGAAGCGGTGCGTCGCGGACGGGTGCGCGTGGTCAACGGCCTCGGTGCCGGTGTGCTGGAGAACGCGGCTCTGCTTCCCTACCTTCCGGCCGCGAGCGAGCACCTCCTCGGCGAGCAGCTGCGCATGCCGTCGGTGTCCACGTGGTGGTGCGGCGACCCCGAATCCCTCGCCGAGGTGCGGCCTCGTCTCGCCGAGGGCGATCCCACCCTCCTCGTCCGCCCCATCGACGAGTCCCGCCGCTCCCTGGCAGGACTCACGCCCCCGGAGCTGCTCGCGCGGGTCGACGCCGCGCCGCACCGGTTCGCGGTACAAGATGTCCTGACACTGTCGCAGTCTCCCGCGTGGGGGGCGGTGTCGGTCGCGGCACAGCCGTTGACGCTCCGCACCTTCACCCTCCGCCACGGCTCCGCCTACCGTCCGCTCGTGGGGGGCCTCGCGACGGTGCGGGAGAGCGCCGATGCCGCCCCGATCACGAAAGACGTCTGGGTCCTCAAGACGGCGGAGACCGACGCCGACCAAGGACTCACCGAAGTGGCGCCGCTGGAGACCGCACCGACGATCCCCGCCCTGTCGCCGCGCGCTCTCTCCGACCTCTACTGGACCGGACGCTACGCGGAGCGCACCGAGGACCTCCTTCGGCTGCTGCTGGCCGCGCAGGCCGCATTCGATCAACCCGGCGTCGCTGCGGGTGCCGACCGCACCGCTCGGGTGCTGCTGGTCGTCCTCGACCGCTTGGCGGGAACGCGACACCCCGACGATCCCGAAGCCGATTTCCGCTCCCTGCTCCTGGATGTGGGCAGGCCCGGCGCCGCGGCGCACTCCATCTCGAGGTTGCGGGAAGCCATGGAGGGTGTGCGTGACCAGCTCTCGGGAGACACGTGGCGGGTGTTCTCGAACATCGACCGGGCGTCCCGCGCGCTTCGCGGTTCACCGCACCCGCACCGCACGGCGGAGTCAGCCGGTCGGATGCTCGCCGCCATGCTGTCGCTGTACGGCGTCACCGCCAACATGGTGCGCGACGCCGGCTGGCACATGATCGAGGCGGGGCGACACCTGGAGCGAGGCCTGCAGGTGTGTCAGATACTCAGCGTCGTGGCCACTGAGCGCCGAGACCTCCGCAGTGATCGAGAGGTGCTCGAAGCGCTCCTCCTCGCCTCCGAGAGTGTCGTCACGTATCGCCGGCGTTACCGCGGGTCGACCCGGACGTCCGACGTGCTGGATCTGCTCCTGCGCGACGCGGACAACCCACGGTCGCTCCGCTTCTCCCTCGCCGAGGTGAGGCACCACCTCGGGCGCCTCCCGGGGTCGACCGGATCGACGCGGCCGGAGCGGCTGCTCGAGCAGATCGAGAACGAGCTGGCGAGCGTGGACCTCACCGAGCTGTCGGGTGTCGTGGGGGGACGGCGTCCGCAGCTGGCGGCCTATCTCGGCGATGTGATCGTGCAACTGGAGAAGCTCAGCCGCGCCATCGACGACGTCCACTTCGAGAGCGGTCCGCCGCCCGTCCCCCTCTCCGAGCTCTCGCTCATCGAGCTGATGGAGGCTCGCGCATGAAGCGGTATCGCGTGTGGCACCGCACCGCGTACAGCTACGCGAAGCCCGTGCAGGACTCGGTGGGCCAGTTCCATCTCCTCCCGCGCGAGCTCGCGTGGCAGCACGTGGAGTCGGCCGGCGTGACGGTGGATCCCGTTCCCGGAGACCTCTCGCCCGATCGGGACTACTTCGGCAACTCCTCCACCTACTTCCATGTGACCGAGGCGCATTCCGCGCTGATTATCGAATCGACGAGCGAGGTCGCGGTCGACGAGCCGGAGTACGACTCCGACGCGCTGGCGATGCCCTGGGAGGCGGCGCGCCCTCTCGTGCACCCGGCGACCGAGGGGGCATGGAAGGCGACGGAGTTCGCCCTGGAGTCTCCCCGCGCCCGTCATGATCTCGACGCGACGGAGTATGCGCGCTCCTCTCTCACTCCTGGCCGCCCCCTCGGCGAGGCGGTGACCGACCTCATGCACCGCATCTTCCGCGACTTCGACTACGACGCCACGGCGACCACCGTCACGAGCACGGTCGCCGACGCGATGAAGGCGCGGGCGGGCGTATGTCAGGATTTCGCCCACGTCACCCTCGCCTGCCTGCGCGCGCACGGCGTGGCGGCGCGCTACGTCTCCGGGTATCTCGCCACCCAGCCGCCCCCGGGGAAGGAACGGGTGTTCGGCGCCGATGCGTCGCATGCATGGGTGGCGGTCTGGCTTCCCGGCACGGATGAGTGGCTCGCGATCGATCCCACCAACGACCAATGGGCCGGCGACCGCTACGTCACGGTGGCGTGGGGGCGCGACTACGGCGACGTCGCGCCGGTGACCGGCATCATCTACACGAAGGCCAAGACATCGACCCTGCGCGTGTCGGTGGACGTGGCGCCGCTCTGACACGCCCGCGTCCCGTGACGGGGGCGAGGGGGTGCGAGCGGCGTCCTCTCAGCGGCCCGCACTACAGTGTCACGAGTGCCCACCCCCGAACTGCGCGCGAGCCGACGCGCCCGGCGCCGCCGGCAACTCGCCCGTCGACGCCTGACAGCATCGGTCGTGGCCCTCGTCGTCGTCGGTGGCGCCGTCGTCGGCACGATGGCACTTCTCCATCCCGGTGAACCTGCGCGCGGCACCGAGGCCACGGCGGGCAGTGATTCGCCGGAGCGGGCGGAGTTCGCGGCCCTCGCGGGCGACGTGACCGCCACGATCACGGCCGCAGGCGGCGCGACGCATGCGCAGGAACTGTCACGCACGCTGGTCGCAGCCACGCTCAGCAGCGGAGCGGCGGGGACCTCGGCGCTCACGGGAGCCCTCGATGACTTCCGCGAAGAGATCGCCGCGCAGACCGCCCGGACGCTGGCCGACTACTCCGACGCCGCACACACGACGGAGGCCGCACTCGTGGCGGCTCGCGATGCCGTGACGACGGCCGAGACGGGGGACCTCCCCGGCGCCGTGACCTCGTGGCGCGCCGCACGCGGGGCGGTGATCGATGATGCGAAGGCCTTCCGCGCCGGCCTCATCGCCGACTCGGCCGCCTCGAACACGCAACCGACCGGCGGCGACGTCGACGCCCAGCTCGACTACCTGATGACCTACGTCTTCGACTACAACAGCGACACATGGGGCGACTACAACCCGTACGGGGGCGACTGCACCAACTTCGCGAGCCAGGGGCTTCTCGCCCGGGGGTGGAAGATCGACGACCGCTGGTACTCTCACGGCGGCATGTGGACGGCGTCCAAGCCGTGGATCGCGACTGCGGCCATGGCGTCTTACTTCGACTCGCTCGGACTCTCTTACTCGACCCAGGACGACCTCGACCGTGTCCGTGTCGGTGACATCGGGCTCTTCGACTGGGGCGAGACCGGCGTGGGCTACGACCACACGATGACGGTCTCGAAGGTGGAGTACACCGCCGACGGACCCGTGGTGTCCTTCGTGAGCCACAACCACGACGGCAAGTACCGCGAGCTCCGGGAAGCCCTCTACACCGAGCACACCGACTCGACGGTACGGATCTACCACATCCCCTGACGCGGGAGCGACGACGAGGGGCGGACACCTGATCGGTGCCCGCCCCTCGTACTCACTGTGTCGTGTCAGCTGCCTGCGACGATGTCGGGGGTCGCCGGGATCTCCCCCGCCACTCCCACACCGATCGCGACCTTCTCACCGCGCGGCGCGCTCTCGAAGGTGAAGCGGCCGTCCTGGACATCGACCTTCACGTGGTCGCCGCTGTTGAGCTCGCCGTGGAGGATCTGCTCGCTGAGACGGTCCTCGACCTCGCGCTGCATGGCGCGACGCAGCGGCCGGGCACCCAACGTGGGGTCGAAGCCGATGTCGATCAGCTTGTCCTTGGCGGCGTCGGAGAGCTCCACGGTCATGTCCCGGTCGAGCAGACGCTCGCTCAGTCGCTTGGTGAACAGTCCCACGATCTGACGCAGCTCGACCTTGCTCAGCTGCGGGAAGACGATGACGTCGTCGACACGGTTGAGGAACTCGGGCTTGAAGTGCCGCTTCAGCTCCTCGTCCACCTTGCCCTTCATCCGCTCGTAGCTCGTCTGGGCATTGCCCTCGACCTGGAACCCGACCGGACCACCGGCGATCGCCGACGAGCCCAGGTTGGTCGTCATGATGATGACGGTGTTCTTGAAGTCCACCACGCGGCCCTGACCATCGGTCAGGCGACCCTCTTCGAGGATCTGCAGCAGCGAGTTGAAGATGTCGGGGTGAGCCTTCTCGATCTCGTCGAACAGGACCACCGAGAACGGCTTACGACGCACCTTCTCGGTGAGTTGTCCACCCTCTTCGAATCCGACGAAGCCGGGAGGGGCACCGAAAAGTCGCGACACCGTGTGCTTCTCACCGAACTCGCTCATGTCGAGCGAGATCAGCGCACCCTCATCGTCGAACAGGAACTCCGCGAGCGCCTTGGCCAGCTCGGTCTTTCCGACGCCGGTGGGGCCGGCGAAGATGAACGAACCCGACGGGCGCTTGGGGTCCTTCAGGCCGGCGCGCTGGCGACGGATGGTCTTGGACAAGGCGGCGATCGCCTCTTCCTGGCCGATGACGCGCTGGTGCAGCGCCTTCTCCATGAACATGAGACGGCTGGTCTCTTCCTCGGTGAGCTTGAACACCGGGATGCCGGTCGCCTGGGCGAGAACCTCGGCGATCAGACCTTCGTCGACGACGGCGTGCGAGGCGACGTCTCCCGAGCGCCACTGCTTCTCGAGGCGGAGACGCTCCGCGAGGAGGCTCTTCTCCTCGTCGCGGAGGGCAGCGGCCTTCTCGAAGTCCTGGTCCTCGCTGGCGCGCTCCTTGTCCTCGCGGACGCGCGCGATCTTCTCGTCGAATTCGCGCAGCTCGGGCGGGCTCGACAGGATCGACAGCCGCAGGCGGGCACCCGCTTCGTCGATCAGGTCGATCGCCTTGTCGGGAAGGAAGCGGTCGGAGATGTAGCGGTCGGCGAGGTTGGCCGCCGCGACGATCGCACCGTCGGTGATCTGGACCTTGTGGTGCGCCTCGTAACGGTCGCGCAGGCCCTTGAGGATGTTGATCGCGTGGGGCAGCGACGGCTCCGCGACCTGAATCGGCTGGAACCGACGCTCGAGGGCGGCATCCTTCTCGAAGTGCTTGCGGTACTCGTCGAGCGTCGTGGCGCCGATCGTCTGGAGCTCGCCGCGAGCGAGGAGGGGCTTGAGGATCGAGGCCGCGTCGATCGCGCCCTCGGCCGCACCGGCGCCCACGAGCGTGTGGATCTCGTCGATGAAGACGATGATGTCGCCTCGGGTGCGGATCTCCTTGGTGACCTTCTTCAGCCGCTCCTCGAAGTCACCGCGGTAGCGGGATCCGGCGATGAGCGAGCCGAGGTCGAGCGAGTAGACCTGCTTGTCCTTGAGCGTCTCGGGAACGTCTCCCTTGACGATCGCCTGGGCGAGGCCCTCGACGACGGCGGTCTTGCCGACACCGGGCTCGCCGATCAGGACGGGGTTGTTCTTGGAGCGGCGCGAGAGGATCTGCATGACCCGCTCGATCTCCTTCTCCCGGCCGATCACCGGGTCGAGCTTGTTGTCGCGCGCGGCCTGGGTGAGGTTGCGCCCGAACTGGTCGAGCACGGCCGAACCACCCTGGGCGGCCGGCTGGTTCTGCTCGCCCGCCCCGGCGGCGACACCCGCGGGCTCCTTGCCCTGGTAGCCGCTCAGGAGCTGGATGACCTGCTGGCGCACCTTGTTGAGGTCGGCGCCGAGCTTGACGAGCACCTGGGCGGC
The DNA here is from genome assembly GCA_048594675.1 of Microbacterium sp. Taxonomy (GTDB): domain Bacteria; phylum Actinomycetota; class Actinomycetes; order Actinomycetales; family Microbacteriaceae; genus Microbacterium. Next base: position 387 of record JBMDWQ010000156.1, on the reverse strand, counting down.
CACGCCCTCGCCCTCTCGGATCAGGCCGAGGAGGATGTGCTCCGTGCCGATGTAGTTGTGGCCGAGCTGGAGCGCTTCACGCAGGGACAGCTCGAGCACCTTCTTGGCGCGCGGCGTGAACGGGATGTGACCCGTCGGCTGCTGCTGGCCCTGCCCGATGATGTCCTGCACCTGCTCGCGGACGGCATCGAGCGAGATCCCGAGGCTCTCGAGCGCCTTTGCGGCGACGCCCTCACCCTCGTGGATGAGACCGAGCAGGATGTGCTCCGTCCCGATGTAGTTGTGGTTGAGCATCTTCGCCTCTTCTTGGGCGAGCACAACCACGCGACGGGCACGGTCCGTGAATCTCTCGAACATCGTCCACTCCTCCACGCGCCGAGTCTTCTG
>JBMDWQ010000155.1:0-6095 GCA_048594675.1 Microbacterium sp. | reverse complement strand
GCCGCGGCGCTGGACGTGGAGATCGTCGACGACTGGATGTTCTTGTACGCCAAGCGCGACTTCTCCACGCTCTACCCCGGCACCTGGGCGTGGCTGTTCTCGGTGGTGCGCGCCTTCCTCGACAAGTTCGCGCAGTGGGAGAGGTGGCGCGACGACCGTCTCGCTGCCCTCGCGCCCCCCGTCGTCCCGGCGTCGGGCGCCCCCGCGAACGGCCCAGCAGGAGCGGCGGACGGTGCGGGGACCCCCGGCGTCGCGGGTCCGCTTCCGTTCGTCGCGCCGATGGCCGCGCTCCGGCCGCCGCCGGGTGTCGCTGCGCCCGGACGACGGCTGAAGCAGCGGTTCCCGTGGGCGATCGTCGTCGTCTTCGTCGCGTTCCTCGCCTTCTTCCTCTTCGGACAGGCGGGCGTGTTCGCCGGATTCCTGAGCGGTCTTTTCCGCTAGTCGTCTGCGCGCCGGACGGCCAGCCACAGCCAGGAGCAGCCGCGACGCGACGTGCCGGCGTGGAGCTCGTCGCCCGTGGCCGTGAACGGCACCTCGCCGTCGGCGAGCGGAGTCACGTCGTAGCGCGCGTCGGCCTGCAATCCGCGCCACGCCAAGGCGACGTCTTCGCTCTCGGTGTCGAGCGCGAAGGCCGCGAGCAGATGCCCGTGCCGCGAGTCGAGCTGGAAGACGGGCTGGCGGCAGCCGCGACCGTCGCGCAACGGGGGAGGCGTCAGCGTCGTCAGCACGCCGTCGACGAGGAGTGGCGCGATGCGAGCGCGGAAGGCGTGAACGTGCGCCGCGAGCCGCGCCCGCAACCGGTCGGGAAGCTCGGTGAGGCGGATCGAGACGCCGGTGCGGTGCAGGAGCGCCGCGCGGACGGAGCGATCGAACTCGGCGTCGGAGAGCTCCGCCCACGCCCGGCGCTGCGCGGGGTGGTCGCCGAGCCACTGCGACCACGTCCAGTGCAGGATCGCGGCGGGCGGCAGCATGAGCGAGGCGCCCCAGAGCACCTGCAGGTGATGCTCGGTCCAGTCCGGGTCGGAGAGGAAGTGGCAGTGCACGTGCTGTGCGATCCCGAGGTCGATGCGCAGTCCCCCCGACGAGCACGACTCCAGGACGACGTCGGGATGCCGCTCCCGGAAGAGATCCAGCACCGTGTACAGGCCCTCGTAGTGACGGAACAGCCCGTCGCCACGGCCGTGGCCGTGATCGTCGCGGTCGCAGCCGCTTCCGGGGTCGACGTTGAAGTCGAGCTTCAGCCACCGCGCTCCGGTGCGGGTGACGATGTCGTCCATCGCGTCGAGGACGAAGGTGCGCCCGGCGGGACTGCCGAGGCACACGTAGCCGAGGAAGGTCGGGTCGTCGGGGTCGAGCGACACGGTGATGCGCGCGGCGCCGTCGGGGGTCGAGCGCGTGGCGACGATCTCGGGATGGGCGCGCCGTGCCTGCGCGTCGGCGCCGAGGGCCTCCGCCTCGATCCACACCCCGAAGTCAGCCCCGGTCTCTCGCACGCGGTCGGCGAGCGCCGCCACGCCTCCGGGGAAGCGGACGGTGTTCTCCCGCTCCCAATCGCCGCGCTCGGTCTGCCAGTCCGCCGCGCGGTCGGCGCTGCCGAACCAGCCCGCGTCGAGCGTGGCGACCTCCAGCCCCAGGGCGGCGGCGGCACGGGATTCCGCGACGAACGTGTCGGCGTCGATCTCGCGGTCTTCGTAGGGCCACCAGTGGTTCCACTCGGTGGGCATGGCGTCGCTGCGCGATGACCGAGGGATGATCCCCCCGACGGCCGCGGCGAGGGCCGCCCCGGCTTCGGTCAGCGTCGCGCCGTGTGCGACGAACACTGACGGGGCCACGACGGATTCTCCGGGCGCGAGATCGATGAAGAAGTCGTGCGGCTCCACGCCCGCCCGGAGCACGCCGTCGTCGTCGATCGTGACCCGCCAGTTGCCGCTCCACGCGACCGAGACGAGCACGACGACGCCGGGTGCCTCCAGCGCCACGAGCGGGTGGGCGCCGTGGGAGGAGCGCCCGGTGCGGACCCCTACGTGCAGTCCGCGGGCGGCCGAGTGCGCGACGGGCTCGAACTCCGCTCCCCACGCCGAGGCGAACGTCCGCGCCGACCAGCCCCGCGGCGCGAGACGCGCCACGAGGGCGTCGAGCTCGGTCACGTGGCCGGGAGCGTCATCGGGGGCGGTGACCTCGAGGGTCGCCTCCCACGCGTCGCCGCGCCGAACCCACGCGCGGCGCTCCCGCACCGCGCCGGGCGCCGGCGCCGCGGGCGTCGCCCAGATCCCCCCGGGCGCCTCCCACCCCGATCCGCTCATCGCCCGAAACTCGCCGCGAGGCCGCTCATGACGTACTTCGACGCGAACGCGAGGAGCAGCATCGGGAAGATCGCCGTCACGATCAGGCCCGCCGAGACCAGGGGCTGATCGCTCGTGAACCGGCCGCCGATCTGCGCCAGCGCAGGCGTCAGGAGCCGCAGGTCGTTGTCGGGCAGCAGGATGTAGGCGAACAGCAGCTCGTTCCACATGCCGAGGAACTGCAGCACCGCGAGGGTCGCGATGCCGGGCGCCGCCATGGGCGAGGCGACGCTGATGAGCGTGCGCCAGAACCCCGCACCGTCGACCTTCGCCGCCTCCAGCACGTTCTGATCGACACCGGCGAAAGCCGCCGTCATGAAGAACACCGCGAAGGGAAGTCCTGTCGCCACGTAGACGAGGATCAGCCCCTGCAACGACCCGACCAGCCCGATCCGCGAGAGCAGGAGATAGATCGGGATGATGAGCACCTGGCTCGGCACGAGCATGACCGACACGAACGTCGCGTTGATCGTCCGGGCGCCGGGGACGTCGAGCCGAGCCAGCGCGTACCCGGCGAGCATCGCGATGGCCAGCTGCAGCGTCAGCCCGATGACGACGACGACCACGCTGTTGCGGAGCGCATTGCCGAGGTCGTAGTTGTTCCACAGCACGATGAAGTTCTGGAAGGTCCACTCCGACGGCAGCCCGAAGGGGTTCGCGAGGTAGTCGGCCTTGGTCCGGAACGCCGCGGTGGCGAGATAGACGACGGGGTAGACGATCGTCACCGCGATGAGGGCCAGGCCCACCCCGATGGGAAGGCGCGCCCGCTTGGGCACGCCGACGTGATTGGTAGCCATCAGTCATCCGCCGATCGGAAGAAGCGCAGCTGCAACAGGGTCAGCCCGCCGATGAACAGGAACACCATGACCGCGAGGGCCGAGCCTTCACCCAGTCGCGACGACGAGAAGGCGAGGCTGTAGATGAGGTAGTCGAGCGTGGTGGTGTCGTATCCGGGGCCACCGGCGGTCATCACGAAGATGAAGCCGAAGAGCGACGTGAACGTGTAGAGCACGTTGAGGATCGAGACGAGCACCACGACCCGCCGGATGTTGGGGAGGGTGATCGACCACAGGCGCCGCCACCATCCCGCGCCGTCGAGCACCGCCGCTTCGAAGACCTCGGGGTTGATCGAGCTGAGCCCGCTCAACAGGATGAGCGATTGGTAACCGAACCCCGACCAGACCAGCGCCAGCACGATGACGAAGATCGCGCTGCCGGCTCCCGCGAAGAAGTCGACGGGCTTTCCGCCGAACGCTTCGATCAGCGCGTTGACGGGACCGCTGTAGGCGAACAGCGTCTTGAACATGAGGCCGATGACGGCCGTGGACAGCACGTTCGGAACGAAGAACAGGACGCGGTAGAACTTCCAGCCCCGGATCCGCTCGTACAGCAGCACCGAGCACACCAGCGCGGCGAAGATGACGATCGGTACCGACACGAGGAACAGCAGGTTCGTGCCGAACACCTTGTACAGGAGCGGGTCGGTGAGGAGCTTGACGTAATTGCCGAGCCCGACGAACTCGAACCGGAGCCCGTTGGTCTTGTGGAACGAGATGAACAGGGCGTAGCCGACCGGGTACACCATGAACCCGAGCGCCAGCACGAGGGCCGGGGCGACCGCCGCGAGCGCGACCCAGCGCTCGCGGCGACGCCACCTGCTCTTTCCCCGAGTGGGAGGGGTGTCCCCGCGAGATGCGGTTGACGGGGACACCCCGGTCTGTGTGGTCATCAGTCCGACTTCTCGGCCTTATAGGCCTCCTGCAGCTGCGACACGGCGTCTTCGGGCGTCGTCTGTCCCGTGTACACGGTCGCGTTGAGGCGGTAGAAGAGATCGATCACGGACTGCGGCATGACGTTGTCGAACGGGTAGACGACGGCGTCGGCCTTCGAGACGTACTCGGCCTCCGACTTCAGGTAGTAGTTCGTGATGACCGAGGTGTCAGCCGAGGCACTGTTGGAGGGCTCGGTCTGGAACAGCTTCACGTACGTGTCGATCGTCGCCGGCTGCGCGAGGTACTGGAGGAACTTCTTGGCGAGCTCCTTGTTCTCGGAGTAGTTGGTGATCGAGACCGACACGTTCGGTCCGCCCGCCAGTGCGGTCGGGAACTGCGACCCGGCGAGCGTCGGAATCGGGAAGACCCCGGCCTTCTCGCCCATCGCCTCTTCCAGCGCGCCGTTCTCCCACGCGCCCGAGACCATGAACAGACCCTTGCCCTGCACGAAGCCGGTGAGCTGTTCGGAGTTGCCGATCGAGCCGGCGTCGGGGTTGGTGAGGCCCAGGGAGTAGAGCTTCGAGTACGCCTCGTACGCCTTGACCATCGCGGGGTCGGTGAGGGGCGTCTTTCCGCTGTACATGTCGGTGAACGCGTTGGAGCCGAGCTGACCGCCCACGAGCGCGGCCATCACCCAGGCCCCGACGTAGCCTTCCTGGTTCGGCGTCCAGAAGGGCACGGCGTCGCCGATCTTGCCCTTGGCCTGCTCGCCGAGCGCGATCATGTCCTCCCACGTGGCGGGAGGCGTGGACAGGTCGAGGCCTGCCTTCTCGGCGAGCTCCTTGTTGTAGAAGACGTAGAAGTAGGAGCCGCCGCCGTAGGGAAGACCCAGGAGCGCGCCGTCCTCGGCGTAGCCCGCGCGGACGGTGTTCCAGCCGGAGAGGTCGGTCATGGTCTCTTCGGAGAACACGCCGTCGAGGTCTTCGAGGAAGTCGGCGTAGTCGACGGTGTTGCCTCCGGTGTAGCCGATGCGCACGTCCGGGCCGTTGCCGGCGATCGAGGCGGCCTGGAACTGCGCGGCGTCCTTGGAGATGTCGCCGGAGAGGGTGACGACGTCGACCGTGACGCCGGGGTTGTCCTTCTCGAACTGGTCGACGGCGATGTTGAGGAAGGAGTTGTCGGCGACGGCACCGTCGTCGGTCTTCTTCGTCAGCAGGCCGGGATCCCAGACGGTGAGGGTCTTCGACTCGGTCTTGTCGCCGTCGGCGCCGGGTGCGCAGGCGGCCAAGCCCAGGGTCAGTGCGCTCGCAACGGCGAGAGCGCCGATTCGCAGGAGCTTCATGTCGGTTCCTTTCACAGGGTGATTGCGGTGCGGGTAGGAGGTTCTTGATCGATCAAATTCGGGAGCGCGCGAAGGTCGGCGCGGGATGCGGGGGTTCATAGCGCGGCCCCGAGTCCACCGTCCACGGAGAGGACGGCGCCGGTGACATACGTGTTCTCCGGCGAGGCGAGGAACGCGACGGCGCCGGCCACCTCCTCGGGCGTGCCCGGGCGACGCAGCGGCAGCCGACCGTGCTCGAGGTACACGTTCTGGAACCAGTCGGTCTCGTACTCGGTGCGCCCGTCGGCGAGCCGCGCCATCGGCGTGTCGATGAACCCCGGCGCTACGGCGTTGACGAGGATGCCGTCCGGCGCCAGCTCGACCGCCAGGGCGCGCGTCGCCGCGTGCAGTCCGCCCTTGCTCGCCGCGTAGGCGACCGACCCGGTGGCGGCGCGGTCGGCCTGCACCGAACCGACGTTCACGACGCGGGGAGCAGCGCTCCGCCGGAGGAGCGGAACGAGACCCGTGGTCAGCCGCACGGCGGCGGCGAGGTTGATCTCGAGCGTGCGTGTGAGCGCCTGGTCGTCGTCGGGCTCGACGACCACGCCGGCGGCGTTGACGAGGACGCCCAGCGCGCCGCCTGCCCCCAGTTCCGCCCGCACGGCCGAAGCGGTATCGACCGCGGAGACGTCCAGCGCGAGCGCCGTGGCGTCGGCCAGC
>JBMDWQ010000154.1:0-9439 GCA_048594675.1 Microbacterium sp. | reverse complement strand
ACTGGCATGTCGCTCTCTTCATCGCATCCTGAGATTACTACCGCGGCAAGGCTGATCGCTAAGAATACGCTTTTCGTTCCAATCTTCATATTCGTCCTTTCGCTCGGGGTTCTGGAGTCTCTGAAGAGATGGATCCAAGTCCGCAGAAGCGCCAGTGATCTCATGCAAAAAACAGGAGTGGGAGTCTTGGCGACCGAACGTCATCTCTAAGGTCGACCTCCCTGCTGCCTGTGCCCCGCGGACTGCAACACCTTGGGCTGGGGGTAGCGAGGCGACCCTGGAGCTCCACTCCCGGAGTGACGTGACGAGCCGCGCCACAGTTCCGGCTCGAGCGCTGTCGTCACCCCGCGGCGGTGCGCTCGACCCCCACCAAGAACCTCCCGGGCGCCACTGCATCCCCCTCGCAGCTCGCCTTCTCGGTCTTCGGAAGTGCTCCTGAGGCATGCACTGCTCGACGCCAGCTTCTTCGCCGCTGGCGAACGAGCGACAGCGACGCCGCCTGGAGATCGACACCATCGCCGAGGCCTGGGGTGTCGCTCAACCCGCATGTTGACGCCGGTCAGGATCCGCCGGATTTTGCCGACGAAATTTGCCGGCGAGTCGGGCGACGTAGCCGCCTCTCAGCGTGCCGGAGTACTCGGAGGCGTCAAGGGATCGCTGCCCGCAGTCGCCGGCCTGCGGCCACTCTGGACCCCTCCTGGACACTCGCCGACGCAACCCGCAGCCGCATCGGCAAATTTATGCGGATTTCGCCCGGCGTTGACACCGCAGCAGCATGGTCGCTGGCGACCGCGACCTGCTCGTGCACAGGCTCGCCGAGGGCCGCCGTGGCGCTACCTGGCTCGCCACGATCTGCGTGCCACGGCCGACGTGGTCCTTCGCGTGCTGGAGCCGCCATGGAAACCAGGATCCCTTGCGCCGCAAGCTGCTCCTGGCTGCTGCCAGATGGATGAGCAGCCTGCGTCACCCGAACATCACCACGCTCCTCGAGCCCAGGATCGCCGACGGCGAGTATCAGGGCTTCCCGATGAGTACCTGCGCCGCGGACGGCTCGTCTGTAGACGTCGTGACGAAGACCGGCCGTTCCGTCAGACTCTCACTTCCATCACTGAGAGCCGGACGTCGATGTTCTTCTTGCGACCACCGAGCTCGACCCGGTACTTTCCGAGCCGGACCCGGAACGACGCCACTCCCGAGCCGGCGGTGGTGATCGGTAGCGCCTTGCCCTGCTCGTCGAACACGTTGCCGCCGACGGGTACGCCCCCATCCTCGTGGAGCACGCTCACGTCGCTCCATCCGCGCGGCATCGTGACCCGTGCCTTTTTCTTCGTGCCGTCGAAGGTCACGGGCTCGTCGATCTCGACGTACTCGTTCGGATGGCTCGGGTTGGCGGGATACGTGACGTGCAGGCTGTACTCACCGGCCTTGAGGTCGGGGAAGACGACCTTGGATTGTTTGCCGACCTCGAGCGTGCCGAAGGTGCGGTCCAGGCTCGCACCGCTGATGGTGACCTGCGCGCCTACGGCCGCGCCGCCCGTCGCCTTGCGCACCCACGCGGTGAGCTCACCGCGTTGCACCGGCTTGCCGGCGAGCGGGGTGTCGATGCGGACCTCGGTAGCCGTATACGCGTAGACCTCGGCCGACTGTGAGGTCTCCCCGGCCTCCATCACTGACACGTCATAGGCGCCCAGCGGGAGCCCGCGAAACGTCGCGGTTCCCGCCGCATCGGTCTCCTGGCTGGCGTATGAGCTCAGCTCGTAAGCCAGGGCGACGGTGACGCTCTGTTTGGGCGGCATGCCGTTCGCCCCGCGGACGTGAACGATCAGGTCTCCGTGCGTCTCGGGGTCCTGCGGCTCCGGCTGAGGCGGCGGCTTCATCCCGTCGAGGATCTCCTGATAGACGCGGAAGAACTCGATCGGGTTGTAGTGCCAGACGTGGGTTACGCCCGCGGGTAAGGCGTCGCCGACCCGGTCCCACCACTGGTACGGTTCGAGCGCCTCGCGCAGGCCCACTGTGCTGAATTGGAGCTGCTCGAGGCGGCTGATCGTCTTGTCGATGTCGAGGCCCCACTCGCTGCGAAACCGGCATGCGGTGCGGCGCAGATCGTGGCTGGCGTCGCTGTGATAGAATGCAAAGATCTCGAGCGGCGAGAGGATCTTGTCGGCCCAGACGTCGATCTTCTCGAGGATCGTCGCCGGCAAGTCGGCGTGAAGGTCGTCATCCTTGTCGTCGATCACGTCCCAGCTCGGGAACAGCAGTTCCTCGGAGAAGACCTCCCAGTGGATCTCCTGGCGGACTTCGGGCTGACCGGCGATGTTGTAGCTCCCGGCCCGCCCGGATTTCCACAGCGGTTTTCCCCCGGAGACTCGAACGTCGAGGCCGGCCACTACGTCGGCGATCCCGTACTTGTCGAGCTTCGCCAGCGCTGCCACGAAGTTCGGATCGATCGGGTCCTTGGCGCCGCCGGAGCCCTGTTGGTCGGCGGCGAGCTCGAACGCGGTCTTGCGCAGGCACTTGTCGGTCTTCCCGCCCTTCTCGACGACCCCGTCCCAGTACTTGCTCTTGCCCGGCCAAGCATGCTCGGCCTGAAAGGCCTTGATCGCGGCGTCGAGGTCGGCGTCGGCGACCCCGGTGGCCTGGGTGCGTGCCGTCAGGAGATCGAGTGTGATGAGGCGGCGCTCGACCCACTCGATGTCCGCGGTGTTGGTCGAGCCCAGGTACACGTCGGCCTTGATGCGGTGTGAATCGGCCTCCTCCCGATCGACGCGATCCTCCGCGGGCGCCTCGGCTTCCTCGGCGCCCGGTTCGGCCTCGCCCGCAAGTTTCACGCGCTCGACCCATTCAATCCCGGCCGCGCGGGCCTCCTGGGGCGTGAGTGGCTGCAGGTGCATGTAGAGGCAGTAGATGGTGCGCGCTGGATCGGAGGCTGGCTCTGCCGGCGCGGCTGGCTCATCGCTCCGCTCCTCGGGGGGGAACAGATGGTTCCACGTGTAACCCGAGACGTCGACGACGCCGTCGGGCCACCGCTCGGGCTTGTTCTTGTACGGATTGTCGAGCGTGAGCTGATATGCCGCGATCGCGTCGCCCAGCTCGCGCTCCACCTTGCCGTCGCGTAGCCGGTCCGGGTCCGTGGGATCGTAATACTCCAGCTCGTACAGCCTCGCCTTGACCTGGTTGACGGCCTCGGGGTTCGTGACCTTGTATCCGACGCCGACCTTGCCGCTTTTCGGAGCGGCAGGCTTCGGTTCCGGCTCCGGCGCGGCCGCGCCGGCCTGCATGCGCTCGAGGACGGACTGCGAGATCTCGTGCCGCATGAGGATGAAGCTCGTGTACCCGGACCTCCAGGTCCCAGACGATGCGTCGGGCGCGAGCCGGGCTGCGACGATCGTGCCGTCGCACGGCGCGTGCACGAGGCTACCCTCGGGCAGGGGTAGATGCACGCCCCCGTGCCAGAAGTTGTTGGCACCGAGCGGAAAGTAACCGCCATACGAATCGACCTCGACGTTGCGGTGGTGAACCTCGGCGAGCTCCCGAGTGAGGGTTCTGCCCCTGGGGTCGAAGATCTGGCTGACCCCCCAGGGACCGAGTTCCTCCAGCACCTTCAGAGGATCGAGCCTCGGACCGCGCCGATTCCCGAGTTCGCGCTCCCAGCCCACCTTCCCGATGACCTGCTTGAATTCCGGCTTGCCATTGATCCACCGGGACGCGATCACTTCGAAGTGAAGATGGGCCGCACCGGCCTTGCCGGTGTTACCGACCAGAGCAATGACCTGTCCCGCGACCACCCGCTCGTGTTCCTTGACTTGGATGGAATTGGCCTGGCAATGTGCGTACCAAAACAGACGATTGCTGTCCCGGTGATAGATGCCCACGCAGGTGCCATAACCGCTGGATTCCCTGTCCCATTCCGCCGTATGTACGACGATTCCGTCCGTCACGGAGAGGATCGGCAACCCCTCCGCGCTGCTGACGGCCTTCTTGTGCGGGCAGCTAGGGTCGAGATGCCCGAGGTCGATTCCCTGATGGAAGTGGAAGTATGACGCCGTGCGTTTACGAGGATACAGAAACGCTCCTGCATCACACCCATTAATTCCGCCTTTGTTAGGGCACTTTGTATTCTTGACGCCCTGCGCCAATGCGAGATACTTATCTCGGCATGTGGTCCCGATGATGCGGTCGGGGTCCGGATTCGACGGGTCGAGATCGACGCACGGCAACGGACGCTTCATCAACGTCCCCGGAACGGGGTTACGAAAGTTCGTTTTAGACGTTGGCATCGGTCTGCACCTAGTTTCACGTCAATGCTAGGGCGAACCCGTCTTCACGTCGCGCGCGCAGCGAAAGCCGACAGCATCGGATTGAGACATATCCATACATCGCGCGCCATCGTCGAAAGGCATGACGGTGTTTTGGCCCCACTGCGCGCCCCGAATCGCGGTGTTGGACGGGCAATTTTTCAGAGGGGACCGGCCGGTCACCGGTGCATACGTCACGAGTTCCGACAGGCTACCCATCATGTCGCACAGGCCCTGCTCGGTGTTGTCCGTGGGGAAGCTACAGACGTCCCGGGTACCATCGTAGTGCAGGAACCCGGAGCGATCGCAAGCGACCTTCGGGGAGAAACCTCCGCCCCAAGAGCAAGTGTATGCCGACTTCCGGCTGCGGGCCGCGAACTCCCATTCCACGTCCGACGGGAGGCGCTTACCGACCCACTCGCAATACTTCTTCGCCTCCCAGTCCGCGACGCAATTCGCCGGATGTCCGGCGCGTCCCTGCTTCGGCGGGCGCAACTTCTCGTAAGGCTCGGTGCTGCATGCTTCCGGCCTGTCCGGAGTCATCGTACCGCCCCAGAGCAGCACCGAATAGGCGCAGTAGCCTGCCGTGTAGCAGGCGTGAAACTGCTCGGCCGTGACCTCGGTTCGATCGATCTCGAAGGACGGGACGTCCACCTCGTACGTCTTGATCCACGGCCAGCCGTCGAACTCCTCATAGGCGCCTTCCCTGTCGAATTCCGGGTCGTACAGATTCGGGCCTGGAGGCCCCATGCGAAACTTTCCGCCGGCGATCCGGATCATGTCGGGACCGGGTGCGAGGACCACGTCGCGCACATACGCTTTGCCCGCCTCGAACTCGACGTCCTCGGTGAATCCGCCGAGACCCTCAGAGGCGATCCCGAGCCGCAGCGTACAGGCCGGGATCTGGACCTCTGTGCCTGCTGCGCGCGGCACGGCCCACGTCCCGAGAAACACGTCCGGCGTCACGGGCGTCCCATCCCGCAGCTTCGCCGTGACAGTCAGCCGCGCGACGCTCAACCCTGCGAATCGCTCGGCGCTCACCCGGGTGATCACACCGGCAGGGGCCTCCACCTCGGCGGTGTGCTTGCCGCACGGACCGTCGACCTCGAGCGCGTGTTTGCCCGGCGACACGACGATCGGCTCCAGCGGCGTGTTTCCTTTGGCCTCTCCGTCCACGAGCACTGCGAGCCCTGGCGGCACATCGAGCGTCAGTCGGGTCTCGGTGGGCGCAGGTTGCTCGTTCCTGACCGGGGCGGGGTCGGACTTGGCGGTGCATCCACCGAGGGCCAGCAGGCCGAGGACGAGGGCTGTCAGTGGCAGTCTTGGATCAAGCATGAAGGACCTCCTTGGTGATCGAACGCGAGCATCGTCGCTTGCATCGGCCGCGCGGGGAGTGCACGTTGGGCGGCATGAGTTTGCCAGAGCAGCAGGACCCGGGGACGAAGGACGACGAGTCGAAGGCAGAGGCCGAGGAGCCCAAGCTCATCGGAACATTCGCGGCCGCTCGCTCCGCCAGCGAGCGTGACACGTGCAACACACTCGAGGTCGGGCCGCGTTGGCCGTTCTCTTCGTGATCTCGCGTCAGCATCCGTGGGCCTCCTGCAGCCCAGCGATCGTCGGGGTGTCGAGCTCTCCTGTCACCGCGAGCCCGCGCAGCGCCTGGAAGTGACGCAGTGCAACGTACAGGCCGTCGTCGAGCGCTGGATGCTCGGCGCCGTACAGGCCAAGATTTCGTAGCCGCTGTGCGGCGCCCCGCCACTGGTTCGGGGGCTCAAGATGGCCGACGGCGAGTTCGTACTGCTCGCCGCGCGCGGGGAGCAGAAGGGTCGCACGTGTCGATGCGGCCGATATCGGTGCCTCGATCCGGCCGGCGCCGTCCGCCCTGCCTCGCAGTTCCCGACCGTCAGCAGTGAGTACGTAGGGCTCGTCGGCCAGCGGCTCGCCGTTACGCTGCAGGCGCAGACGAAAAACCCCCCTGGGGCGCTTGACCCGAAAGTGGTGGGTCGCGTCCGCCGCGACCTCGAAGCTGCGCGGGGCGACCTGCGGCAGCGAGACCTCGTCACCAGGCGCGAGGATGTTGGGATCGCGTCCGGCCGCACGCAGCGCAGTATTTCCCGGGTCGTTCCAGATCTTGTCGAGGGCGAGACCCGTGCGCTCGGCGAGCGTGCTGACGCACTCTCCTGGCATGATCTTATGGGTGGGCATGATGTTCTCGGGCTCTGTAAACTGGGCGGGCGCGACCGGACTGTCGGTGCTATTACGAGGCCTCAGTCCGCTCGCAGACGCTACCGTCGAGGTCCGGGAACGACACCTGATAGGGCCCGGCAGGAAGGCGCGTCACCCGGGCCTCCCCGAGTGAATCGGTGTAACCACGATATCGGCGACCGTCGGGGGTGATGACGAGGTAGAGCAGGCCAGCGACCCCGGCGTTGTCCTCATCGACGAGGCGAAGCTCGACCCAATGGCTCGTATCCTCGGCAGGGCCCGCCCGGTCAGGCTGTCCCACATCGAGGCGCTTCGCGCGCGTTGGCGACCCGTCATATCCCCATGTGCGCGGGGGAGCGGCGCGGACCAGCGTGAGCCGCCCTGTGGAAATGGCCGCCACCAGCCGATCGATCATCTCGTGGTCGTCGCACGACGGAAACGCGGGAGCGAGCTCCGCTTCGATTCGACGCAACTCCAGGGCGTCGAAAAAGCTGCGGACGAGTGGTGTGAGCATCGCCGCGGCTGTCGAAGCGTTGACCGAGATGCGGTGGTCGTCGCGTGCGAGCTCCCGCGTGGTCACCAGCGCGAAGCTCTCGCCACGGCTGTGAAACGCTCGGCGGAACGACATGGACGCAAGCTAGCGGGTCCCGGGGCGCGTGCCAAGCCTCGAACTTGGCGCGCTCGCGCCCATGGCGGGGGAGCATGCGACGCCGCGCGAAAGCGCCGACGCCGGCTCTCCACGCCACGGCCACCAGGCGCGTCAACGTCTCAGATCTCGAGACAATAGAGGTGAAGAAATGCCTTGTCGCACTGAAGGCTCGTGGCGCCGAGCCAGGCCTGCGTGGTGCTCCAGTCGGACCACTGGGGCCCGTCGACCGGTACGGCGTTGAGGCCGACGCGGGCTTTGTGGGCCGCGTCGTCGCTGGTCCAGCCTTGGCAGTGCTGATCCGGGCTGAAGCGGACGCCCCCCGGGGCCGTGTTGGTCGCCACATACTTTTTATAGAGCGCGGCGCCGGTCTCCGTGACCGCGAAACCTTCGCCGAGTGGCCCGGTCTCGATCAGCGTGGGGAAGTTGTCGACGATTTTTTTACCGGTTACGAGCACGTAAGGCAACGTCGCCGCGACCGCCTTGAAGCGGTCCTTGGCGTGGACCTCTGCGGTACTTAGGAAGGCATGGAAGCGTCCGGGCTCGGCGAGGCCGGCTGCGGCCGCCGCATCCCGGCACTTGAGGTCCGCGCCGAAGAGACCACCGAGATCTCCGGTAAACGCTGCCGCGGTGACAAAACCCCGGAGTTGCAGCGCTCGGCAGCTCGCGTCACACAGAATTCCCTGTTCATCGCCCTTCGCCCCGCCATTGTCGAGACCAAGGTCGCAGGTCTCGAAGTCAGGCTGCAGCTTGTGATCCCCGCAACGGGCTCCCGGTTCGCACTGCGATCCACAGAGGCTGCCGTACTCGTCGCTGTTGCCCGCCCCCTGGTCGCACAGCTCCCAGTCGACGAACAGCTTGCCGTCACCGCAGACGTTGAGGGTGCAATCGGCGGTGCAAAATCGGCTGTCGTCGTTGCCAGCAAGGCCATCATCGCACTCCTCGTCCGGGTCGACGATGCCGTCCCCGCAGCCCGAGACAGCGCCTGTTGTATGCGGCTCCGGACGGCTCGTCTCGGCTCCGTCGCCAGTGCTCATGGATGTCGCAGTCGTCGCCGATGTCTCACCGTCGTCGGCGGTCCCCGTGGTGGGTACCCCGGGCGTCGTCGACTCGCCGCCCGTGGTGGTCCCATTGTCTGGCGTACCGGAGGCCACGCCGGAGTCTCCACATGCAAGGCAGCCGAGCGCGGTCAGGGCGAAGAGGCAGAGCACACTGGATTTGATCATGGCGATCTCTCCGCGCAGCGATTCACAGACTTTGCAGGCAATAGAGGGCGTTGGGCGCTGGACATCCGATCGGATTGTCATCTGCCTGTGCCAGGGTCCACTCCGGCGTTATGCGGTCACTGTACCCATAATAACCAGTCTTCTGGAATGAGTCGGTCGACCAGTCGTCGCAATTTTGCGCGTCGGGCACCACGGTGCCGTCGGGCCGCGTGCCCGTCCACACTGGACCATGATAGGTCTCGCTCTTCTCCGTGACCTCGAAAGGTGTCTCAAGTTCACCCGCCAACAGCGCCGACCACGACGACGCCAGCACCAGGCCGTTCACAAACACCAGCCGTCCGCGTCCCTTCTTGAACCGGTCGCGTGCGTCAGTGGTGCTGTCGCTCAGCCACGCTCGATACTTCAGCGCGTCCGGAAAGCCTTGATCGTCGGCGAGGTTGCCGCACAGCGCGTCGGCCAGCTTCAGGCTCTGCAGCTCGCCGGCGTTGTACGTGGCGCTGGTCACGAACACCTGTCGGTCCAGCGCGCACGTGTCGCTGCAGCCGTCCTCCGGGTCGAGATTCCCGTCGTCACACTCCTCCGGCAACGGACCGAACGCCTCCAGCATCCCGTTGCCGCACACCGGCATCGGTTCTCCTGTGCTCCCGGCGGTGGTTCCGGTCGCTTCTGTCGTGTCCGTGCTCCCGTTCGTCGACTCGGAGCCGTCGGCTGTCGACCCGGTGCTAGACCCGGATGTGCTGGTGTGACCGCTCGTTCCAGAGCTATCCGTGGTCCCCATTCCGCTCGACGTCGACGAGCAGTCTTCAAGCTCCTCGAGGTAGCCAGCCACCCGTCGCGACCCGCAAGCCGAGGTCAGGGCGAGCAGGACCACGATGCTGAACAGTCGCATGGTCAAAATTCCCCCGCGAGCATGAGTCCGACCCGGTTGCTGCGTACATCGAAGCCGAGCCGCGTTCGTCGGCGCTGAAGCCCGCCGCGCACCAGCAATGCTGTGCCGGCCGACAACAGAACGCCGCCGGTCACGCCGAGCGCGATCATCAGGCCCTCCTCGCGCCGCGTCGTTGCGA
>JBMDWQ010000153.1:0-3518 GCA_048594675.1 Microbacterium sp. | reverse complement strand
CTCGGCATCTGGGCGCTCACCATCCGGCGCACCCTCACACCGGCGGGGAACGCGGGCGTCCTGGTCGCTGTCGGCGTCATCGTCGCGGCGACGTTCCTGCCGGGAGTGTGGGTCGTGATCGCCGCCGCTGCCGGAACCGTGATCGCGGTGGTCGCGATTTGGCGCCCCGTTTCCGAACTCGGCTGACGGCGCACGAGGGAGGCGGCACAGGGCCGTCACCGGTCGATTTGACCTCAACTTCAGTTGAGGTTTTACCGTCGGGGGCATGCCTTCGACACTCCTCACATCACGCGATCCACGACTTCCCGATGCGCTCCTGGAGAGACTCCGCCGCGTCACGGGCGACGAGAAGCACGACTCCGCCGCGCACTCGACCCTCGACGTCTTGTGGGTGCTGCACGACCGCGTCCTCGACTCTCCGGGCGGCGACCGCTTCCTCCTCTCCAAGGGGCACGGCCCGGCCTCCTATTACGCGGTGCTGGCGACCCGCGGCCTCATCCCCGATGCCTGGCTCGAGGACCTCGGCCGAATCGACTCGCCGCTCGGACATCACCCCGACCGCCTCCTGATCCCGCCGGTGGAGATATCGAGCGGCTCCCTCGGCCACGGTCTGCCGATCGCCGTGGGGCTGGCACGGGGGCTCGAGATCGCCGGTGAAACGGGTCGGATCTTCGTGCTCGTCGGCGATGCCGAACTCGACGAGGGCAGCAACCACGAGGCGATCGCCGTCGCCGCGCGGTGGTCGCTGGGGCGGCTGCACTGCATCGTCGTCGACAATGCGTCTGCCTCCTTGGGGTGGACGGGTGGTATCGCCTCCCGCTTCGCCGTCGAAGGATGGGTCACGGCCGACGTCGACACGGCCGATCACGACGGGCTCGCGGCGGCGCTCTCGGCGCGGGGCTCCGAGCCTCGCGTCACGGTCGTCCACACCGCGGCCAAGGGGGTCTGATGCGCACCCGCTTCTACGACACCATGTCCGATCTGCTCGTCCACGATTCTTACGCCGCTCTCGTGCTCGCCGATATCGGCCCGACCCGGCTCCTTGCCGGCACGCCGGCGGGTGACCGCGTGGTGAACGTCGGGATCCGCGAGCAGGCCATGATCGGAGTGGCGGCAGGCCTCGCCCTCGCCGGGCTCCGTCCCGTCGTCCACAGTTACGCCCCCTTCCTCGTGGAGCGTCCGTTCGAGCAGATCAAGCTCGACCTGTCGCACCAGGACCTCGGCGCCGTCCTGGTTTCCATCGGCGCCAGCTATGACGCCTCCGTCGAGGGAAGGACGCATCAGAGTCCGGGCGATGTCGCCCTGTTGTCCACGTTGCCGGACTGGCGTGTGCACACGCCCGGTCACCCCGACGAAGTCGAATCGGTCACCCGTCGTGCCGTCGCCGCACGAGATCGGCAGTACATCCGCCTGTCCACCCAGCAGAATCCGGATCCGTTCCCCGCCGACGGGTCGGTACACGCCATCCGGCAGGGGACGGGAACCCTCCTGCTCGCGATCGGTCCGATGCTCGCTCCGGCGCTGGCGGCGACGAGCGACCTCGAGGTCGGCGTCGCCTACACCTCCACCCCGCTTCCGCTCGACGGTGCCGGGCTTCGCCGCCTCGCCGACGGGTACGACCGGCTGCTCGTCCTCGAGCCGTTCCTGGAGGGAACCCTGGCCTACGCGGTGTCGACAGCGCTCCGGGGTTCCCCCCTCCGGATCGAGCACGTGGGGGTCGGGCATGCCGAGCGGCGCCAGTACGGCACGCCGGCCGATCACGCCCGGTTGCACGGCCTCGACGCCGCGGGCATCAGGCGGCGCCTGCGCCCCTCATGAGGGTTCGGCCCGCGCCGGGTCGCCTTCCGTCGTCACGACGGCGCGAATACGGCGTGGGCCGCTGCCCTCGGCGGCCAGTGCGTCGCCGGGGTTGAGCAGGTCGCAGGAACGCATCGACAGGCAGCCGCACCCGATGCACCCCACCAGTTCCCGCTCGAGCGCTTCGATGGCTGCGCGGCGCTCCTCCAGGCGGATCTTCCACGCGCGCGACACGCGCCGCCAATCGTCGCGGGTGGGCTCGGCCTCCGCGGGCAACGCGCGAAAGACCTCCGCGACCTCGCTGAGAGGGATACCGAGCCGCTTCGCGACGAGGATCAACGAGATCCGGCGCAGCATGTGTCGGGTGAAGCGTCGTTGATTGCTCGCCGTCCGGGTGGACGAGATCAGTCCTTCGCGCTCGTAGAAGTGCAGTGCCGAGACGGCGACACCCGTGCGTGCGCTCACCTCACCCACGGTCAGGAGGTCGTCGGAGCGTGGCACGCAGCCACTCTAGGTGGTCGCGCGACAGCGTGATGGACAACCCGGCAAGCGGTCGGTAACGTGACTTTGGTTACCGAACGATAACCCGATGGAGAGTTGTCATGCCTGTTGTCGAGCGAGCGCAGACGTACCGGGACCTCGTCGATGAGCTGCGGGAACGGCGCGGTCGTATCGCCCGGGGCGGCCCCGCAGCGGCGCGCGAACGCCATACGGCGCGGGGCAAGCTCCTCGCCCGCGACCGGATCGACACCCTCCTCGACCGGGGGAGCCCTTTCCTGGAGATCGCTCCGCTCGCCGGCTACGACCTCTACGGCGGGGAGTGTCCGTCGGGCGGTGTCGTCGCCGGCATCGGGCTGGTGCACGGCAGACACGTGCTCGTGGTCGCCAACGACGCCACGGTCAAGGGTGGGAGCTATTACCCGATCACGGTGAAGAAGCACCTGCGCGCACAGGAGATCGCGGCCGAGAATCGCCTCCCGTGCATCTACCTGGTCGACTCGGGAGGTGCGTTCCTGCCGATGCAGGACGAGGTCTTCCCCGACCGAGACCACTTCGGTCGCATCTTCTACAACCAGGCGCGGATGTCGCGCGACGGCATCCCGCAGATCGCCGCCGTCCTGGGGTCATCGACGGCCGGCGGTGCCTACGTCCCGGCGATGAGTGACGAGACGGTGATCGTCCGCAATCAGGGCACGATCTTCCTCGGCGGCCCGCCCCTCGTGAAGGCGGCCACGGGGGAGGAGGTCTCCGCAGAGGACCTCGGCGGAGGACTGGTCCATACACGCGTCTCGGGCGTGGCCGACCACCTCGCCGACGACGACGAGCACGCCCTCCAGATCGTGCGGGAGATCGTGGCGACGCTTCCGCCGTCCGTGCACCCTGCACCGGACGCGCCCACCGTCGACCCCGAGCTGTCTCCCGACGACCTCCTCGATGTCGTGCCGGTCGAACTCACGGTGCCGTACGACGTGCGCGAGGTGATTCGCCGCATCGTGGACGCCGAGAGCCTCCACGAGTTCAAGGCGGAGTACGGCTCGACACTCGTCACCGCGTTCGCCCGCCTCCATGGGCGCCGCGTCGGGATCGTCGCGAACAATGGCGTTCTCTTCGGTGAATCGGCGCTCAAGGGCGCCCACTTCGTGCAGTTGTGCGACCAGCGCGGGATCCCCCTCGTGTTCCTGCAGAACATCACCGGCTTCATGGTCGGGCGCGAGTACGAG
>JBMDWQ010000152.1:0-4056 GCA_048594675.1 Microbacterium sp. | reverse complement strand
CGGGCCGCGATCCTCGCTGATCGCGACGAAGCCTTGCGGATCCTCGCCGGGCGGGGGCTCCTCGACGAGGCGACCTTGGACCGCGCCCTCTCCGCGCCGCTGGGGACTCTCTTCGCTCTCGACGAGCGAGCGGGGGACGGGCCCGGAGAGGTCAGCTGACAGGCCCGCGGCACTTCGTCGTCAGTTGCGCCAGGATTCGAGGTCCTGTCGTTGGCGCCGGAGCTCTTCCTGCGGGCCGTACTGGTCAATGAGCACGTCCAGGGCTCTCGCTCGGCTGCGCTCCGGGCAACCTTCGCGGTGTGCCTGGCGGGGAGCCACGCAATCCAGGCCGCGACGATGGCCATGAGTCCTGCGGCCGGCGGCCCCGTGAGGAAGTCGTGCCAGAAGAGGCCGAACCCGCGGGGAGGGAACCAGCGTTCCGGCATCGCCGCGCCGGTCACGAAGCCGACGCCGCCGACGGAGAGCAGGATGAGCAACCTGAGTTGACAGATGTGTGGAGAGCAACGTAGGTTGACAGCATGGAGTCTTCACGAGTGGCGGCCGTCGCCGCAGACACGAGTGACCCGAAGGCAGGGCTGCGCGCTGTGGCGTCGTTGCGCGTCCTGGCTGACGCGTGGGAGCTCAGACAGGTCGAGGCGGCCTTGCGATCAGGAATGACGTGGCAAGAGATCGCCGACGCCCTCGGAGTGACCCGGCAAGCCGCTCACAAGAAGCACGCGAAACGCGTCGACCCCACGATCCTCAACCCCAGGAGAACCACATGAGCAAGTTCGTTCGCGCAGCCCAGACCAGCCAGTCCTTGTCGCTGGTGGCCATGGAGGAAGCCTCCCGCCTGGGAGTGCGCGAGGCCGACATCGAGCACCTCTTGCTCGCACTGGTCCTGAATGATCAGAACGCCGGGCGGGCGCTTCGGAGCCTGGGTGTCGACATCGAGGCCGCACGGCAGGCGGTGGCCGAGCAGCACGACACTCACCTCGCGTCGCTCGGCATCGATGCCGAGTTCCCCGCTCCCGGGCGCATCGTGTTTCACGAGACCGACGGCTATCAGTGGCGCAAGCGCGCCTCCGACCTGCTCGCGCGCTCGGCGGGCAAGGGCCGTGATGGCGACGCGGGTGCGGTGCTGCGAGAGCTGCTCATCGAGCCCAGTGGACTCATCGTCGACATTCTGGAGCGTCTCGGCGTGACACCCCAGCGGGTTCGCGAGGAGCTCGACCGTCTCGACGCGTCTCCGCCGGTCGGGGGAGCGCGCGAGGAGGCGGGTCGGGGGAGAGTCTCGGGGTCGACGGAGACGTTCGTGCCTGCGCCGATCGCTGCGGTGTGGGAGTTCCTCACCGATGTCACCCGCGTTCCGGAGTGGGACGTGAGTGTGGGGTCGATCGATGACGGCGGCAGCGAGGGAGGTCCCGGCGGTGTCTGGGAGGGCAGGGCGCCCGAGAAGCGCCCGGATGGCCGCCCCCTCAAGCTCAAGCCCCAGTACCGACGTCGCGTCATTGAGCTCGTGGAGGCCGACGAGCCAGGCCGCGTCACCTGGCGGTCCAGCTATCCCGACGTCGCCCACCGCGGCCCGACGCAGACGACCTTCGTCCTGGCCCCCACGACCGGCGGAACTCAGATCACGGTCACGACGTCGTGGGCCCGGTCTCGCGGATGGAGGCGCATCGTCGGGCTGCCGCTTCGTCCGGTCGTGAAGTTCATCGTCTGGCTCTCCCTGTTCCAGACCGGCGGCGCCATCAGCCGCGCGTTCCGCTGATAGCGGCCTCGGTCGCGCGCGGCTACTGCCCTGGTTCGGCGGCCGAAGCCAGCCGCTGGAGCCAGGTCGACAACAGCGCCGTCTCTGCTGTGCCCAAGACGTCGGGATGGGCCGTGGCGTGCTCGAGGACGCGGTGGATGTGCTCACGAGCCGAGTGTGCGGCCGAGGCGCTACCCGTGATCGCCGCTATGGCGCCTTCCCGCACGGCGATCGAGAGAGCGCGGTCCTCGCCGGCGAGGATGATCTGCCGCAGCGTGACGCCGATGTTGGTGACGAGGATGTGCGCCGCCGCCTGCGCGGGATCCACGGCGAGGCGGCCCTGCGCGGCGGCGCGGGCGGTCAGGGCGCGCAGGAGCTCACTCGGGCGGGCCTGCGGTGCGGGGGAGTGCCCTGGCTGCACCGTGCCGTACATCAGCGTGTAGAAGCCGGGGTTCGCGAGCCCGAAAGCGACGTGGGCGTCCCATCCTGCGCGGATGTCCTGAATGGGATCCCCGGTACTCTCCGCCGACGACTTCTCTGCCAGGTAAAGGTCGAATCCTCGTTCGATGACGGCGTCGATCAGCCCCTGCTTATTGCCGAAGAAGTGGTACAGCGTAGGCATCTTCACTCCGACGGCGGCGCAGATCGCCCGGAGCGACACGTCCTCGCCCGGTGCCGCCGCGATCATGTCGGCGGCCGCCTCCAGGAGGCGGGCGCGGGTATCGCCTCGCGCCTCGTCTGTCATATCGTTATATTAATCCGTATCGCTGATATGTGCTGGCATACTGCTGGCACACGCGGGCACGCGTCGGCCAGGATGGATCCACCGCGCGGGGGCGCGGGGAGGGGGACAAGATATGAGTGAGCTCGTCGATGTGACGGCGCCGGTCAGGGCGTTCGTTGAGGCAATCAACGCCGCCGACACGGAAGCGTTCGTCGAGGTGTTCGCGCCCGAGGGCTTCGTGAACGACTGGGGCACGCAGTATGTCGGTCACGAGGGAGTGCGACGTTGGGCCGGCTCCGACGCGATCGGGGCGGGAGCCCGCATGACTCTCCTCTCCGCCACCACCGACGGAGACACCACGACGGTGCGCTTCGACTGGCGCAGTCGCGTATTCAACGGAGAGTCGACGGGGATCTTCGTCTCACGGGACGGACGCCTCGTGAGCTTTACCATCCCGCCCGAGCACTGACCCGTGGCCATGCATTCTGCGCCTGCCCCTGTCTCCCGCGCCATTGGGCGCATGACCGGACGCGACCCGCACGAGAGCGGTCGCACCGCCAGCCCGCTCGAGCTCTTCTTCGACCTCGTCTTCGTCGTCGCGGTCTCCTTCTCGTCGGTGCAACTGCATCACATGGAAGCCGATGGCCATCTCGGGGCGGGCGTCCTGGGGTACCTCATGGTGTTTTTCGCGGTCTGGTGGTCGTGGATGAACTTCACGTGGTTCGCGACCTCGTTCGACACCGACGACGTTCCCTATCGCCTGCTCACGTTCGTGCAGATGGCCGGGGTGCTGGTCGTCGCCTCCGGCGCCGCCGACGCGATGGAGCACCACGACTTCACCGTCATCACCATCGGCTATGTCATCATGCGGCTCGCCATGGTCACCCAGTGGCTGCGCGTCGCCGTCACGACGCCGCGATTCCGGGTGACCGCGCTGCGCTACGCCGGCGGGATCCTGGTCGTCCAGATCGCGTGGGTCCTCCGACTCTTTCTCCCCGAGACGATCGGGTTCATCGGTTTCTTCGTCCTGGTCGCCGCGGAGATCGCCGTTCCGGTCTGGGCGGAGTCGCACACATCGACGCCCCGGAACCCGCATCACATCACCGAGCGATACGGCCTGTTCACCCTCATCCTGCTCGGGGAGTCTATCCTCGCGTCGGCGAACGCCGTGGTCGAGGCTCTCAAGATCGGAGAGGCGGTGTCGGAGCTGCTCACGATCTCGGCCGCCGGACTGGTCATCGCCGCAGGGATGTGGTGGATCTACTTCTCCCGCGAACACCATCACCACATCACGTCGCTGCGATCATCCCTCGTCTACGGGTACTCCCACTACTTCATCTTCGCGGCCGCCGGAGCCTTCTCTGCCGGGATCGAGGTGATCATCGACATCAGCACGCACCACGCTGAGACGGCGTCCTTGACCGCGGGGGCGACGCTGGCCATTCCCGTCGCGATCTTCATTCTCGGCATCTGGGCGCTCACCATCCGGCGCACCCTCACACCGGCGGGGAACGCGGGCGTCCTGGTCGCTGTCGGCGTCATCGTCGCGGCGACGTTCCTGCCGGGAGTGTGGGTCGTGATCGCCGCCGCTGCCGGAACCGTG
>JBMDWQ010000151.1:0-13005 GCA_048594675.1 Microbacterium sp. | reverse complement strand
ATCGCCCGTCTTTCGCCGGAGCGCGTCGCCTACGTGGCGTGCGACCCGGTGGCCCTCGCGCGCGACCTCGGCACCTTCCGCCGGCTGGGCTACGAGGGCGCTGCGGTGCGTGGCTTCGATCTCTTTCCGAACTCTCATCATGTCGAGGCGCTTGTCGTCCTCACGCGAGACCGTCCGGGGTCCTAGGCTGAACGCATGACCCGTGTCGCCTTCATCGACGATCACGAGTCCGTGCGCCTCGGTCTCGAGGCCGCGTGCGCGAGGAACCCGAACAAGGACGTCGTCTTCTCCGGGGACACCGTCACGGACTACCTCAAGTGGCGCACCCGGTCGGGGGAGGCGCCTGCTGACGTCGTCGTCCTCGACCTCACCCTCGGCGACGGGACGACCGTCACCGAGAACGTGGGACGGCTCGTGCGCGACGGCTCGGAAGTGATCATCCACAGCGTCGCGGATCGTCCCGCTGCCGTCCGCGAGGCGCTCGCCGCCGGCGCGGCCGGTGTCGTGAGCAAGTCCTCGCGCATCGACGATGTCATTCGCGCGATCCGGATCGTCGCGCGCGGCGAGCCCCTCGACAACGTGGAGTGGGCGAGCGCCGTCGACGGTGACCGAGCATTCGCCGACGCGCAGCTGTCCGCGAGGGAGCGAGACGTGCTGCGCCTGTATGCGGCGGGCCTTCCGCTCAAGGCGGTCGCCGACCGACTGGGGATCGCTTACTCGACCGCCAAGGAGAACATCACGCGCGTGCGGGTGAAGTACATCGAGGTCGGGCGTCCCGCTCCGACCAAGGTGGACCTGCTCCGGCGAGCGATGGAGGACGGGCTCGTGGCCGAGGGCGACGGTGACGTCTGAGATCGCTCCGTCCGGGTCGGTCGCTCTCCGGCCCGTGCTGCCTCTGGGCGAGGCGGCGGCAGCAGGCAGCGAACGTTTCTCACAGGCGCGGATCGAGCGCATCCTCGGCGTCGTGTGCGGCTTCGGCTGCTCGGTGCTCGGGGTGCAGGCCTTCTTCAATGCGCTGAGCTCGACGCAGGAGGCGCCGCTGTGGCGCGTGGGTCTGGTGATCCTGATCTTCGTCCCGCTCATCGTCATGGTCGTCGCCAGCTCCAGCGGGCTGGCCACGCGCGCGTGCGCCGGGGTGTTCGCGGTCGTCTTCCCCCTCGCCCTTCTGGCGTGGCCCATCGCGACGGCGGGGCGTGTTGCCGCCGGGACGAGCGAGCCATGGATCTGGTATCTCCTGAACGTCGCGACGGTGGCCGCCGTGCTCGCCTTCCCCCTCGCGTGGCAGATCGTCTGGGCGCTGCTCATCCCCCTGCTCTACGGCGTCGTCCGCCTCGTCCAGTTGCAGGACGCGGCCGTCTCGGCCTTCATGCCGACCCTGCTCGACGTCGTCTTCGCGATCATCCTCGCCCTCGTCTTCCTCGTGCTCGGGTGGATGCTGCGCACGATGGCGGTGGGGATGGACACCGCGCGGCGCGAGGCCGTGGGGTCTTACGCTGCCGCTGCCGCCGCGGACGCCGCCGAGAGGGAACGCGTCGCCGTGGCCGCTTTGATGCACGACAGCGTCCTGGCCGCGCTGATCGCGGCCGAGCGCGCGCACACCCCCCGCGAGCGATCGCTCGCGGTGTCGATGGCGCGCGAGGCGCTCACGCGGCTCGCCAACGTCGACCAGGACGCCGGTGAGGGCTCCGATGCGCCGGTCCTGCTGGCGGCCTTCGTCGCCGACCTCGAAGCCGCATCCGTCGAGGCGGGCGGTCCGCACGTCACGGGCGAGTTGCCCCACGACGAATGGGCGCTACCGGGCCGCGTTGCTCGCGCCCTGATCCTCGCGGCGACCCAGGCGGTGGCCAACGCCGTGGAGCACGCGGCGGGCGCCGATCTGGCCGTGCAGGTGGTGGCTTCGCCGCACCGCATCGAGATCGTGGTCTCGGATGGCGGCCCGGGGTTCGATCCCGAGGCCGTGCCGGACGATCGCTTGGGCATTCGCGGCTCGATCTCGGCCCGCATGGCCGCCGTCGCCGGCAGCGCACGACTGGCCAGCGGCCCCGAGGGCACGCAGGTGACCTTGACGTGGGAGCGACCGTCATGAGGATGTCGATGCGCACGGCGCTCTCGGCGCTCGGCGTCGCCTTCACCTCCTACCTCGCCGTCGGCGGCATGGTGTGGACCGTCTGGCCCGAGCGGCCGCTGGTCGTCGTCGCCGCACTGGCGCTGTATCTCGCGACCACCTGGCTCTGCATCTTCTGGGCGCCCGGCACGACGCCCCTTCCCTCGTGGCTCGTCGTGCTCGCCGTCGTCACCGCGATCGTCGTTCCCAACGCGAGCTGGTACGGCGCGGGCGATGAGGCGCGGCTGCAGGCCTATGCCACGTGGGGCCTGGGCGGAATCAGTGCGCTCCTGGCGATCCTCGTCGTGCGGGGGCGGGTGCTGACGGCGTGGTTCGGCGTCGCGATCATCGCCGTGATCGGGAGCTTCTGGATCGGGATCGCCGGGGCGCTGTCGCTGGGAGCGGTGGGTGCGGCGGTGTGGGTCGGGATCGCGCAACTGGTGACCGGGCTGATGGCCCGCGCGGCGCGCGACACGGCGGAGCTGACCGAACTGCAGAGGTCGTCGTCGGAGTGGCTCGCCTCACAGGCGGGTCGCCGCCGCGAACGCCGGGTGACCGTCCAGCGGGCGATCGCCCTGGCCGGTCCCGTCCTGACGCGGGTGATCGAGACGGGAGGTGCCCTCGACGACGACGAGCGCCGCCAGGCCAGGCTCGCCGAGGGGCGCCTGCGCGACGAGCTGCGCGGCCGCAGTCTTCTCGACGACGACGTCCGCACGCAGCTGGAGGCCGTGCGGCGTCGCGGCGGTGAGGTCACGATGCTCGACGAGGGAGGGCTGGACGGCATCGCCGAGGAGGACATCGCGGCCATCCGCCAGGAACTCGCCACGACGCTGGAGAACGCCGAATCGGAGCGGGTGTTCATCCGTACGTCTCCGCACGAGCATGTCGCCGTCACCGTGGTCGGACGCTCGAGGAGCGAGGATGACCCCGACGGTGAGGAGGTCGTGGACCTCTGGCACGAGATCCCTCGGCCGAAGAGCGACTCCGGTCTCGACGCCGCTGACTGACGCGCCGCGAGGCGACACACGCACACGGCTGAAGAAGAAGGAAGGCGAGGGGCGGCGAAGCCGCCCGCCCCTCGCCTTGCGAGTGGTTACCCGAAAACCGACTCGCGGGTCGGAATGGTCCTTAAGAGCAGACCGACCGAACGCAGAAGCGTTCCAGCAGTTACAAGTGTGCGGCGGTGCGCCAGGAATGTCTGTAGGTATTTTGGGGGACATTCTGTCGAGGCCGGGCAAGAGCGCGCGCAAAGCGGCACGACATCACCCGATCAGCCCGAGAAACGGCCCCATCCCACGTCGCGTCGGAGCGGCGCGCGCAGTGATCGCGCCGACAACTGCCACGCCGAGGGACGGACGGCGCGCGGTGCGACAGCGGCGGCCGTCTCCGCCTCGTACGCCTCGGTGACGACGGCCACCACGGCGGCCAGCTCCTCGGCGGTGGGGGTGCCGCGGACGACGTCGAGCTCGACTCGAGGCTGCGCGCGGTCTGGGTCTGCCGGAGAGGTCATAGCGGGATGTTCCCGTGCTTCTTGGCCGGGAGGCTCGCGCGCTTGCCCCGGAGCGACCGGAGCGCCTTGGCGATCGCGACGCGCGTCGCGGCCGGCTCGATGATGCCGTCGAGCTCGCCGCGCTCAGCCGCGAGGAACGGGGAGGCGACGTTGTACGTGTACTCGGTGGCCAGTCGCGTACGTACCGCGGCCACGTCCTCGCCGGCCTCTTCGGCCTTGCGGATCTCGCCGCGGTAGAGGATGTTGACCGCGCCCTGACCGCCCATGACCGCGATCTCGGCCGTCGGCCAGGCGAGATTGATGTCCGCGCCCAGCTGCTTGGAGCCCATCACGATGTAGGCGCCGCCGTAGGCCTTGCGGAGGATGACGGTGACCAGCGGGACCGTCGCCTCGGCATAGGCGTACAGGAGCTTGGCGCCGCGACGGATCACGCCGGTCCATTCCTGATCCGTGCCCGGAAGATAGCCGGGCACATCGACCAGCGTGACGATCGGGATGGAGAACGCGTCGCAGAATCGCACGAAACGGCTCGCCTTCTCTCCGGCCTCGATGTTGAGCGTCCCGGCCATCTGCGAGGGCTGGTTGGCGATGATGCCGACGCTGCGTCCCTCGATGCGCCCGAAGCCGATGACGATGTTGGGCGCGAAGAGCGGCTGGACCTCCAGGAACTCACCGCCGTCGGTGATGTGGGAGATCACCTGGTGGATGTCGTAGGGCTGGTTGGGGGAGTCGGGGATGATCGTGTTCAGCACGCGGTCGGCGTCCGTCGTCTCGAACTCGAACGCGTGCTCGTAGTCGGGCAGCTCCGACATGTTGTTGTCGGGCAGGAAGCCGAGCATCGTCCGCACGTAGTCGATCGCGTCGTCCTCGTCCTCCGCGAGGTAGTGGGCGACGCCCGAGCGGGGGTTGTGCGTGTATGCGCCGCCGAGCTCCTCCATCCCGACGTCCTCGCCGGTCACGGTCTTGATCACATCGGGGCCAGTGACGAACATCTGGCTGGTCTTGTCGACCATGACGACGAAGTCGGTGAGAGCGGGGGAGTACACCGCGCCACCGGCCGCAGGGCCCATGATGATCGAGATCTGCGGGATGACGCCGGATGCCGCCGTGTTGAGGCGGAAGATCTCCCCGTACTTGCCGAGGGCGACCACCCCCTCCTGGATGCGTGCGCCGCCGGAGTCGAGGATGCCGACGATCGGCATCCCGCCGCGGAGTGCGAACTCCATGACCTTGATGATCTTGTCTCCGGCCACTTCGCCCAGGGACCCGCCGAAGGTCGTGAAGTCCTGCGCGTACACGGCGACGGTCCGGCCGTGGATCGTGCCGACTCCGGTGACGACGGAGTCGCCGTAGGGGCGGGAGCGGTCCATCCCGAAGGACGACGTGCGGTGACGGACGTACTCGTCGAGCTCCACGAAAGAGCCGGGGTCGACGAGCATCTCGATGCGCTCGCGGGCGGTGAGCTTGCCCTTGGCGTGCTGTTTCTCCCGCGCCGTGACTTCGGCGTCGACGATCGCCTCCTGATAGCGCGCGCGGAGGTCGGCGATCTTGCCGGCGGTCGTGGACAGGTCAGGCTGCTCGGTCACGCGTTCCACCCTAGCGAGCACCCCCCGCCACACCTTGGCGCTCGCACACAACGCCGTGTCGTTTCCCTTGTCGAACGTGACAGGGCGCTCACGCTCGAGGCCTTCGCCGGCGGCGTATCGTGGCCGGCATGACGCTCCTCGATTCCGGATTCCCGCTGTCTGCCGCGATCAGTCCCCGCCTGCAGGTGGTCGAGACCGTCGACTCCACCAACGCCGCACTGATACGTCACGTGACCGACGATCCCGAGGCCCATCCGCACCTCTCGGTGCTGCTCACCCGCGACCAGCGAGCAGGGCGGGGCCGCCGAGACAGGACCTGGACGACCCCGCCCGGGTCGGCGCTGGCCGTCTCGGTCGTGCTGGACGTCGGCGCTGTCGCGGTCGAGGATCGCGGCTGGATCCCGCTCATCGCCGGAGCCGCGATGACGCGCGCCGTCGGTGGCCAGCTGTCGCGGTTCGAAGCGAGGCTCAAGTGGCCCAACGACGTGATGGTCGAGGGGCGGAAGATCTGTGGGATCCTCGCCGAGGTCGTCGCCGCCGATCCGAGCCTGGTCGTCGTCGGTGCGGGCGTCAACACCGCGATGCCGGCGGGGGAGCTGCCGGTGCCGACCGCGACGTCCTTCCACGCCCTCGGCGAGAGCGCCGAGGAAGACCGGCTCCTGGCGGACTACCTCACCCACCTCCGCGACGACATCGCCGCCCTCGCCGTGTCGGGTCCGGCCGCGGTGCGCCCGGCGATCGAGGAGCAGTGCGCGACGCTCGGAACACACGTGCGAGTGACGCTCCCCGATGAGGCGACGGTGGTCGGGCAGGCCGAGCGCCTGGATGCCGGCGGGCGGCTCGTGGTGCTGACCGACGGCGGCGAACTCGTCCTGGCTGCCGGTGACGTCGTGCACGTGCGACCCGACGCGGGCTGAGGGGCTTCTCCGAGGCTGGCCGCCCGTGCTCCCGCCCCGAGGTGGCGGGCCGGGGCGAACGGTGCCCCCGCGGCGTGCCCCGAGAGCGGTGTCGGCAGCCCACGCCATGATGAGAGGGTGTCTCAGCCGAGTTCGCTCCCGGGAAGGCCGCTCACGCCGGCCTCGGGCACGGCTGCGCCAGAGATGCGCATCGCGCGGGTGAGGTCACACGCCCGGCGACTGCTGTGGTCGGCGCTGGTGCTGATCGCCACCGCCGCTGCCGTGGGCTATTACTCCGGAAACCTGCCGAGCTCGTGGACGGCATGGTTGCCCGACGACCTGCGCGAAGCGGCGGCCACGTGGCTGCTGTGGTCGGCTGCCGCTGTCATCGTGCTCCTTCTGGTCGTGATCCCGTATCTGCGCTGGCTCGCCCACACCTACACGATCACCACCCGCCGGGTGATCGAACGCAGCGGACTCGTCGCGCGTCGGCGCGTGGAGATCACGCACGCCCGCGGCTACACCATCTCCGAGAAGCGCGGACCGTTGCAGCGCCTCTGGGGAACGGGG
This sequence comes from Microbacterium sp., assembly GCA_048594675.1. Classification (GTDB taxonomy): domain Bacteria; phylum Actinomycetota; class Actinomycetes; order Actinomycetales; family Microbacteriaceae; genus Microbacterium. The sequence continues at coordinate 6,339 of JBMDWQ010000151.1, read as the reverse complement.
GATCTCGTCCTCTCCAACGGCGTCGAGCAGCCCGTGCGGCTGACGAACGTGCCGGCCGTGCGACTCGTGCACGAGACGTTGGCGGATCAAGTGGAGATCAGTCAGATCCTCGCCCACCGAGACGCCCACGGGCCGGGAGCCACGGGGGCCACGACCGTCCTTCCGTGACCTGCACGGCACGTGTCGTCGCCCGTGTGCGTCACTATGGTCGAGCGGGGAAAATAGTCGAGCAGTGCGTGCCGTCGCCGCGTGAAGGGAGCCCCATGTCGTTGAAGGTCGGGATCGTGGGAGGCGGGCAGCTGGCGCGAATGATGATCGCGCCCGCGGTCGAGCTCGGCATCGAGGTGCGGGTGCTCGCCGAACAGCCGGACATGGCGGCCGACCTCGCCGCCTCGCAGGTGGGCGACTATCGCGACCTCGAGACGGTCCGCGACTTCGCTCGCGACGTCGACGTGGTGACCTTCGACCACGAGCATGTGCCGCAGGACGTGTTGCGGGCGCTCGTCGCCGACGGCGTCGCCGTGCATCCCGGGCCCGACGCGCTCGCGTTCGCCCAGGACAAGCTCGCGATGCGAGCGCGTCTGGCCGAGCTCGGGCTCCCGCAGCCGGAATGGGCGGCAGTCTCCGATGCCGCCGCCCTCACGGCGTTCCTCGACGCCAACGGCGGCCGTGCGGTCGTCAAGACGCCGCGCGGTGGCTACGACGGCAAAGGCGTGCGTGTCGTGGCCGACGCCGATGAGGTGGCGGAGTGGCTCGATGCGCTCGCGCCCGGCGAGGCGCTCCTGGCCGAGGAGCTCGTCGACTTCCGGCGCGAGCTCGCACAGCAGATCGCGCGCCGGCCGTCGGGACCCATGCGCGTGTATCCGGTGGTCGAGACGGTCCAGCGGGGCGGCGTGTGTGCCGAGGTCGTCGCGCCGGCCCCGGGTGCCTCGCCGCGATTGCGGCAGGTCGCGGCCGAGATCGGCACCACGATCGCCGAGGGACTGGGGGTCACCGGAATGCTCGCCGTCGAGCTGTTCGAGACGACCGACGAGCGCCTCCTCATCAACGAGCTCGCGATGCGCCCGCACAACAGCGGTCACTGGAGTCAGGACGGCGCGGTGACCGGCCAGTTCGAACAGCATCTGCGGGCGGTGCTCGACCTTCCGTTGGGAGACCCCGCTCCTCGGCAGGACTGGGCGGTGATGGTCAACATCCTGGGCGGGCCGGAGACGGAGGCGATGTCGAGCCGGTTCCCGGCCGTCCTGGAGGCGCACCCCGCGGTGAAGCTCCACACCTACGGCAAAGACCCCCGTCCCGGCCGCAAGGTGGGGCACGTGAACGCGTGCGGAGACGAACTCGACGCGGTCGCCTACGAGGCGCGATCGGCGGCGGCCTTCTTCGCCGACTGACGCGAAGAGGCTCGGCAGCGGCCCCGCGCGCCGCCGTGAATCCGGCCGCAGGCGCCGTGCCGTTACGCGAGTTTTCAGCGCCGCGCCCTAGCCTTGTCGAGTGACCCGACCGCTGCATTCTTCGGACGCCCCGCTCGTCGGCGTCGTCATGGGCTCAGACTCCGATTGGCGTGTCATGAGCGATGCCTCCCAGATCCTGTCGGACTTCACGGTGCCGCACGAGGTCGACGTCGTCTCGGCCCACCGCACGCCCGACAAGCTCCTCCGGTACGGGCGGGAGGCGCGCGCCCGCGGCCTCCGGGTGATCATCGCGGGAGCCGGGGGTGCCGCGCACCTCCCCGGCATGCTGGCGTCGGTGACTTCGCTCCCGGTCATCGGCGTGCCGGTGCAACTGGCCACGCTCGACGGTCTCGACTCCCTGCTGAGCATCGTCCAGATGCCGGCGGGCATCCCGGTGGCCACCGTCTCGATCAACGGCGCGAAGAACGCGGGGCTCCTGGCCGCACGCATCCTCGGCGCGGCAGACGACCGCCTCGCCGACCGCGTCGAGCAGTACGCGCAGTCGCTCGAAGCGCAGGTGGAAGAGAAGAACCGACGGCTCAAGGAGTCGCTGTGAGGGAGTCGCGGTGAGCACGCTGAGCCCGCCCCGTCCCTCGGCGGCAGCGGCTGCGCCGGGACGCGGTCTGTGGAACGAGTACTCGTTGCGGACGCCGGACGCCGCGTCCCCGGAGATCATGACGCGGCGCGGCTGGTGGCTCGTCGCGATGAACTTCCTCCTGCCCGGGTCGGCGCAGGCGCTCGCCGGTGATCGCCGACTGGGGCGCGTGGGTCTGATCTCCACCTTCGTGCTGTGGGCCCGGGTGCTCGTGACCCTCGTCGTCGGCCTGTTGTCGTGGCAGTCGCTCCTTGCGGTCCTTTCCACCTGGATCGTCCTTCTGGCAGCGCAGGTCGTGCTCGTCGTCTATGCGCTGCTGTGGGTCGTCCTCACGATCGACACGCTCCGACTCGTGCGCCTCGTGAGGGTCCGCCCGCGTGCCCGGGTGGGGATCGCCGCGCTCAGCGTCGCGCTCCTGGTGGCCGCCTCCGGGGGTGCCGTCTATGCGTCGCAGGTGGCGGGATCGGCCCGTGACACGATCGCATCGGTGTTCGGGAGCGGGCCGAGCATGCCGGCGTCCGACGGCTACTACAACTTCCTGCTCCTCGGAGCCGACAGCGGCACCGGACGCACGCACATGCTGTTCGACAGCATCTCGGTCGTCTCGGTCAACGCCGAGAGCGGAGCCGTCACAATCACCGGGATCCCCCGCGACATGCGAGATGTTCCGTTCTCGGACGGCCCGATGAAGAAGCTGTATCCGAACGGCCATCAGGGTCACGCCGACCCGAGCTGCGGCTGGGACAACAAGATCAACCAGCTCAACACCGAGGTCGGCGTCTGCATGGACGGCGACGCCCTGTACCCCGATGCGGTCGCGAACGGATCGACGCCCGGGATCGAGGCGACCCGCGACGCCGCCGAAGGCGTGCTCGGGATCACGATCCAGTACTTCGTGTTCGTCGACATGGACGGTTTCGCCGAGCTCATCGATGCCCTGGGGGGAGTGGACATCACGGTGGCCGAGCGGCTGCCGAAGGGGGCGCTCCACAAGAACCCCGATGGGAGCCTGTCGGGCATCACGGGCTGGATCGAGGCGGGCCGGCAGCACATGGACGGCGACACTGCGCAGTGGTACGCGCGGTCGCGCTACACGACGAGCGACTACGACCGGATGAAGCGGCAGCGTCAGCTGCAGCAGGCGATCCTCGACCAGTTCACGCCCACGACGGTGCTCACCCGGTTCCAGGGGATCGCGTCGGCCGGGTCCGAGATCGTCCACACCGACATCCCGTCGACCATGCTGCCGTTCCTCGCCGACCTGGCGATGAAGGCGAAGTCGCAGAAGGTCAACACGATCGAGCTGACCCGCGACAACGACGTGAACCCGGACGCGCCCGACTTCGAGCACATCCACGCTCTCGTGCAGCGCGCGCTGCACCCACCGTCTCCGTCGCCCACTCCCGGAGGCGGGCAATGACCGCGGGGCACCGGAGGGGCGAGGTCTGATGACGACGACCCTGCGGATCGTCCTCGACCGTCCGCTTGACGGCCCGGCGACCGACCTCGGCGAGGCTGCGCGGGAGCTCGCGCGGGGCCTCGTCGCCACCGCGCCGTCGGGGTGCGACGTGGAGGCCATCGTGCCGGCGGGCGCCGACGACCCCGCCCCCCTCGTTCCCGGCCTGCGTGTGGCTCCGGCGCCGGCTCTGGCCAGACGTGAGCTGGTCACGGCGTGGCAGCTCGGGCTCCCCACGGGCGTCGGCGGGGGATTGATCCACGCTCCGTCGCTCGTGGCCCCTCTCGTCCGTCACGACCGGGTCAACGATCACGACCAGACGGTCGTCACGATGTGGGATCTCGACGCCTGGGAACACCCGGGCGAAGCCGCGCGGACCGCCGTCGTCCGCGAGCGGGCACTGCTGAAGCGGGCGGTGCGTCACGCCGACGCCGTCGTGGTGCCCACCCACGCCATGGCGGAGCGTCTCGTCGACATCGCGCGTCTCGGTGACCGGATCCGCGTGATCGCGGGGGCGCCGGCCGAGGGGTTCCGCGTACCCTCCGACGAGGTCGGACGCCGCCGGTCGCTCGGTCTTCCCGAGGGGTTCGTCCTCCTGAGCGGCTCCGCGCGCGCGTCCGACGGACTCGCGACCGGGTTCGCAGCGATCGTCGCTGCGCGGCTCGACCTGCCCGTCGTCGTGATCGACGCCGCTGAGGGCGAGGAGCCTCACATCGCCGAGCTCGCTGCGGCGGCGGGCCTGGCCGAAGGGCGGCTCCACGTGCGCCCGACGCTCGATATGCACGACCGCGGGGCCGTGCTCGGCGGAGCGGTCGCCTTCCTCGCGCCCGCCGTGAGCAGCTCGTTCCCCTGGCGGATGGGGGAGGCGCTCCGAGCGGGTGTTCCCGTGGTCGCCCTCGACACACCCGTCCACCGGGAGGTGCTGGCGGAGGGCGGACTGTGTGCGGCGGACGCGGACGGGCTCGCCGGCGCGCTGGGCGAGGCTCTCGGTTCGGCGGCTGCCGCTGAACGGCTCGCCGTACTGGCGGCGGACCGCGGCCGAGCGTTCTCGTGGCTCGGCGCGGCAGAACGGGTGTGGCAGCTTCACGCCGATCTCTAGCAGCAACCTGGTGGCAGCCTCCGAGCATTCTTGAAACGGCGTGTCGGAACATCCGGTTCCAACTCGGGGTGGTATCGGAAGTTGACTTCCGTAACAATGGTCACATGTCCCCCCGACTCGGAAGCCGTCGCGTCCTCTCCCCGCTCGCGCTCGTCGTCGGCGTCCTGTCGCTCGTCGCCGGGATGCTGACCTTCTCCCCGCCCGCCCCCGCCCAGGCCGCAGAGCTGCCGGGATCCATCCTCGAGGGCGGCTTCATCATCAGCGATCGTGAGTTCTTCGACGCGGACTCGATGACCGCCGCGCAGATCCAGACGTTCCTCAACGCGCGCGTGGCCACCTGCAAGGCGAAGAGCGACGCGCCGACCTGCCTCAAGAGCTTCAAGACCGATCTGCCCAAGCACGCGTCGGACAAGTACTGCTCCGCGATCTCCGCCAAGAAGGGTGCGACTGCCGCCCAGGTCATTGCGACGGTCGGCAAGGCCTGCGGCATCAACCCCAAGGTCATCCTGGTCATGCTCCAGAAGGAGCAGGGGCTGGTGACCTCCAGCGCGCCCTCGGAGTGGTCGTATCGGGCGGCGATGGGACAGGCATGTCCCGACACGGCCCCCTGTGACGAAGCGGCGGCCGGTTTCGTGAACCAGGTCTACAAGGGTGCACGGCAGATGCAGGTGTACACGAAGAATCCGACGTCGTTCAACTACCGCGCGGGGCAGGTCAACACGATCAAGTGGCACCCGACGAGCTCGTGCGGATCGTCGAAGGTCTTCATCCAGAACCAGGCCACGGCGAACCTCTACATCTACACGCCCTACCGTGCGAACATCGCGGCGCTGGCCGCCGGTTACGGGACCGGCGACAGCTGCTCGGCGTACGGCAACCGCAACTTCTACAACTACTACGTCGACTGGTTCGCCTCGGGGGCCTCGCCCTCGAACGGCGCCCCCGCACAGGTCGGCTCCTGCACGTCGCCGGCGTCGGCCGACATCGCCGCCGCGACAGGCACCGCCACCGTCACGAAGGCCGCGACGGCCCGCAAGGCACCGACCTCGCGCTGCACGAGCGACACGAGCTCGGTCGCGAAGGACGCCAAACTCAGCGTGACAGGCGCCTACGGCGCCTGGATCCGCGTGAAGGTCGGCTCGGCGACCCGCTGGGTGCTCAAGTCGTCGCTCAAGCTCTCGAACACCGGCACGCCTGCTGCCGGAGGAAGCGTCTGCGCGCTCCCTTCGGAGTCCAGTGTGACCAAGGCCTCGGGGAAGGTCGTGGTGGCCACCGCCACCCTGAATGCCCGAAAGGCTCCCAACACCAGCTGCGATTCGGGCAAGACGCAGATCAAGATGGGCGCGACGTACACGCGCACGGCGACCTACGGTGTCTGGTGGCGGCTGACGATCAGCGGGTCGCCCTACTGGGTGCACAGCGGGTACGTCTCGCTCGTCGCGACATCGACGCCCAAGCCCGTGCCGACGCCGAACCCGACGCCGAAGCCGACGGCCTCCCCGACCCCGACGCCGAGCGCCACCCCCGCGCCAGCCACGCAGACGATGTACACGAAGAACGCCGTGCACCTGCGCACCGGGGCCGGATCGTCGACGCTCGTCTCCACGCTCGTCAAGGGCACGAAAGTCACCGTCACCGGCACGAAGGGCGTGTGGAAGGCTGCCACGGTCGGAAAGGCCAAGGGCTGGATCGACGGCAAGCACCTCGTCGCCAAGAAGCCGGCAGCCGGCGCGACCTC
>JBMDWQ010000150.1:0-2593 GCA_048594675.1 Microbacterium sp. | reverse complement strand
GGGATGAGCTTGGTCGGCAGGCGCAAGTGGGTCGAGGCCGGCTCCTCCCCGCGCATGAACGCCAGAAGCATGCCCGCCGCCTCCGCGCCGAGGCGCCCCATCGGCTGACGCACCGTCGTCAGGGGCGCGGGGAGTCGTGTCGCCTCGGGAATGTCGTCGAAGCCGATGATCGACAGGTCGCCCGGCACGTCGATCCCGAGCTCCGAGGCGACCTGCAGGATGGCGAGCGCGGAGATGTCGTTGGCCGCGAAGATCGCCGTGGGGCGCGACCGCGCCGAGAGCATCTCGATCGCGACCTCGCGCACGGTCTCCTCGCGATAGCGACCGGAGGCGACGAAGGCGGGCTCGAAGCGGATGCCGGCGTCGGCCAGGGCGCTCCGGTATCCCGCGTCGCGGGCGATCGACGAGCGAAGGTCGGCGCGGCCGGCGATGAATCCGATCCGGCGGTGGCCGAGCTCGATCAGGTAGCGGGTGGCCTCCCGGGCGCCTCCGAAGCTGTCGCACTCCACGATGGGGAGGTCGGCGCGGCCGGTGTGCGGGTCGATGGCGACGACGGGGACATCGGTGTTCACGTTGACCACGGTGGGGGTGACCATGATGGCGCCGTCGATGAGCGTGCCGCTCAGGCGCGACAGCGACCGGCGCTCCCACCCCTCCTCGTCGCCTCGCGAGCCCGTGTAGGCGAGGAGATCGTACGGTGCGTCACGCAGCGCCTCGCCGACACCCTTGAGCACCTCGGCACTGAAGGGCTCGAAGTCGGCCACGAGCACGCCGATGACGCCGGTGCGTCGCGCGCGCATGCTGCTGGCGATGAGACTGGACTCGTAGCCGAGATCGGCCACCGCTTCGAGCACGCGGTCCACCGTGGCCCGCGCCACGCCGTAGCGACCGTTGACGGCTTTCGACACCGTCGCCACGGAGACGCCGGCGCGCGCGGCGACATCGTGGATCGTTGGACGATGGCCGCTCATACCGAGAGGATAACGGAATGGAAAACGGTTTCGAAAACGTTTGACACGTGTTTGTTGTGCGCAGAAACTTATGGCGGCCGGACAGCCCGGACTCGGATCCCCGCCCGGGAGTACCCGCTCCCGCACGGTGGAGAACCGCCCGTCCTCGCAGCATCGCGAGGGACGCCGACTCGACGACGAGAACAGGAATCACATGAAAGCCAAGAAGATCCTGGCCGGAGCGACGCTCCTGGTCGCGAGCTCGCTTGCTCTGAGCGCGTGTACCGGCGGAGGTGACAACCCCAACTCCGGCGACGGTCCCGTGGAGATGACGCTCTGGCAGAACTCCACCACCGGCGCGGGCCAGCAGTTCTGGAAGGACGCGATCGCCGCGTTCGAGAAGGAGAACAAGAACGTCACCATCAAGATGCAGTCCGTCCAGAACGAGGACCTGGACGGAAAGCTGCAGACGGCACTGAACGCCGGCGACCCGCCGGACATCTTCCTGCAGCGCGGCGGCGGCAAGATGAACGCGATGGTCCAGGCGGGCCAGCTGATGGACCTCACCGACCTCATCAGCGACACCGCTCGCAAGGAGATCTCCGACGGCTCCTTCAAGGCGGAGACCTACCAGGACAAGGTGTGGGCCATGCCCCTCGCCGTGCTCCCGAGCGGATTCTGGTACAGCTCCGACCTGTTCAAGGAGGCTGGAGTCTCGGCGACCCCGAACACGATCGACGAGCTCGAGACCGTCGTCGGTCAGCTCAAGGACGCCGGCATCGCCCCGATCGCGCTCGGCGCGAAGGACGCGTGGCCGGCCGCGCACTGGTACTACAACTTCGCTCTGCGCGAGTGCAGCCCGAAGACCATCGAGGCCACCGGCGACTCGAAGGACTTCAGCGACCCGTGCTGGCTGAAGGCCGCGCAGGACCTCGCCGACTTCGCGGCGATCAAGCCCTTCAACGAGGGCTTCCTCACCACCTCCGCACAGCAGGGCGCGGGAAGCTCCGCAGGCCTCGTCGCCAACCACAAGGCCGCGATGGAGCTCATGGGGGCGTGGGACCCGGGCGTGATCGCCTCGCTCACCCCCGACGAGAAGCCCCTCCCCGACCTCGCCTGGTTCCCCTTCCCGGAGATCAGCGGCGGCCAGGGTGAGCCCGGCTCGATGATGGGTGGCGTGGACGGGTACTCCTGCTCCGCGAAGGCCCCGAAGGAGTGCGCCGACTTCCTGAACTTCGTGGCCTCGGCCGAGCAGCAGGAGGCGTACTACAAGGCCTACAACGCCCCGCCGGTGAACACCGTCGCTCAGAAGGCCGTGACGGAGGAGTACCTCCAGCAGGTCCTCGAGGCCTACAACAAGGCGCCGTTCGTCTCGCAGTGGCTCGACACCGTCCTCGGTCAGAACGTCGGCAACGCGCTGAACGTCGCCGTCGTCGACCTGCTGGCGGGCAAGAGCACGCCGGAGCAGATGATCACCTCCGTCGCCGACGCGGCGAAGAAGGGCTGACCGGCATCATGTCACTCAGCGAGACATCTGTGACGAACACGCCGCAGACGGATCTCGCGCAGCACGGCGGGGGCGGTCACACGCCGCCCCCGCCCTCGCCGCGCCGCCGTCCGCGAGGGATCGGCTGGTCGGGACG